>DAIRES010000034.1:0-25352 GCA_036795465.1 Hyphomonadaceae bacterium
CACGATCTGGCCAACTGCCTCCGGCTCCGCCAGCCGCAGGTTCACCGCGATCCGCGCACGTCCGTCCGCTTCCGGCTGCATCCCCCGCCAGAAAACGACGCAGCCGCACTCCGGGCAGAAGTGAAACTCCAGCGACGGATTCACGGGCCGACTGTATCCCCGTGTCTCGCCCGTGACGTGGATCAGCCCGTCCACATAATCGTACGCCCACAGCGCCCCATAACGCCGGCAAGCCGTGCAGTTACAAATCGTCGCCGACTCCGGAACGCCATCGAAGCGCCAGTGAATCGAGCCGCAGAGGCAGGAACCCTCAAGCATCTACTGCCTCAGCATATCCCGCGACACGATCACCCGCATGACCTCGTTCGTGCCTTCCAGGATCTGATGCACGCGCAGGTCGCGCACGATCCGCTCCACGCCGTAGTCGCTCAGATAGCCATAGCCGCCATGCAGCTGCAGCGCGTCGTTCGCCACCTTGAACCCTGTGTCCGTCACGAACCGCTTGGCCATCGCACACCAGCGCGTCGCCATCGGCGTCTTCGCGTCCAGCTCCCTCGCCGCAGCATACAGCATCATCCGCGCGGCCTGCGTTTCCGTCTCCATGTCCGCCAGCTTGAACTGCGCCGACTGGAAATCCGCGATCGCTTGCCCGAACTGCTTGCGATCCTTCGCATAGGCCAGAGCCTTGTTCAGCGCCTCCTGCATCCCGCCTAGTGAGCACGCCGCGATATTCAGCCGTCCGCCATCCAGCCCCGCCATGGCAAACCGGAAGCCATCGCCCTCCGCGCCCACGCGACGGCTGGCCGGAATGCGCACGCCGTCGAAAATCACCTGGCGCGTCGGCTGCGAGTTCCAGCCCATCTTCTTCTCGTTCGCGCCGAACGAAATTCCCTTGTCGTCCTTCCGCACGATGAATGTGGAAATGCCCTTCGGCCCATCCACACCCGTGCGCGCCATCACGACATAGACGTCGCTCGTTCCCGCTGCCGAAATGAACTGCTTCGATCCGGTCAGGATGTAGTCATCGCCATCCTTCACCGCCCGCGTCTTCAGGCTCGCCGCATCCGATCCCGCGCCCGGCTCCGTGAGACAATAAGATGACAGCAGCTCCATCGAGGTCAGCTGCGGCAGCCATTCCTTGCGCATCTCGTCAGATGCGAAGCGGTCAATCATCCACGAACACATGTTGTGGATGGAAATATATGCCGCGGTCGAAATGCAGCCCTGCGAAAGCTGTTCGAATACCAGTACGGCATCGAAACGAGACAGCGCCGACCCGCCGACATCTTCGTTAACGTACAGACCCGCGAAGCCGAGACTTGCCGCCTCGCGGATGACGTCCACAGGAAAGTGCTTCTTTTCATCCCATTCAGCCGCATACGGACGCAGCTTTTCCGCTGCAAAATCCGCTGCTGTCTGCTGGATCAATTTCTGTTCAGACGTGAGGTCTGCTGTCATTGCGCTCTGTTCCGTGTCCGGTTCAGCCGCTATTCATTAGTCATCTACCAATCCTAGTCCAAGACTTCCTCACCAAGACCCGCGACAGGCTGGCCTCCCCCATGGCGTCTCTGATTTCCGACCCCGCGCCGCAATATCGCGTGCGCCCTGCCCGTGGGAACGAAATCGGCGAGCTCCAGAACATAGACCTTGCGTCGGCTACGCTCTTTCGCGGCACCGGCCTGATCGATTTCGGCCCGCTGGGAGAGCCGACTCAACCGATTCCCGAGGATCGGCTACGTCGCGGCTTTGGCGACGGTCTGATCTGGGTCGCCGTCGACGGCATGGAAGAAATCGTCGGCTTCGCCCTGTGCTCCGACCGGGGCGAGGATCTGTACCTCGACCAGCTCTCCGTCCTGCCCCGCCATGGCCGCCAGGGTCTCGGCACCCGCCTCGTCCGCCGCTGCCTTCAGGAAGCCGAAGCCCGCTCGTTCAAGCGCGTCTCCCTGTCGACGTTCCGGAAGGTGGCATGGAATGGCCCCTTCTACCGGAAGCTCGGCTTCCGCGAGATTCCCGGCTGGCGCCTCAATGACTGGCAAGCCGAAATCCGCGAACTCCAGAAGATCACGATGGACGTCCGCCTCCGCTGCTTCATGCAGCGCACAGTGAAGCGCGGCCGCTAGGCCTCGCTCAACATCCCCATCACCTGCGCGGCCGCCGCTTCCCGCCGTGCCTCGTCGATCCCCGCCATCTCGATGACGCCGAGTTTCGGCCGATGGTCATTCCGGCTGTGACGCGCATACGACGGATCATAGTGCCGCTCGACGACCTGCCGCGCCAACTCCTGAAACTCGCCCGCGTCCGCCAGCGACCGCCAGTTGGCCAGCTGCTTGCGCCCCGGATAGACCTCCAGCCGCGACAGCACCGCCTCCAGGAGATCGCGATCGGCGATCACGTCGGGATAGGCCCCTACCAGATAAGCCGAACGCGCATCCACCGGCGCGCTCAGCTGGATACGCGGCGCCGCCTCCATCGCTTTCCACATCGACGGCGGCAGGGTGCGGTTGCCGATCTTGTTGGACTCCGCCTCCAACAGCACCGGCCGCTTCGGATCCATCCGCTGCAGCTGATCCGCCAGGCAGGACTCAAACCATTTCTGGGAAGGCTGCGGCATGCCAGCGATGGCGCCGAACAGCGAGCCCCGATGCCGCGCGATCCCTTCCAAATCGATTACCTGCCCGCCCATCGCCTTCACGCGATTGAGGATCGCCGTCTTGCCGCATCCCGTCCCGCCATCCAGCAGGACAAACCGCAGACCGAGGTCGATGTCATACAACCGCCTCTGCACGGCGCGGCGGTAGGTCTTGTATCCGCCCTGCAGCACAAGCGTCCGCCAGCCCACCTGCGCCAGCACCAGCGCCATCGAATTCGATCGCTGGCCCCCGCGCCAGCAATAGACCAGCGGCCTGAAATTCGGCCCCATGTCGGCCAGCGCCCCTTCAAGGTAGCGTCCGATATTCTTAGCCACCAGCGCCGCGCCGATGCGCCGCGCCAGAAACCGCGACTCCTGCACATAAGTCGTGCCCACGATGGCGCGCTCGTCATTGTCCAGCACCGGCAGGTTCACCGCACCCGGTATATGGTCCTCGGCAAATTCGCCCGGACTGCGCACGTCTATGATCATGTCGTATTGCGTCAGCGACGCGTGATCGACTGCCTCTGTAACTCCCGGATTTGACATCGCGCCTGGCAATCACTTCCGCTTGCGGGGCGCAACGCTCTGTCCGGCCCCGGCCTGCCCTGCTATCAAACTGCCGCCGTCTCGCAAGCAGGAGCCGCCATGCCCGATGATCTTCGCCTGACATCGCTGGCCCATGGCGGCGGTTGCGGATGCAAGTTATCGCCCGCCGTCCTGCGAGACATTCTCGCCACCATCCCTGCGTCAGCTCCGTTCACGAACCTGCTTGTCGGGACGGAAACGTCCGATGACGCAGCGGTCTGGCGCCTGAACGACGAACAGGCGCTGGTGGCCACCACCGACTTCTTCATGCCCGTCGTCGATGACCCGTTCGAGTTTGGCCGTATCGCCGCAACTAACGCCCTCTCCGATATCTACGCCATGGGCGCGACGCCCATCTTCGCGCTCGCCATCGTCGGCATGCCGGTCAACGTCATGCCGGTAGAGATGATCCGCAAGATTCTCGACGGCGGCGCGTCCGTCTGCGCCGCTGCGAGCATACCCATCGCTGGCGGCCATTCCATCGACAGCCAGGAGCCGATCTACGGCCTTGTCGCGCTAGGCCTTGTCCACCCAGACAAGCTGCTTACCAACCGCACCGGCAAACCCGGCGATGTCCTTATCCTCACCAAGCCCCTTGGTGTCGGCATTTACAGCGCTGCCCTGAAACAGGGCCGCCTAGACGATGCGGGCTACCGCGCCATGATCGCATCAACGACCCAGCTCAATACGTTCGGCCGCGATCTTGGCCAGACGCCCGGCGTCCACGCCCTCACCGACGTCACCGGCTTCGCCCTCCTCGGCCATGCTCTCGAAATGGCGCGCGGCGCCGGCCTCACAGCCGAGATCACCGCCTCGCCCCCCTTGCTCCCCGGCGTCGAAGCCCTCGCTCTTAAAGGCGTCCGCACCGGCGCCTCCACCCGCAACTGGGACAGCTACGGCGCCTCCGTCACCCTTCCCCCCGCCTTTGACGATTGGCGCCGCGACATCCTGTGCGACCCGCAAACCAGCGGCGGCCTGCTCATCGCCGCCGACCCTGCCTCGGTCGACGACATCATCGCCAAGGCCCGCACCGCCGGCTTCCCCGAGGCCACCATTGTCGGCCGTCTCGTCGAAGGTCCGCCCCAGGCAATCGTCCGCGATCACGAATAAACGAGCAGCTGCCTGTCTGGCGGGCCGCGACTTCGGGTTTCATCACCGCGTTGATCGACGTCGGAACGATCTTGCAGATCGTGCGTTGGGGATTTTCGGATATGACCACGGAGGGACCCCCGTCATGAAAAAGCTTCTGCTCGCACTCGCTGCCCTTGCCAGCGTCTCACTCGCCGCGTGCGAAGAAAAAGGCCCGCTCGAGAAAGCGGCCGACGAAGTTGAAGACGTGATCGACAAAGCCAACTAGGCATCTCACCTGCAAAGTCCTGGCGTGACGAGGCGAGCTAGGATTGCCTCGTCACCCGGCTGTTCAACTCCCCTGTCAAACAGCGCGCCTCGGCCCGCTGCCCCCGGTGACATTCCGCGCCCTAACCGCTACCTGTTCCGCAAGAGGAACAGTTCATGCCCAAGTCCCTGATCACCGGCGCCTACCCGGCCACCCGCCTGCGCCGCGTCCGCCAGCACGACTGGGCCCGCCGTCTTGTCCGCGAGACCAAGCCCAGCCCGGACGATCTCGTCTGGGGCATGATCGTCCACGACGGCAAGGAACCGCGCGTCCCCGTCAAATCCATGCCCGGCGTTGACCGCCTCAACGTCGATGAAGCCGCCAAGGCCGCCGTCCGCGCCCGCGAACTGGGCATCCCCGCCATCGCCATTTTCCCGCACATCAACCCCGCCCGCAAAAACGAAGGCGGCGACGAAGCCGTGAACCCCGAAGGCCTCGTCCCGACCGTCATCCAGGCCATGAAAGCCGCCGCCCCCGAAGTCGGCATCGCCTGCGACGTCGCCCTCGACCCCTTCACCAGCCACGGCCATGACGGCCTGCTGAGCGACGACGGCTACGTGCTCAACGACGAAACCGTCTCCGTCCTCACCGAACAGGCGCTGATCCAGGCCCGCGCCGGCGCCGACATCGTCGCCCCGTCCGACATGATGGACGGCCGCATCGGCGCCATCCGCACGCTGCTGGACGAGGAGGGCTACGACAATGTCATGATCCTCTCCTACGCCGCCAAATACGCATCCGCCTTCTACGGCCCCTATCGCGACGCCGTCGGCACCGCCTCTGTCCTCAAGGGCGACAAGAAAACCTACCAGATGGATTTCGGAAACACCGAGGAAGCCCTCCGCGAAGTCGCGATGGACATCCAGGAAGGCGCCGACATGGTCATGGTGAAACCCGGCCTGCCGTATCTGGATATCGTCCAGCGCGTCTCCAGCGAGTTCGGCGTCCCGACCCTCGTTTTCCAGATCTCCGGCGAGTACGCACAGATCAAGGCCGCCGCCGCCCAGGGCTGGCTCGACGAAGATAAGGCTATCGTGGAAACCCTCAGCGCCTTCAAACGCGCCGGCGCCTCAGGCGTCATCACCTATTTTGCGGAGCGAGCCGCGCAATTGCTGGGGAAATAATCTATAAAATCAGTGCAGCCTCATCCGCTCTGCAGCCTTCAGCCGACTATGCCGGGCATGAAGCTTCCACATCAGGCTCTCCAGCACCGCCAACTTTTCCTCTGCAGGCTGTGTATTCGCGCCGCGCTGGCCCTGACGCGCAATCACGTCCAACAACGTGCCCACCTGCTCGGCCAGCAGGCTTACCTGCTCACGCACAGCTGAAATCTCGGTGACGGGATCGTCTTCGCGGCGCATGCCTCAGCCTCCGAAATCGACCCAATTCACATACGCACAGATCCCCCCGGAGTTTCACTGCTCCCCAGCCGCTCTCGCTTCAAACCGCACCCGCAACCAACGCCCCACGCCAACCGCCGCCGCGATCCCCACGCAATCGGCGAGGAAATCCAGCACATCGCCAGACCGTCCCTCATCGCCCCGCGCCTGCACGATCTCGATCCCCCCGCCCAGCGCCACCATGTGCGCCAGCCAGAACCACAGATATCGCCTCGGCAGCACCAGCACGCCCGGCCCCGTCAGGCATCCGAAGCAGATCGCGTGAAAGATTTTGTCCTGGAACGGTATCGCCGGCGGCGGCCCCACATCGGGCGCGATCAGCAGGTGCGCCGCCATCGCCATCCCCAGCCCGGAGATCAGCCCCAGCACACCCCATGTCAGGGTCTCGCGCCTCAGCCCCACGCCCCTCATGCTCATGCCCATCGCTCTAGCACCTCCGTCATCCGCACGCTTCACAGGCAGGTCCAGCAGCCGCCGCACTCCCGCCTCAAGTCGAGCGCCAAAGTCTATCGACAGACTCACTCGATTGGTATTAATCCCGCCACTTCGCTCACCCTTGCAAAGCAAGGTGGCTGTGGGGGCCAGAGCCGCGAAGATTGATGGGCAACCCAGTGCGCCGCCTCGCCAACCAGATCGCCGCCTTCCGCGCATGAGCGCCCTCGCCAGATCCCGCGCCCCGTCCGCCGGCAAGACGCAAGACCGCGTCGCCATCCGCGCCGCCACGCCCGCCGACGCCGCCGCCCTGCAGGCCATCGAAACCACCAGCTTCACGCAGGATCGCATCTCGCCCCGCGCCATGGGCCACCACCTCCGGTCCGACACCGCCGATGTGCTGCTGGCCACCCTCGGCGCGGCCCCCGCCGGCTACGCCCTCCTGCTCTACCGCTCCACCTCCACCCTCGCCCGCCTCTACTCCATCGCCACGCTCCCCGTGGCCCGTGGCAAGGGCGTCGGCCGCCGCCTGATGGACGCGCTCGAGCGCTCGGCCATGAAGCGCGGCTGTGATCGCCTGCGGCTCGAAGTCCGCGAAAAGAACCGCCCCGCCATCGCCCTGTACGAAAGCCTCGGCTACCGTCGCATCGGGCGTTACGAAAACTATTATCAGGATGGCGCTCCCGCCCTCCGCTTTGAAAAACAACTGGCCCTCCCGTGAACAACGACTGGATCCTGATCGCTGACGACCTGCGGGACCTTGCCTCCCTCGGCGCGCCTTTCCGCATGATGACCTCGCGCGACTATGTGCTTCAGCCCAAGCTGCTCTCCGGCGCGCGCCCCAAGATCATCAACCTCGCCCGCAGCTACAATTACCAGACCGACGGCTACTACGCCTCGCTGCTGGGCGAAGCGCGCGGCCACCGCGTCATCCCCACCGTCGAAACCATGCTCGACCTCTACGACCGCGACATGCACGAGGATGCGATCTCGGTCCTGGAAGAACTGCTCAACAAGGACCTCGACAAATTCCCCGAGAACGGCCCCGTCCCCGAACGCCTGATCGTCTGCTTCGGCGAGGTTCAGGACGAACGCTTCCGCAAATTCGCCCGCCAGCTTTTCGACTGGTATCGCGCGCCCGTCCTCATCGTCACCACCAGCGAGAACGGCCAGCCGGGCAAATACAAGGTCAAGCGCATCAAGCTCTCGCCCTTCACGCGCCTCGAGGATGACGAGCTGAAATTCTTCGTCGAAAGTCTCACCACCTATACCGGCCGCGTCTGGAAGAACCCCAAGGCCCGCGTCATCGCCAAATGGTCGATCGCCGTCCTCCACGACCCCAACGAACAACTCGCCCCCTCGAATATCGAAAGCCTGAAACACTGGGCCCGCCTCGCCGAAAAGGAAGGTGTCGAGATCGAGCCGATCTCGAAAAAGGAACTGGATCGTCTCTCGGAATTTGACGCCCTGATGATCCGCGAGACCACCTCGATCACCAACCACACCTACCGCTTCGCCCGCCGCGCCGTGCAGGAAGGCATGCCGGTCATCGACGACCCCGTCTCGATGATGCGCTGCACGAACAAGGTCTATCTGTGGGAGCGCCTCCTCGGTGCCGGCCTGCCGTGCCCCGAGACGATCATCATCCAGGACAAGACCAATCTGGAAGAAGTGGCTGACCGCCTCAAATTCCCGGTCGTCCTTAAAATCCCCGATGGCTCCTTCTCGCGCGGTGTGAAGAAGGCCAAGGACATGGTCGAACTGAAAGCTGTGGTCGAAGAACTCCTGAAAGAGTCCGACCTCTGCATCGCCCAGAAATTCGTCCCCACCGACTTCGACTGGCGCATCGGCGTCCTCGACAAGCGCCCGCTCTTCGTCTGCCAGTACAAGATGGCCCGCGGCCACTGGCAGATCATGAACCACATGCCTGACGGCCGCTCCATCGAAGGCGGCCATAAGACCATCGCCATCGCCGAAGCCCCGCAGGACGTCGTCGACATCGGCGTCCGCGCCGCCAACCTCATCGGCGACGGCTTCTACGGCGTCGACATCAAGACCGGCCCAGAAGGCCCCATCGTCATCGAGATCAACGACAACCCCAACCTGGAACACGGCGTCGAAGACGAAGCCGACAAACAGGTCTGGAACCACCTCACCGAATGGTTCGTGAAGCGGTTGAACGCCTAGGCCTCACACGTTGTCATCCCGGAAGCGCAAAGCGCTATCCGGGAACCATCGCGCAAGCACGACGCCGTCAAGGCTCGCACCCGCCGCCCCCTCTCCCTCCGTCTCGATGCTTCGCATCGATCCACCTCCCCCTGCTACGCATGGGGAGGCAAGAGAACGGTGCTTTGCCTCCATCAGTCCGAAGGACTGGGGGAGGTGGATCGGCGCGTCTTCGCGCCGAGACGGAGGGGGCCTCTTCGCGCAACCGTGCGGGCCTCCACGTCACTCAATTGCCGAAAGCCAAAACTCACACCTCGCAGGCTCACCTGCGAGTACGCTCCCGCACGCCCTAATCGCGAAACGCCGCCACCTGCTCGCTCGTCGCCAGCAACGCGCCCGACTGGCTCCACAGTTTCAGCTCGTGATCGTAATACCCGCCCTCACAGCGCCGGCAATGAACCTCGCTCAGCACATAGCGGTCGTTCACCGCAACCAGCTCGTCATCCGTCGCATGGAAATGCACCGTCATCGAAACCGTCGATGAGTTCATGAACTTCTTCGTCGCATACACCACGCGCGGCGGCGCGAAGTCGGCCATCGCGGCCAGCAACACATGGTCGATCCCGCGCCCGTGCTTGTCCTTCAGCCAGAACAGCGAACTGGCCGGTCCATCCACCGGCGCAAGCAAGGGCGAAGGCGTCGCCCAACGCGAGGAAAACTGCTGCCCGAACGGCACGGGCGGAACCGACTCCACCAGCTTCTCGCTCTCCGGCGGGGGCGCTGTCGGCATCACGGCATCGGTAAAAGCCGTCGTCTTCCGCCGCACCCCGAACGTCACCTGCGCGTGCGCGCAAAGCTTGCCCCGCTGCGAAATCTCGCTGCGCCAGAACTGCAACCGCGCGCCCTGCCGCAGAAGCCGGGTCGACACCTCAACCGGCCCATCACCGATCGCATCGGTGTACAGCACCGTCAGCGACAGCGGATCGCCCCGCTCTCCGGGCTCCATCATCGCCGCGCGCAAAAGCACCGCCGCCGTCCATCCGCCAAACCGTCCGCCCTGATGCGCATAAGCCAGATCGGCCTCCCCCGCCCACAGGTTCTCCCCGGCGGGTTTCAGCAGAATGGAATCAGCGAACAGGCTCATGACGCAACTCTCTGGCAGCTCTGTGCTGACACCCCCGTGTCAGCAAATCGCTGTTCCAGCGTCAACGCACGCCAGCTACAGAAGACGATCAGTCACGCTTATCGCCCGGTTTGCGGTCATCCCGCCACGGCACGAAAACCAGCCAGAACAGCGTGCTTCCCGCAACGCCGATCGCCAGCGCCGCCAGCGGCAACCACGGCCAGTACTGCGCGCGCAAAGCGCTGTCCGCATCAAGCGAAAGAAGCCCCGCCGCAATCGCGATGGCCGGGATGAACCCCGTGAACGCCATCATCTTCCGCTTCTCGGGTGCGAGCTTCACCTACCACCAGCGCGCAGGCCGCGCCGTGAAATCGGCCGCCCGCTCGATCGCGCCCGCAACCTTGAAGCACGCCTCTTCATCCAGCGCCTTGCCGATCACCTGCAGGCCAAGCGGCAGCCCCTGATGATCGATCCCCGCCGGCACGGCAATCGCAGGAAGCCCGGCAAGGTTCGCCGTCACCGTGAAGATGTCGTTCAGATACATCTCGACCGGATCATCGCCCTTCTCGCCATACCCGAACGCCGCGCTCGGCGTAGCAGGGGTCAGAAGCGCGTCGCACTGTTCGAACGCCTTCTCGAAGTCCTCGAGAATCTTGGTCCGCACCTTCTGCGCCCGAAGATAATATGCGTCGTAATACCCGGCGCTCAGAACGTATGTACCGATCAGCAAGCGGCGCTGAACTTCCGCGCCAAAACCCTTCGCCCGCGTCGTCTCATAGGTCGACGTCAGCGACCCATCGCCCGACTGGCGCGCGCCATAGCGAATGCCGTCATAGCGCGCGAGGTTCGAGGAAGCCTCCGCCGGAGCCACAATATAATAAGCCGGCAGCGCGTATTTCGTGTGCGGCAGCGACACGTCGACAATCGTCGCGCCCTCGGCCTTCAGCCAGGCAATGCCTTGCTGCCAGAGCTTCTCGATTTCATCCGGCATGCCATCGACACGGTATTCCTTTGGAATACCGATCCGCATGCCCTTCACCGACTTGCCGACCGACTTCGTCCACTCCGGCACCGGCAGGTGCAGCGAGGTCGAATCCTTCGGATCGGCCGAGCACATGATCTCCAGCATCAAGGCCGCGTCTTTGACGTTCTTGGCCAGAGGCCCCGCCTGATCCAGCGACGAGGCAAACGCCACCATCCCGTAACGGCTCGCGCGGCCATAGGTCGGCTTGATGCCGACCGTACCCGTGAAAGCCGCCGGCTGACGGATCGACCCGCCCGTGTCCGAGGCCGTCGCCGCGAGGCACAGGTCAGCCGACACGGCCGTCGCCGAACCGCCCGACGATCCGCCCGCAGTCAGCTTCACGTTGGAACCCTGACGACGCCACGGCGAAGCCGGCGGGCCGAAGCGCGATGTCTCGTTGGCCGAGCCCATCGCAAACTCGTCCATGTTCAGCTTGCCGAGCATCACGGCGCCCTGATCCCACAGGTTCTGCGTGACCGTGCTCTCATAGGTCGGCGTGAACTCGCCAAGAATGTTCGAGCAAGCGGTCGTGCGCACGCCCGCTGTGCAGAACAGGTCCTTGATGCCCAGCGGCGCGCCTTCGAGCTTTCCGGCCTTGCCGGCCTTGAGCTTCGCATCCGAAGCCTCCGCCATCTTCAGCGCCTTGTCCGCCGTCACGACGACATAGGCATTGAGATGCGGGTTCGACTTGCCGATCTCCGTCAGGAAAGCCTGCGTGATCTCCTTCGACGAAAACTTCTTCGCCTTCAGGCCGTCAACGGCGTCAGAGAGCGTGAGCTGCGTGAGGTTTGTCATCTAGAGGCGCTTCTCGAAGTAAATGCAGATGTTCATCGTGGGGCCGGAACTGGCGCTCGTCCTGCTCAGCCCGCGCTAGCGCGCATGTCACAGCCATACGCAGCGAACAGTTCCAGCGCGCGATTCAGACTGATGCCGTGCCGCTGTTCGTGGAGCAGCAGGTGGTTTGGATCGTTGGCGTCCTGCTGACCGTGAAGCAGCAGCAGCGGATAGCCGCCATCATCCTGCTGGAAAGCAGTGCCCATCAGATTGGCGCTGTTCGTGTAGCCACTGATGTTGTTTGCAAGCCGGCCCGGCGCATGCACCTTGCCGTTCATCGTCTTGTCGAGCGTAGCCTTCACGAACGCCTCGAAGTCCGGACGGTTCATCGCACCCCAGACCGTGTACATGAACACCAGCGGCCCTACGCCCTGCAGCGAAATCGGAAGGCGCATCCGCATCGCGAAGTATTTGCCTTCCAGCACGCTGAAGTCATGAGACAGGAAATTGCCTTCCATGCGGATGGCGCTATTCGGCTCGAAAACGGGCTCGCCGGGCCAGCCTTTCGGAACCTGCATGTGGAGCGGGAACATACCTACGTGGCGCGCACCGCACGAGCACTGAAAGCCGGTCGTGTTGAACACGTGCCAGCGCGGATCGTCGAGAACGGAGGGGGATGCGTCAGTCATGCGTTACTCCACCACCTTCGGCACCACGAAGAAACCGTCTTCAGATTTCGGGGCGTTCGCCAGAACCTGATCGCGGATTCCGCCGTCGCTCACCACGTCTTCCCGCATCGGCAGTTTCATCGCCACCGGCGTGGTCATGGCTTCGACGCCATCGACGTTCACTTCGTTAAGCTGCTCGATCCACGCCAGAATGCCGTTCAGTTCCCCGGCCAGCGGCTCCAGCCGCTCCTCGGGAACCGCAATACGCGCCAGCCGCGCCACCTTGCGAACCGTGTTCTTGTCGACGCTCACGTTCAGACCCTCAATCTGGCAAATTTGCCAACGTTGACTGCCCTAGACGCCTCCGCCTTCCGCATCAAGCCGCAAGAGGCTAAAGCACAGTCATGCCTCTGGTTTCGCTCGCAGACCTGCCGCCCAAGGGCGCCCTTCTGGGCCTCGACCCCGGATCGAAGACCATCGGCGTCGCCGGCTGCGATCCGGGCCGGATCATCGCCGGAGCACTTGAAACCATCATCCGGGGCAAAAAGCTGGCCCCCTCGCTGGACAGGCTTTTCCAGATTTACGACCAGCGCCAGTCCGTCGGCATCGTCATGGGCATGCCGATCAACATGGATGGCAGCGAGGGCCCGCGCGCCCAGTCGGCCCGCTCGCTGGTCCAGAACATCCTCGCCCGCCGCGACGTTCCGCTGGCTTTCTGGGACGAGCGGCTATCCACAGCCGCCGCCGAACGCACCTTGCTGGAGGCGGACACCAGCCGGGCCCGCCGCGAGGAAGTGATTGATAAACTGGCCGCCGCCTGGATCCTGCAAGGCGCGATCGACAGGCTTAACGACCGTCGTTGACCATCCCAAAGGGCCGCCAAGGGTTGCCGTCCCGCGACTCCCTCGGTATCACCCCCAAAATCGCGGGACATTTACATGGCGGACTACCGCTTTCCCCATCGACACCTGCTGGGTATCGAGGGCCTGAACCGGCTCGACATCGAGACATTGCTGGAATTGGGCGACCGTTACGTCGAGCTCAACCGAAGCCGCGTCAAACACGCCAACGTCCTGGCCGGCCAGACGCTGGTGAACCTGTTCTTCGAGAACTCTACCCGCACGCAGGGATCATTTGAAATCGCAGGCCGCCGTCTTGGTGCGGATGTGGTCACGATGCCCATCGCCACCTCGTCGGTGAAGAAGGGCGAGACGCTGATCGACACGGCCATGACGCTCAACGCGATGCGGCCCGACCTGCTGGTCATCCGGCACGGCTCGTCCGGCGCGGTGAAGCTGCTCTCGCGCAAGGTCGACTGCGCCGTAGTCAACGCCGGCGACGGCACACACGAACACCCGACGCAGGCTCTGCTCGACGCCCTGACGATCCGCCGTCGCGTCGGCGACATTGGCGGCATGCGCATCGCCATCTGCGGCGACATCCTGCACAGCCGCGTCGCGCGCTCGAACGTTGCCTGCCTGAATGTGCTCGGCGCTGACGTGCGCCTGATTGCGCCACGCACGCTCACCCCGCCCGGCGCTGGGGACTGGGGGGCGAAAGTCTTCACCGACATGCGCGAAGGCCTCAAAGGGTGCGACGTCGTCATGATGCTGCGCCTTCAGCAGGAGCGCATGGATGGCGCCTATCTGCCCTCCGCTCGCGAATTCTTCCATTTCTGGGGCCTCGACGAAGAGAAACTTTCGCACGCAAAGCCGGACGCCTTCGTGATGCACCCCGGACCGATGAATCGCGGCGTCGAGATCGAAAGCGGCATCGCCGATCACAAGACGCGCTCGCTCATCACCGAGCAGGTCGAGATGGGCGTCGCCATCCGCATGGCTGTTCTGGAAACGCTGGCCAAGAACGCACCTGATACCAAGGCCGGAGCCCAGGCTGGAGCGAAGCAATGACCGGCCGCACAGCCATCTACAACGCTCGCCTGCTCGACCCCGCCTCCGGGCTCGACACGAATGGCGGCATCCTGATCGAGAACGGCCTGATCACCGACATCGGCCCCACGATCACCAAGACAACCGCCGCCGACGTGAAGATCGACGCCAAAGGCAAGGCGCTGGCGCCCGGCCTGATCGATCTGCGCGTGAAAACCGGCGAGCCCGGCGCGGAGAATAAAGAGACGCTGGAAACCGCTGGGGATGCTGCCGCTGCCGGCGGCGTCACGACGTTCATTGTCATGCCCGACACCGACCCGGTGCTCGACAGCGTCGCGCTGGTCGACTTCATCAAGCGTCGTGCTGACAGCGTCGCAAAGGTGAAGGTGCATCCCACGGGCGGACTCACCATCGGCCTCGATGGCGCGAAGATGTCCGAGATCGGCCTCATCAAGCAGGCCGGCGCGGCCTTCTTCACCAATGGCGACAAGCCGGTGGAAGACGCGGGCGTCCTCCGCCGCGCGATGAGCTATGCCGCCAGTTTCGACGTGCTGGTCGCCTCGCGCCCCGATACGCCCTCGCTGTCCAAGAACACGGTGATGAACGCCGGCGCGTTCGCTGCCCGCCTCGGTCTGCGCGGCGCCCCGCCGGAAGCGGAATGGATCGCGCTGGAACGCGACCTGATGCTTGCGGAAACCACAGGCGTTCGCCTGCTGGCCGATTGCATCTCGACCGCCCGCTCGCTCGCCGCCGTCGAGCGCGCGCGCGAAGCTGGCGTGAAAGTTTCCTGCTCGGTTGCCGCCTACTCGCTGTTCTTCAACGAACTCGATGTTGGCGACTACCTCACCTACTGCAAAGTCCAGCCGCCCTTCCGCGTCGAGTCAGACCGTATGGCGCTGATCGATGGCCTGAAGCGTGGCGCAATCGACGCCGTCGTATCAGCGCACGATCCGCAGCCGACCGAGGACAAGCGCCTTCCGATCGCGGATGCGGCTTACGGCGCCGTGGGCCTTGAGACATTGCTCTCGGCTCTTCTGAGCATCGCCGTTCGCGAAGACATTCCACTGCTCACCGCCCTGAAACCGGTCACCTGCGGTCCCGCCGACTTGCTTGGCCTGCCGCAAGGCCGCCTCGCCAAGGGCGCGCCAGCTGATCTCGTGCTGTTCGATCCAACGGCGCCATGGGCCTGCGATCGCGACGATCTCTCGTCGCGCTCCAAGAACTCGCCCTTCGACGGCCGCAGGCTTGAAGGCAGGGTCTTGCGCACTTGGGTCAATGGCGCGACCGTGTTCGAACGCGGCTGACGGGGGCGCGACGCAAATGGAAATCTTCGCAAACCTCGGCGTGTTTCTCGTCGTCTGTGGCCCGGCCATCGTGCTCGGCTATCTGCTCGGCTCGATTCCGTTCGGGCTGGTCATCACGAAACTCGCGGGCCTTGGCGACATTCGCGCTATCGGCTCGGGCAATATCGGCGCGACCAACGTGCTGCGCACCGGCCGTAAAGACCTGGCGCTGGCGACGCTGTTGCTGGACGCGGGCAAGGCAGGCCTTGCCTACTTTCTCTGTATCTGGGGCGCCGCGCTCTATGCCGGGCAGTACACAGCGGATTTCACGCCGGGCTACTATCACAGCCTCGGCCTGATCGGCGGCGCAGCGGCCTTCATCGGCCACTGCTATCCTGTCTGGCTGCAATTCAAGGGCGGCAAAGGCGTTGCGACCTATATCGGCCTGCTGCTAGCCGCGATGTGGCAGGCGGCGTTTGCGTTCGGCGCGATCTGGCTGCTCACCGCTGCGATCTTCCGCATGTCGTCTTTCGCCGCGCTGGTTGCGACCATTGCCGTGCCCGTGGTCGCCTACTTCATCAACCCGCTGGGCGATGACTGGATCGTCTTCGGCGCGCTCGCCGTGCTGATCTACTGGCGCCATCGCGCCAACATCCATCGCATCCTCGCGGGGACAGAACCGAAAATCGGCTCGAAGAAAAAAGCAGCGGTCGATCCGCCGCCGGAGAGTGCCGGATGAAACGACGCACGCTCACGGGGGGAGAGCGGGCAGATTGGCTGAGACTTTCGCGGACACGCGGTATCGGCCCGATCACCTTCTTCCATTTGCTCGAACGCTACGGCTCCGCCGCCGCCGTTCTCGAAGACCTGCCTGCGCTGGCGAAGAAGGCCGGCGGCAAATCCGAAATCCGGGCGGCCGACCCCGCTGACATACAGCGCGAGATCGACGCCACTGCCAAACTCGGCGCTGCCCACCTCGCCGCCTGCGAGCCCGACTATTCCGGCTGCCTCGCCGCCATCGACGCGCCGCCGCCGGTCATCGCCATTCGCGGCAATCGCAACCTGCTCAACCGCCCCTCCATCGCCATGGTTGGCGCGCGCGACGCTTCCGCCGCCGGCCGCCGCATGGCGCGCGATCTTGCCCGCGACCTCGGACAGGCGGGCTATGTCATCGTATCCGGCATGGCGCGTGGTGTTGACGGCGAAGCCCACGGCGCCGCGATGGAAACCGGCACGGTCGCCGCTATCGCGGGCGGCATCGACCAGATCTATCCGCCGCAACACGAACAGCTCTACGGCATACTCGCCCAGCGCGGTTGCCTCGTTTCGGAATCCCCGTTCGGCTATGTCGCGCAAGCACGCGACTTCCCGAAGCGCAACCGCGTCATCTCCGGCCTCTCGCTTGCAACCATCGTCGTCGAAGCCGCCGATCGCTCCGGCAGCCTCATCACCGCCCGCTTCGCGCTGGAACAGGGCCGCGAAGTCATGGCTGTTCCAGGCTCGCCACTTGATCCGCGCGCACGCGGCGCCAACCGCCTCCTCAAACAAGGCGCCGCGCTCATCGAATCCGCCGAGGACGTTCTGCATGAGATGGAGGGCATCGCCCCTCCAACCTTCGACGAGCCCTTCGCCGATCGCTTCGACGCCCGCGATGCAGATGTGCCGCCAGCCCTGCTTCGCGCCGTCCGCGAAGCCCTCAGTCCAACGCCGATGCGCATCGAGGAAATAGTCCGCGCCGTCGATGCTCCGCACCGCCTCGTGCTGGCCGCACTGGCCGAACTGGAACTCGCCGGACACGCCCAGACCCATGTCGGCGGAACCGCCTCCAGGGCCGTGTGACACACTTCTGAAATATATCTCCCCCTACGGGGGAGGGCTGGGACCACACGGCTCCGCGAATTGACATTCCCGGCCATGGCCCCCAACTTCCCGCCGCAACCTCCCCCAAATACACTGAAATTATTGAGGAAAAATGCAGGTCGTCGTCGTCGAGTCACCCGGCAAGGTCAAATCCATCAACAAGTACCTGGGCCCCGGGTACAAGGTGCTGGCGTCCTACGGGCACATCCGCGACCTGCCCTCAAAGGACGGTTCCGTGAAGCCCGACGAGGACTTCGCGATGGCGTGGGACATCGATGGAAAATCGATCAAGCACGTCAAGGAAATCGCCGACGCGGTGAAGAATGCCGACGGCCTGATCCTCGCAACCGACCCTGATCGCGAAGGGGAAGCGATCTCGTGGCACGTTCTTGAAGCGCTCAACGCCCGCAAGGTGCTGAAGGGCAAGACGATCCAGCGCGTGACGTTCAACGCGATCACCAAGAAGGCCGTCACCGAAGCGATCGAGAACCCGCGCCAGATCGACCAGCAGCTGGTCGACGCCTATCTCGCCCGCCGCGCACTCGACTATCTCGTCGGCTTCTCGCTCTCGCCGGTTCTCTGGCGCAAGCTGCCGGGCTCGCGCTCCGCCGGCCGCGTCCAGTCTGTCGCGCTGCGCATCGTCGTCGATCGCGAAGTCGAGATCGAGAAGTTCATCACGCAGGAATACTGGCAGGTTCAGACCCGGCTCGCCGTGAACGGCAGCGAGTTCGAAGCCCGCCTCACCGAACTCGACGGCCAGAAGCTGCAGAAATTCTCGCTGCCGAATGCTGCTGCCGCCGCAAAGGCGCTCGCCACCGTGAAAGCCGGCGCCTATCGCGTCGCGTCGGTGGAAGCCAAGCCGGTCAAGCGCAACCCGCCGCCCCCCTTCACAACGTCGACGCTGCAGCAGGAAGCCGCCCGCAAGCTCGGCTTCTCTGCCAGCCGCACCATGCAGATCGCGCAACGCCTCTATGAAGGCGTGCAGATTGGCGGCGAGCAGGTCGGCCTCATCACCTACATGCGTACCGACGGCGTGCAGATGGCCGAGGAAGCCTACGCCGCCGCCCGTTCCGCGATCGGTCGCAACTACGGGAAGGACTACCTGCCCGACGGCCCGCGCCGCTACACGTCGAAAGCCAAGAACGCGCAGGAAGCCCACGAGGCCGTGCGCCCCACCGACTTCGACCGCCGCCCCGGCGACCTGCATCTCGAACCCGACATGGCGCGTCTCTACGAACTCGTCTGGAAGCGCGCAGTCGCGTCCCAGATGGAAGCCGCCTCGCTCGAGCGCACCACGATCGAGATCCCGTCCAATGACCGCAAGGCCGTGCTGCGCGCGACCGGCCAGGTCGTGAAGTTCGATGGCTTCCTGACGCTCTATCAGGAAGGCAAGGACGAGAGCGACGACGAGGATGGCGGCCGCCTTCCCGTCATCAATCAGGGCGACACGCCCAAACTCGTCGAAGCCACGCACACGCAACACTTCACTGAGCCGCCACCGCGCTACTCGGAAGCCTCGCTCGTCAAGAAGCTGGAAGAACTCGGCATCGGCCGCCCGTCCACCTACGCTTCGACGCTCTCTACGCTGATCGACCGCGACTATGTGAAACTCGAACAGAAGCGCTTCATTCCCGAGGACAAGGGCCGTCTGGTCACGCTGTTCCTCGAGAAATTCTTCGCGCGTTACGTCGAATACGATTTCACCGCAGGCCTGGAAGAGAAGCTCGATCTCGTTTCCGACGGAAAGCTCGCCTGGAAGGATTTCCTTCGCGACTTCTGGAAGGAATTCAACGGCGCAATCGGCGCAACAGCCGAACTGCGCGTGTCCAACGTAATCGACGCACTCAATGAATCTCTCGGCCCCTATCTCTTCCCGAAAAAGGAAGACGCGGAAGGAAACGCGCTTGATCCGCGCGTCTGCCCGACATGCGGCACGGGCCAGCTCTCGCTGAAGCTTGGCAAGTTCGGCGCTTTCGTTGGCTGCTCGAACTATCCCGAGTGCCGGTTCACGCGTCCCTTTGGCGCCGAACAGAAAGGCCAGACCGACATCCCGCCCGACGGCAAGGTGCTCGGCAACAATCCGGACGGCATCCCGGTCTTCCTCAAGTCCGGCCGTTTCGGCGCCTATGTCCAGCTCGGCCCGGACCCCGTCGAGAAGGGCGAAAAGCCCAAGCGCTCGTCCATCCCCAACGGATGGTCAGTGCCGGATCTCAATCTCGAACAAGGCCTCAAACTGCTCTCGCTGCCGCGCGAAGTAGGCAAGCATCCGGAAGACGGCGAACCCATCGTCAGCAATCTCGGCCGCTTCGGGCCCTATGTGAAACACCTCACCACCTACGCCAGCCTGCCTGACGTGAACGAGCTGTTTGAAGTCGGCCTGAACCGGGCCGTCACGCTCATCGCCGAAAAGCGCGCCGGCAAGGGCGGCGGACGGGGCCGCCAAGCCGTGGCCCCGCTCAAGGAACTGGGCAAACACACCGACGGCGAAGTCATCAACCTTTTCAACGGCCGTTACGGCCCCTATCTGAAGCATGGGACGATCAACGCGAACATCCCGCGCGGCGCAGACCCGGCCTCGATCACGCTTGAACAGGCGATCGAGCTGGTGGACGCCCGCGCAGCCGCAGCTCCCTCAACCAAGATGAAGGGCAAGCGCGGCAAGGCCCCGGCCAAGAAGGCCGCCAAAGCCCCCGCCAAGACGGCGGCGAAGGCTCCTGCCAAGAAGGCAGCAGCCAAATCCACTGGAGACACGAAATCAACGACCACGAAAAAACCCGCCGCCAAGAAGGCCGCGGCAAAATCCAAACCCGCGAAGAAGGCGACAAAAGCAGAGGCATGAGCCGAACACCCCGCCCCCCTCGCTCATCAAAGGTGGACGGTCCACCCACGAAAGAGATGGTCCTCGACTATCTCGAAAAGCACCCGACCCATGGTGCCAAGCGCGATATCGCGCGGGGACTGAATGTTCCGACCGAACACAAGCCCGAGCTACGGCGCATCCTGAACGAGCTTGAAGCCGAAGGCGCGCTCGTGCGCACCGCCAAGCGCGCCTTCCAGCCAGCCGAACTTCCCCCGCCAACCGGCATCGTCCGCTTCGAGCGGATCGACAAGGGCGGCGAACTGATCGGCCGCACCATGGGCCCGGAAGGCCCCTATGGCCCGGATATCTTCTATCAGGGCTCATCCAGCAAAGACCGCGAAGTCGCCATCGGCGTCGGCGAGCGCGCTCTCTGCCGCATCGAGAAAACCCGCGACGGCACATGGCGCGCCCGCGCCATCAAGAAGATCGACGCAGCCCCGGAAACCTCGCTGATCGGCGCCTACAAAGCCAACCGCTATGGCGGCGTTGTCCAGCCGACATCGCGAAAGGAAAAGAGCGACTTCATCATCGAGAAAGCCGACGCGCGCGATGCCAAGGACGGCGATCTCGTACGCATTCAGGCCCGCCCGGCTCGTGGCTACGGCCCGCGCCGCGCCAGCGTTGTCGAAGTCATTGGCCGCCTCGATGATCCGCGCGCCGCTTCCATCATCGCGATGCACACCCATGGCGTGCCGGATGAATTCCCGGAAGCCGTAGTCGCGGAAGCCAATATCGCGAAGCCCGCCCAGGCCCCGCGCGAAGACCTCACCCGCATCCCGCTGATCACCATCGACCCGGAAGACGCGCGCGACCATGACGACGCCGTCTATGCCGAGCCCGACGGTCATGGCGGCTTCCGCGTCATCGTCGCCATCGCTGACGTCTCGGCTTATGTCCGCATCGGCACGGCGCTGGATCGTGAAGCCTACCGGCGCGGCAACTCCACCTACTTCCCGGACCGCGTTTCGCCCATGCTGCCGGAACACCTGTCGGCTGATCTCTGCTCGCTGCGTGAAGGCGAACTGCGCGAGACGTTTGCCGTCGAGATGTTCTTCAATTCCAGCGGCGCGAAGACGAAACACCGCTTCATTCGTGGCAAGATGCGCTCCGCCGCAAAGCTGTCCTACCGCCAGGCGCAGGACGCCATCGACGGCCGCCCAGACGACAAGACCCAGCCCCTGCTGGAAAGCGTGCTGAAGCCGCTGTGGGATAGCTACTGGTGCGTGGACAAGGCCCGCAAAGGCCGCGCCCCGCTCGATCTCGACCTGCCGGAGCGCCGCGTGCGTATCGGCGAGGACGGCAAGATCGCCTCCATCAGCCTGCGCGAGCGTTTCGACGCCCACCGCCTGATCGAGGAGTTCATGATCCAGGCCAACGTCTGCGCCGCCGAAACGCTGGAAGACAAGCGCTCGCCGCTGGTCTATCGCGTGCACGAAGAGCCCAGCGAGGAGAAGGTCAACGCCCTCTCCAACTTCCTGCCGACTATCGGCCTGAAATGGACGCGCGGCGAGAAGATCACCGGCTCGCGCTTCAACCGGCTGCTGGCTGACGTGAAGAGTTCCGAGAACGAGCATCTGGTGAACGAGATGGTGCTGCGCACGCAGGCGCAGGCTCGCTACGCCCACGAGAATCTCGGCCACTTCGGCCTCAACCTGCTGAAATACGCGCACTTCACGTCGCCGATCCGCCGCTACTCCGATCTCATCGTCCACCGCGCGCTCATTCGCGCGTTGGGTCTGGGTCCGGACGGCATGACAGATCAGGATCGCGTCCGCCTCGAAGAGATGGCCGAACACGTCACGATGACGGAGCGCCGCTCCATGGCGGCGGAACGTGAAGCCACCGACCGCTATCTCGCCATCTACATGGCTGACCGCGTCGGCGCGATCTTCGACGCCCGCATCGCAGGCGTCACCCGTTCGGGCCTCTTTGTCCGCCTGGCGGAAAACGGCGCGGATGGCTTCATCCCGGCCGCGCGCCTCTCTGACGAGTACTGGATCCACGATGAATCCAGCGCCGCTCTGGTCGCACAGCGTTCGGGCCAGCGCTACGAACTGGGCATGAATGTTCAGGTCAAGCTGATGGAGGCGACGCCCCTCACCGGCGGCCTGCTGTTCTCCATGCAATCGCCGCCTCGCCCTCGCCGTACCGATCTCAAGATGCCGGAACGCGACACCGGCAACTTCCGCGGCAACGGTCCGCGCAAGCGCTCCAACGACGGCGGCGGCCGCCCACCCAACGTCCGCCACTCGGCGAAAAGGAAGGGCCAGGCGAGCTACGGGAAAAACAAGGGCAAGAAGCGGTAACGCAGGGCCCGGAAATTCGTAGGGGGCATCAAGATGCACCCTACGAGTTGACCAACGGCCCGCCGCTGGTCCAACTCAATTCATGACCAATATCTTCGACCCGGACAACGATCCCGCCCAGGTGGCCGCCGCGAAAGCCGCCGCCGCCAAAAGCCTGTCGGAAGACGATCTCCTGCGCGAAGATCCGGCCAATCTCATCGCGAACCCGGCCACGCCGCGCGACGCCGCCACGCTGATCCTCTATCGCAGCACGCCGGATGGTCCGCGCATCCTCATGGGCTGCCGCTCGGAGGGGCATGACTTCATGCCGAACAAGTACGTATTCCCCGGCGGGCGGGTCGATGACGACGATGCGCTCCCGCCTTCGCTCACGGAGCTTGCCGCCGAGCAGCACGAACGGTTGGCCATCGGCGCACAGCGCCCGACCCGCGCCTTCCCGCTCACCGCTATCCGCGAAGTCTTCGAGGAAACCGGCCTGATCGTGGGCCGCGCCGCCAGCGGCATGGGTGACGTACCCTCAGCATGGATGGATTATTACGCGCAGGGCGCAGCGCCCTGCCTCGCCAACTTCCATTTCCTCGGCCGTGCGATCACGCCCCCCATGCGCCACAAGCGATTTGACGCGCGCTTCTTCATGGCCGACGCAGCCGACGCGTTGATCGACGATCGCGCACCCATCGACGGACGCGAACTGGCTGACCTGCGCTGGTTCACCCTGCCTGAAGTCGCCGGCCTCGACCTGCCGAACGTCACCCGCTTCGTCATATCGGAAGTCGAAGCCCGCCTGGTGCGGCAGGAGGCGCTACGCCCCTTCCACCTGTACTGGACGCAAACGGGTCACGTCCGCGAGCGTATCTGACGCGGCTTTCCCGCCACCAGAAACAGCGCGTCTTCATAGTCGCCGCCAAAATCCACGCGCACGATCTCGCTGAAAGGAATCTCCGCCAGCGACTTCTCCCACGCGCCATCCGGCGTGATGTGATGGAAATCGACCGATGCTGTATTCAGCGCCACCACGCGCCCGATATAGCAGGCATAGCCGCCCGTATCCGCGTCCGGCACGTGCAGCGTGATGATCGGAAACGCCTTCGCCGCGCTCGCAAGCAGTTTCGGCAAGGAAGCCAGCGTAACCGGAATCTGCGCGGCCCTTGCTTCGCCGCGCACCTTCAACGCCTTGGTCATGAACCCTGCGCGCAACTCCGGCCCGCAAGCCGTCACGTCGGAATATCGGATGCACGCCACGCCATCGAGACGCGCAGACCCCGTCACAAGCTCCAGCGCAAAGAATTTCGGCCCCGTCGCGACGACATACCCGGTCAGCCAGCCGATCTCGAACGCATCACGCTCAATGCGCACCATCGCGCCCGAAGCCTTGGCCTCACGTATCTCCTTCGCAAACCCCACACGCTCTCCCTGATCCAGCACGCGCCACTGGCCACAACGTAACCGGCATCGCGACGACCCGGATGCGACAGTGCTTATGCTACTCCGCCGTCGGGCCTTCGCCAGCCGAAGCAGCAGCGTGCGTCAGATCGCTCCACCCGCTGATTCCAGCGGAAGGCGCGCCAATCGACATTCCCGCTTCGGGCGAACCGCCAGATCCCATCGCCCGATATCCGGCGCGCTGTCGGCCCGGGACAATCGCCAGCCCCACCCGCCCTTATCCACCACCCATCCGAACCCGTACAAACTCACCCAAAAACCACAGGGAAAGCCATGATTTCCAAGGACTTGGAGCAAGTTCCTGCAGTTCGGCTTGACTTGGGAGCCGCCATCGTGTCCAAGCACGCTTCCTGAATTTCAAGCTCGACCGAGACCGCCCAGATGGCCAAGCCGACAAGCATCAAGATCCGCCTCAATTCGTCGGCTGACACCGGCTTCTTCTATGTCACCAAGAAGAACCCGCGCACGCAGACCGAGAAGCTCGTGCTGAAGAAGTACGACCCGGTCGTGCGCAAGCACGTCGACTTCAAGGAAGGCAAGATCAAGTAGATTTCGCTTCCAGACAGAATCAAAAAAGGCCCGGAGCGTCGCTCCGGGCCTTTTGCTTTTGGGGCTCCGAGGAGCCGGCCCTATTGGGCCGGCTGATCGGGAAGCGCGTAGGCGATAACGTAACCGCCCTGGTCATCGGTCGGGCCATCCCCGCCCCCGCGCGGATAGCGCCAGCTCGGATTGGGAATAGTGATGACGACGTACTGCTTCCCGTTCTTGCCGACATAGCTCATAGGCGTGGCATGGGCGCTGCCCGGCAGGGCGGCCTCCCATTTCACGGCGCCCGTGCGCAGGTCGAAAGCGCGGAAGGTCGAATCCATCGCACCGCCATCGAAGATCAGCCCCCCACGTGTGGCCAGCACGCCAGCTTGCACCGGCGTGCCCACCATGAACGGCAGGCCCGTGGCGATGCCGAACGGACCCGAATCCTTCATCGAGCCGATCGAACGCTTCCACATCAACTTGTTGGTGTTGAGGTCGATCACGCCGATCATCGAGAATGGCGGCTCGAAGCAAGGCAGCTCCGTCGCCGCGTTGAAGAACGGCAGCGGAAGACGCCATGACGACATGAACGGCGCCGTGTCGCCGCGATAGAGCACGCGGTTCTGATCGAACACCTGCCCCTGCGCCGCCCCACCAGCCGTGCCGCGCGCTCCCGGAGGCACCTGTCCACCAGAAGCGGCAGGACCGCCCTGGCCACTACCCGGCGGATTCGCCGCCGCAGGACCGTCTGCAGGCTCGCCACGCTGCGCATCACGCGCCTTGCGGCGCTCAGCCGTCTTGGCCGTATCGTCCGCACGGGCCTCAAGGCTGCGCAGCACGATCCGGTTGCCCATCAGCATCGGCGCGCCGATCAGCAGGCCGTTGTCGGCATCCACCGCAACCGAGCCCCAGTTGAAGCCGCCGGCATTGCCCGGATACTGGAACGTGCCGCCCCAGCTTTCCTTCTCCATGCCATAGCC
>DAIRES010000206.1:0-5429 GCA_036795465.1 Hyphomonadaceae bacterium
CTCTTCGCGCAATCGCGCGGGCCTCCGTCACACTCAAGATCCGATTTCAGAAATCCCAACCTCGCAGACTCACCTGCGAGATCGCACGCGCATGCGCGCTCAGCCCGGCTCGGCCTCGCCGGCGCGTGACGCCCAGATCAGCCCCACGAACAGCCCCTTCATCCTCGGCAGCAGCAGAAGCGTCAGCACCACCACCACCGTCGCAATCACAAGGAAGGGCAACCACACCGCATTCGAATCGCGATTGGCGAACAGGAAGAAGAACGGCGAGATCAGGTGCCCGACCAGCAGGATGGTCGCCCACGCCGGCCCGTCATCAGCCCGGATGTCGCCCGTCCGCTCGCCGCAGTTGAGGCAGCCCTCGGCCTGGCGCAGATAGCCCGCCATGATCCGGCCCTTGCCGCATGCCGGGCAATGCAGCTTCAGGCCACGCCTGACGGCGAGCCATGTATCGCGCTTCTTCTCGGAAACCGGACCGTTCATGAGCTTAAACTGGCGCGGGCAGGGCCCCGGGTCGAGCGCCCGCGGGGCCGCAGGTCAAAATGTCCTAACCCCTGCGTCAACCGGGCTAGGTCTGGACGAACTGGAGCCCGGCGGCGCCGCGCGTCTGCCAGACGACATAGGCCCAGGTCTTTATCCGCAGCGTCGGCTCCGACAGCATGACGCGATCCGTCAGCTGGATATCCCGCAGGAACTCCACCCGCGCGCCCGTGCTGCTGACATTCTTCACGACCACATCCACGCGCTCGCCGCCCAGCGTAGTCACGGTCGCGGATTTGAAAGTCGCCTTGCGCTCAGCCCGCTTCTCGCCCGGTCCGGCCGACGAATAGGTCACTTCTTCCGCTGGCACCGCAGCGATCTTGCGCATGCGGTCGGCGAGCGGATCGACCGGCTTTCCAGAGGTTGGTTTTTTGAACATGCACGCGCGAAGTTGTGACCCAACTCAAAGGAGTTTGGGCCTAAAGCCTTATGAAATACTTGACCTTTCGAGTCTTGCGCCGCCTTGCCGCATGTTAGTCCGCGCGCGTGTGTCGCGGGAAAAACCGCCAAATCCGGGCATTTCAGCCGATCGTGACTGAAGTTCCGCCATCCACGGGCAGGATCGCGCCGGTAACGAACCGCGCTTCGTCCGAACACAGGAACAGCGCGGCATACGCCGTATCCCACGCAGAGCCCATGAAACCCATGGGAACCCGGGCATTCCGCTCAGCCCGCAACGTCTCCGTCGACTTGCCGCTCGCCGCCGCGATTCCCGTGATCGCCATCGGCGTATCCAGCAGCCCCGGCATGATCACGTTGCACCGCACGCCATGCTTCGCATTGCCCGCGGCCACCACAGTGCTCAGCCTGTTCACGGCCATCTTCGAGACTTCATACGTCACCATGTGATGCCCCGCGATCGCCGCCAGCGACGAGATGTTCAGGATCGCTCCGGATTTCTGGCTCCGCATCACGGGCAGCACATGCCGGATCGTCATCGCCATCGATTTGAGATTGATGTCCATGATCCGGTCCCACGCATCTTCCTCGATCGCATGGGGCGGGGCATCGCCCCGGCCGGTGCCGACATTGTTCACCAGAATGTCGATCCGCTTCAGCCGTGCGACGCCCTCATGCGCGATCGCCGCGCAAGCATCGGCCTTCGTCACGTCCGCCTCGAAAGCGAAGGCGTTGCCGCCTTCGTCCGCGATCATCTTCACCGTCTCTTCGGTGCTGTCGAGCCGGCGGTCGACGCACATCACGGTTGCGCCCTCGCGCGCGAACAGGATCGCCATCGCGCGGCCATTGCCGATCGTCTCGCCCGCTGTTTGCCCGGCGCCGACAATGATCGCGGTCTTGTCCTTCAGCCGCTCGCCCATCTCAGAACGCCTTCAGTTCAGGATCGAGCGTCTGACCCTGATCGAGCTGCACGCCGAACGAGTTCAGTATCATCGACACCTGCGTGTACTGGCCGACCGTGAAAACCAGATCCATGCACTGGCGCTCCGAATAATGTTTCAGCAGCTCAGCCCAGGAAGCGTTCGACACGAAATGATCGCGGTTGAGATCATCCACCGCTGCAATCAACGCTTTCTCCTGCGCGGACCATTCAGCAGCGGCTGCACCGATCTTGATGCGCTCGATCTCCGTCGCGTCGAGGCCGGACTGCAAGCCGATGCGATGATGCTGCGTCCATTCATAACCGGACTTGCACAACCAGCCGACGCGCAGGATCGCAATCTCGCGATCCCGTGGCGTCAGCGAATTGCGGCTCATCACATAACCGCCCCACCACGAAAAAGCGCGCAGAGCATCCGGCGAACGCACGAGGGTTCGGAAGATGTTGAGGACAGGGCCCTCCTTCAGCGCCGACTTCGACAGGCGCTCGGCCTGTTCGGGCGTCAGCTCTGAATCCTGCAGGGGAGAGATGCGGGGTTTGGCCAAGCGCATGGTGATCCCTCAGTTCGGCTTCGGTGTCTCGACGGGCGGCGTGGCCGGCGCCGGTGTGCGCAGCGGCAGAAGTTCCAGCATGTATCCGTCGGGGTCCTTGGCGAACCCGACGATGGCGCCGCCAACCTGCGCGCTCGCCTGCGGTTCGCGCGTCACTTCGAAGCCCGCCGCCTTGATCTTCGCGGCCAGCGCCACCGGATCTTTCACACGCGTGACGATCTTCACCGGAAGATCCTTGTATGTGCGTGCCGATCCATCGGTCCAATGCATCAGCACGATGAAGCTCTCGGCTTCAGGGTAACCGACCACTTCCTCGTCCATGTAGTCGAGATGATAGGAGCGGATTTTCTCCATCCCCATCACGTTGACATAGAAGTCCGTCGACTTCGCCAGATCGCTGACGCCAATTCCCACGGCGGAAAGCAGCGGGTCCTTCTGCGCAGGCGCAGCGGTTTCGACAGGCGGCGGTGTTGGCGGTTCAGGCGTCTTGGCCTCGTTGCCGCATGCGGCAAGCGTCAGCGAAAGCAGCGATGCTGCAGCGATCGATTTCATTGTTTTCTCCCGGCAGTTTCTTGTTTTGTCTTTTGTAGCCTGCCGGCCGTCGCAACGCTATCCGGCGTGACGCATATCCGGTTCCGGCAGGCTCGTGGCCTTGCCGGTGATGTAGATGAAGCCGTCCTCATCGACCCGGCCTGCATCTCCGGTCGCCACATAGCCATCGGCGTCACGGCGCGCGCGGGGCGAGGCATCGGGCAGGTCGCATTCAAGCGAACGCTGCGTGCGCGCCCATATCTCGCCGATGGTGCCGGCGGGCAGGCGCTGCCCGCGTTCATCCCTTATCTCGACCGTCACGCCGCGCACGGGGCGGCCGCAGCTTCCCGGCTTCTCCGCGCGGCGCGCGAATGGCATCGTCGAAATCCGCCCCGCCTCGGTCGAGCCATAGGCTTCGCTCAGGATCGCTGCGAACAGGTCACCGACCCATGCCTGCAACTCCGCAGGCGCCGCGGCTCCGCCGATCTCTAGTTCCTGCAACGAAGATGTGTCAGCCATGCGAACAGCATCGGCGCCAAGTTCGCGCAGCTGTTCGAACGAATCCGGCAGCGCGCTCCAGTGCGTGATCCGCCGCTTGCCAATTGTCTCAAGCACGGCCGCCGGTTCGAACGAGCGAACAAGGCAGATGGCGCGGCCCGCCACCAGAGCCGCCCAGAACTGGACCGGCCCCCACATGCGATGCAGCGGCACGGTGATCAGCGAGGTTCCCGTCTCAGGAACGGGCGGACGGGAAAGCGATGCGGGCGCTGCGCGCCGGGGCGGCACGCCAACCGGCAGCGAACGGCCCGTCGCGCCAGCCGTCCACGCCAGCAGCGATGGATGTGTGGCTCCGAAGCGCGGTTGCGCCACTGGCGGGAACAGGTCCCAGAAATTGAAGAAGCCCGGAAAAGCGCCATCCATCGTCGCGCGCAGGCGAAGCGGCAGCCCTTCCAGCGCAGGCGCCAGACGCACCGGCGCCACATCGCCAACGATGATCGCGCCCACATCGCTCGCGATCAGCCGCTCACGCAGCGCGCGTGGTGAAAGGTCTGGATCCAGCGTCATCAGGCGCGCATCGATCTTGGAACAGGCCAGCGCAATCACAGCCCATTCGATGCGGTTGGAGCAGCGCACCGCAACCACATCGTTGGCGCCGAGTCCGCGGCTAGCCAGCGCGTCGGCCAGCATGTCGGCGTATTCGTTCCAGTCATTGTAAGTCAGCATCGCCTCGCCCTGGAACAGGGCGGGGTGACGGCCACGCGTGGCCGCCCAGTATTCCAGGCTCCGGGCGACCGGCTCCGTCAGCGCGCGAGCGACCGGCGGATGTTCGTCACCAGAGCGTCGCGCATGCGCGACAGGGATACGTGATCGGGAACGGTCAACCACTGAAACATGACTCCACGCATGGACGCTAAAATGAGAGAGGCCTCTGCGCGCGGTCGCGCATCGGCACGGATCTCGCCCTTGTCTCGGGCGAGCTTGATAATTTCGGCAAGGCCATCGACCGAGTCGCGATTCAGTCGCTCGACGATGGGAGCAAGCTCGCTGCGCGTCAGTCCCGCAGAAAGGATGCCCTGGAAGGCGCGCGCGGTAACGGGATCGCGGGCGCAGTCGTCGAAGTAAAAGGAAAGGCGCTCACACAGCCGGTCGAGCCCGTCAGCCGGTCCAACTGCTTCGCGAACCCGCACCGCGTAACCGGCAATGATGTGATCGGCCAGCGCCGAGACAAGCGCGCTCTTAGTTCCGAAATAATGGCCGGGCAGGGCTCGGCTGTATCCGGCTGCCTCGCCAGCTTCATGAAGGGTCAGGGCATCCAGACCGCGCTCGGCCACGATCGTCTTGGCGGCTTCCAGGATGGCGCGCTCAGCCGTCTCGCGGCGCTCGGCCTGCGTCTGGCGCGTGGCCTCGAGCGTTTCCGCCGCCTCGGTCTTCGTTGAAATCTTCCGCCCACTCATCAGCTGATAAGATAAACTAGCTAGCCGACAAGCAAGTATGTTGACCCAAGGGCAACTGCTGACGCAGTGTCGCATGCTACGCAGCGGCGACCGCGTCATCACGCAAAGAGTTACCCGCTCAGTTGACGACCGCGTGCCGCCACGGCACGGACTTACCCGATTTCAAACCGCGACGCGGGGCCACCCGCGCTAATGCCTCGAGGGAATTCCCATGACCGCCAGCCTGACCGCTCCCGCCGCCGCCGCAGACGAAATATCGGCCTATATCGCCGCCTCGACCAAGGCAGCCTGGGGTGTGGAAGGCCTGCCTGCCGGCACGCCGATCAAGCCGATCAAGAAGGTTGGCGTCCTCGGCGCCGGCACGATGGGCGGCGGCATCTCGATGAACTTCGCCAATGTCGGCATCGAAGTCACGATTGTGGAAGTCCAGCAGGCGGCGCTGGAGCGCGGCCTCGGCGTGATCCGCAAGAACTACCAGAACTCGGCCGACAAGGGCCGCTTCCCGCAGGAAGA
>DAIRES010000207.1:0-5410 GCA_036795465.1 Hyphomonadaceae bacterium
GCATCGCGGATCGCCCAGGCGATCTCTTCTTCGTCCGCTTTCGGATTGTGGACGCAGGCCGTGATGAAGGCGCTGGCGGTCGAGCGAGAAATCCCCGCCCAGCAATGGATCAGCAGCGGGGCGGCCTTGTCCCAGCCCTCCACGAAGCGGATCACGCGCTCCGCATCGGTCTGCGCCGGGGCCTGCCAATCGCCGATATCTGCGGCGATATCGTGGATGGCGACCTGCAAATGCAGGTCTTTTCCAAGCCCGGTGAAGGTTGGAAAGGAATCGTAAGGACTCAGCAGGCTAACCACCCGCGACGGCTTCAGCTTCTGGGCCATCTCGGGTGCGGCTGCGAGGGAGCAGATCCAGATCGTCATGACGCCAGACTAGCCTTTTATCCGGTCCGCATCGACCTCTGCGATCAGAGCCTCGAAGCGCCTCAGGAAAAGCGCCTGGGCTTCGATCGGCGACATGGGCGTCATGTCGGGAGCGGGGCCGGGCGGCGGAGCGCCGAAGAACTGAAGAGCCTCGTCGATATCAAAGCCGGCCAGCCGGGTGGCCTCATAGAAGGCGGAGAACTGGTCGGCCTGTTTCACGCGCGCCTTGATCTCCTCGCTCATGTGCGGGGTAAGGCCAAAGCGGAGTCTGATAGCTGCTTCCAGCCGCGCCTCGAACTGGCGGTAGTCGACGCCGAGCGCGGTCTTGAACGGCGAGATCATGTCGCCAATCACATACTCGGGCGCATCGTGGAGCAGGGCGCCGAGCAGATCAGCCGGCGATGTGGTGGGCCAGAGCTGGCCGACGACCGCTTCAACCAGAACAGAATGCTGCGCCACGGAAAAAGCGTGCTCGCCTTTTGTCTGGCCATTCCAGCGCGCAACGCGGGCGAGGCCATGCGCGATATCCTCGATCTCGATATCGAGTGGCGAGGGGTCAAGCAGATCGAGCCGGCGACCCGAAAGCATGCGTTGCCACGCGCGCGGAGAGCCCGGCGGCTGTGAAGACTTGCGGTTGTTCGATCCGCTCTTTCCCATAAGCCAGCACCTGCCATCGAAATAGTTTCGCCTGCAAGCGGAACCGCAGAATCGCATCTACGTTCGTTATGTGCAGAACGCATCCGCCAAGCGCGGACTCAGGGTGAAAAAACCCGTCTCGCAATCCCAAAAATTTCGCGTGGTTACCTCTGTGAAAGTTTTGCGAGAGGCTTCGTTAATTCGCACGCGTTATGTTCATCACAAGTCGCGGGAGACAAGCGAGACATGTGGGAGTGGATGGTGGAAGCGGCGCAAACGCCTGCGCTGCACTGGGCGGTGATCGCCGCCGTGTTGCTGATCTACATAGCCAAGGTGCTTAGCTCAGCTGAAGGCCCCCTGATGGGCGACATGTATCAAGATGAACTGGACACCTGATCGCAATGCGGGAGAGGCTTTCGCCTTTCCTCCCGCGAGCATGTGTTCTGATAGACGCCGGCAAAGGCGCGGGTGGTGCGGAAGGGCGGCTTTACAGAGCCGCCCTTCTGATTCCAGCAGATGTTTGCGCCTGCGGCTCGCAATGCTTGGAAAATCCGGCCCACGGGTCTAGGACAGCGCCAGACCTGATGGAGCTGGCCGATGCCTCCCACATTCGATCTCATTCTCAAAGGCGGAAGCGTCGCCACGCCTGGCGGCATCGCCGTGATGGACGTCGCCGTCACCGGCGGCCGCATCGCCGGCCTTGGATCGTTTGACGCCACACAGGCGGGCGAAGTGTTCGAGGCGCACGGGCTTCACGTGTTGCCTGGCGTGATCGACAGCCAGGTCCACTTCCGTGAGCCTGGCCTCGAATGGAAGGAAGATCTTGAAAGCGGATCGCGGGCTGCAGTGCTCGGTGGCGTGACGGCGGTCTTCGAGATGCCCAACACCGATCCGTCGACCATCACGCCCGAGATGATGGAAGACAAACTCGCCCGCGCCAAAGGCCGGATGCACACCGACCATGCCTTCTATGCCGGCGCGACGCACGACAACACCGACCTGCTGCCGATCATGGAGCGCATGCCGGGCGTCTGCGGCGTGAAGGTTTTCATGGGCGCCTCCACGGGCCAGTTGCTGGTCGAGGATGATGAGGGCGTCGAGCGGGTGCTCAACGCGATCTCGCGCCGCGCCGCTTTCCACTCGGAAGACGAATACCGCCTCGCTGATCGCCGCAAGCTGGCGGTGCAGGGCGACTGGACCTCGCACCCGGTCGTTCGCGACGCGGAAGCCGCGATCTCGTCCACCCGCCGCCTGATCCGGCTCGCGCGCAAGACCGGCAAGCGTATCCACGTTCTTCACGTCACGACGGGCGAGGAGATGGAGATGCTGGCCGACAACAAGGACATCGCCACCTGCGAAGTGACGCCGCAGCACCTGACGCTGGTCGGGCCCGAGGATTATGTGCGCCTCAAGGGCTATGCCCAGATGAACCCGCCTATCCGCGATGCGCATCATCGCGACGCGCTGTGGAAAGCCGTCAATCAGGGCGTGCCGGACGTTCTCGGCTCGGATCACGCGCCGCACACGAAGGAAGAAAAATCACGGCCCTATCCCGCGTCGCCATCGGGCATGCCCGGCGTCCAGACGCTGGTGCCCGTCATGCTGACGCATGTGGCCGATGGAAAGCTGAGCCTGGAACGCTTCATCGAGCTGACCAGCGCTGGCCCGCAACGTGTGTTCGGCATCGCCGGGAAGGGCCGTATCGCCCTCGGCTATGATGCCGATTTCACCGTCGTCGATCTCCACGCACGCAAGACCATCACCCATGAATGGTCGGCATCGCGCTGCGGCTGGACGCCGTTTGATGGCATGGAAGCGAAATCCTGGCCTATCGCGACGTTCGTTCGCGGCACGCTGGTGATGATGGAAGGCGCACTGCTCGCGCCGGGCAGGGGCGAGCCCGTGCGGTTTGTCGAAACCCTCCCGCACGCCTGACATGGTCGAGCATCGCAAGGGTCTGAACCGGGCGCTGTTCTGGCTTTACTCGGGCCATGGACGCTGGCCGTCGATATTCCGCTGGTCGATGCTGGTCTTCGACCTCGTCACCATCGCGGTGTTTCTCGTCCATCCGCTGGTGTCATGGCATGACGGCGTACAGGCGGCGACGGGCATCTGGCTCTGGGTCGATATCCTCATCGCCGCGGTGATCACGCTCGACTTTCTCGCGCGCTTTTACATCGAGCGGCACAAATGGCGCTTCTTCACGCGCTGGTCGAACATCGCCGATCTTGTCGTTGTCGCGACACTGCTTTTGCCGATCTTCCTGCAGAACCTCGTCTTCCTGCGCGTGCTGCGTGTCGTGCGGTTGCTGCGCGCTTTCGAGTATCTGCATCGCGAACATGGCATGTCGACATGGCTGCATCGCAATGGCTTCGTCATCGCGAAGGTCGTGAACCTTGCCGTGTTCATCTTCCTCGTCACGGCGCTCGTGTTTGTCACGCAGGTCACTCACAACCCGGACATCAAGAACTATCTCGACGCGCTCTATTTCACCGTCGGCACGCTGACGACGGTGGGCCTCGGCGACATCACCCTGCCGGACACGATGGGGCGGGTGATCACGATCGGGATCATGGTGCTCGGCGTGACCCTGTTCCTGCAGCTGATCCGGGCCATTGCCATCGGCGATAAGATGCGGCGGCCATGCCCGGATTGCCGCTTGCAGATGCACGATCGCGACGCCGCCCATTGCAAGCGCTGCGGCGCTGACCTGTTCGAGCAGGAAGAAGACAGTGAGGCGTTGCCGCGCGGCTAGGCTCTTATGGCCTGGCGCCGCAAGATCATGTGGCGCGAGCTTTTTGCAGATTCCAGCGACGGATCGCATTTCCGCTACCGTTTATCGGGTGTCAGGGAGGCGGCGTGCTTGACCGCAGCGCCGCTCGAAATGGGAACCAGCAGCCTCCCCAAGGGCAGGGTCCCGGCCTTACGCGCGCGGAGAGTATGACATCTCCGTCCCCCGACGCGCGCCCAAACAGCCGGTCCCGCTCGTCGGGACCGGCTTTTCTTTGCGCCGCTCCGGGCCGCCCGCTAGGCTGAACCCGTATGGAGGCAGTCATGACATCTGGAATGACCGGAGCAGAAGCGATCATCGCGTCGCTGGCTGATTGTGGCGTTGCGGCGTGCTTTGCAAATCCCGGAACCAGCGAGATGCATCTTGTCACCGCGCTGGACCGCGAGCCGCGCATCAGGTCGATCCTCTGCCTGTTCGAGGGCGTGGCGACGGGCGCGGCGGATGGCTTTGCACGGATGGCCGGCGTGCCTGCGTTGACCCTGCTGCACCTCGGGCCGGGATATCTCAATGCGGGCGCCAACATCCACAACGCGCGGCGCGCTTATGTGCCGATGGTCAATCTGATCGGCGATCATGCCGTGACGCATCGCGCCTATGACGCGCCGCTGGCGTCGGACATTGCGGGTCTTGCCGGGCCCAATTCGCGCTGGCTGAAATCGGTCGATCGGGTGGAAGATGCGGGCAGACTGGCGGTGGAAGCGTTCGAGAACAGCTACGGCCCGCCGCCGGGGCCGGTGTCGCTGATCATGCCGGCCGACACCGCCTGGACCGCAGGCGCATCACGCGCAGCGGCAGGCAAGCGGGCGGGACTCAAGATCGCGGATGACGATCTCATCGAGCAGGCGGGACGCGCCGTCATCAAAGCCAAGCGGCCAGCTATCCTTGTCAACGGCACGGCGCTGCACGCGAGTGGCGCCGAGACGCTGCGCCGGATGGAAGCACAGGGCGTTCGTGTTTTCACCGACACGTTCATGGCGCGGCATGTGCGGGGCGGGGGCCTGTATGATGCGCCCCGCCTGCCTTACTTCGCAGAGATGGCTGTCAAGTCGCTCGCGGGGACGGACCTGCTGATACTTGCAGGCACGAAGCCGCCGGTCGCTTTCTTCGCATACCCCAACACGCCGGGCGCTTTCACGCCCGCCGGCGCGCGGACGATCAATCTTGGCGGGCCGGATACGGACAGCCTTGATGCGATCCGCAAGCTGGTCGACTGGCTGGATGCGCCAGCGCCGTCGTCAATCGCGGCATGGTCGCGCCCGGAGCCCGGCAGCGGCGACAAGTTCAATCCCCATACGATCGGCCAGTCGCTCGCCGCCTATTTGCCGGAAGGCGCGCTGATCTCGGATGACGGGGTAAGCTCGGGGCTGCCGATCTATCAGACGATGGCGGCAGGCGCGCGTCACGAATGGCTGGGGCATACGGGCGGCGCGATCGGGCAGGGCATGCCGGTGGCCGTCGGCGCAGCTGTGGCGCGGCCGGATGTGAAGACAGTCTGCCTCGCGGGCGATGGCGCTGGCATGTACACAATCCAGTCGCTGTGGACGATGGCGCGCGAGAAGCTCGACGTGCTGACGATTGTGTTCGTCAACAACGCCTATCGCATTCTCAAGATCGAACTGGC
>DAIRES010000208.1:0-5390 GCA_036795465.1 Hyphomonadaceae bacterium
ACCGCCCAGCCTTCGTAATCGTAACCCGCCAGCTTCGAGAAGATGCCTTTAAAGTCGACCTGCCCATCGCCAACTGAACGGAAGCGTCCCGCGCGTTGCAACCACGGAGCATACCCGGAGTACACCCCCTGCCGCCCCGTCGGGTTGAACTCCGCATCCTTGACGTGAAACATCTTGATCCGCTCGTGGTACAGATCGATGTATTCGAGATAGTTGAGCTGCTGCAGACAGAAGTGGCTCGGGTCGAACAGGATGTTGCAGCGCTTGTGACCCTTCACGCGATCGAGGAACATCTCGAACGTCGTGCCATCGAACAGATCCTCGCTCGGATGGATTTCATAGCAGAGATCGACGCCGGCATCTTCATAAGCGTTGAGGATCGGCAGCCAGCGCTTGGCCAGTTCCTCGAATGCCGTCTCGAACAAGCCCGGCGGCCGCTGCGGCCACGGGAAGAAGTAGGGCCACGCCAGCGAACCCGAGAACGTCACGCTGGCATCAAGACCCAGTCGCCGCGAAGCCTTCGCGGCAAGCATCACCTGCTCAACCGCCCACTCCTGCCGTGCCTTCGGATTCCCGCGCACCCGCTCCGGTGCAAAAGCGTCGAACAGCGAGTCATAGGCCGGGTGAACGGCCACAAGCTGCCCCTGAAGGTGGGTGGAGAGCTCAGTGATCTGCATTCCCATGTCGGCGAGCATCCCCTTGATCTCGTCGCAGTAGGCGTCGCTTTCCGCCGCCTTGCGCAGATCAAAGAGAGACGCTTCGCCCGTCGGAATCTGGACGCCGATGAAGCCCTTCTCCTTCGCCCATTTCGCAATGGTCGGCAGCGAGTTGAATGGCGCATCCGGCCCCACGAATTGCGCGAGGAAGATGCCGGGTCCCTTCATGGTCTTCATTGGTCGTCCTCAGGCTTCCAGTGTGCTGAGGTACTTATACCCGTTCTCGGCCGCTTCCAGTCGCGAAGTTGCAAACGGCGGCTCCTGCTCGAGATAGAAGTTCCGAACGCCCGCTGCATAGGCAGTTGGCAGGATGGTTTTCCAGTCCAGCTTGCCCGCGCCAACGTCGCTCGGGTCCATCTTCAGGTTGATGTTCGGTGTCGTGGTCGCCTTGATGTCCTTCATGTGCATGGCCGAGTAGCGGCCTTTGTACTTGTTGAACAACGCCACAATGTCGTTGCCCGCCGCGGCGGCCCAACCCACATCCAGTTCGAACGACACGAATTCCGGATCGCTCTCGGTGACCATGATGTCATAGCCGGTGCGGTTGCCCGCCTTCGCGAACTCGAAATTGTGGTTGTGATAGCCAAAGCCGATGCCCTTGGCCTTCAGCTTCCTGCCGATATCCGACAGCTCCGCAGCGAGGCGCTTCCAGCGATCTTCGCCCATCGCTTCGGAAACCCGCGCGATGTAGGCGTAGCCTTCGTTCGGCTGCTGCGTGAGGCCGATATCGGTGGGGATCGCCATCGACGGCGCATAGACGTGCGTGACGCCCAGCACGTGCATGTCGGCCGCGAGCTTGTCGATATTGCCGCGCAGGCCGGGGGCGGCATCCGTTCCGGCGTTCATGCCGATATGCGCGCCGGTGCATTTCACGCCGTTGCGATCGAACAGCTCACGCAGCTGAGCCGGCGTCTTGCCCATGTAGGACGGGATCTCCACTGTCTTGTAGCCGATCTTCGCAACAGCCGAGACTGCGCCCTCAAGGTTGGTCGCGAGCATGTCGGACAGCGTGTAGAGCTGGATGCCGATCGGCGCGGCCTGCCGCTGGAAGAACGGACCGCTAGCCATGGTCTGGCACGCGGCGGCAAGCGGCGCCGCCGCGCCGGTGGCGCACAGGGCCTGAACGAAACTGCGACGGGACAGGTTGGTCATGTTGAGCTCCATGTCTCAAGATCATGCTGCGACGACGGCGGTGGGCGCTCGTTCGGTTGGTCTGAAGAACAAGGCCAGCAGCAGCACGGCGACGACTGCCATGCCGGCCGGAACCATGAACAGCGTGCGATAGTCGACAGCGGTCGTGCCCGGCTCAATGCCCGGAACGGTGAACTGCGCCATCAGCTCCGGGAAGAGGAAGCTGGCAGCCACGTTGCCGATGCCAAGGATCAGCAGATTGAACAGGCCCTGCGCGCTCGAGCGAACATCCTTCGGGAACGCAGCATCGACGAAGATGTAAACTGTCGCGAAGAAGAACGCGTAGCAGATGCCATGCAGCAGCTGCACGGCGATGATCGTCGGCACGCTGTCCGGGAAGAAGGCAAACGCCAGGAAACGCGCGGCGTGGCCAAGGATGCCGACAATCATCGTGGCTTTCCAGCCGAGCCGGATCAGCACGGCGCCAAGGATGAACATCGTCACGATTTCAGCGACCTGTCCGATCGAAAGCACGATCATGGAAAGGTTGGCGTCGATGCCGACACGGTTCGTCAGGAAGCCGTCCGCCATCACGAAGTAGCCGTTGTGAACGACGCTGTCGATGAACGTCACAACGAACAGCACGGCGATGGAGGGAATGCCCAGAAGCTTGATCGCCTTGCGCCATGCCAGCGGATCGGAATCGCCCGCATCGCGCTTCGGCGGCGTGTGGGGCAGGGTGAGGCTGTAGGCCGCGAAGGCGAACGAGACGACCGCAGCCACGACAAAGATCAGCCGCACCTGATCTGGCCCTGCATCGGCGCTCAGCAGGAAGACGAACGGCCAGCTCACCATGATCCAGCCGATCGTGCCGCCCATGCGGATGTTGCCGAACTGCGCAGCCGGATCGCGCAGGTTGGCGAACGCAATCGCGTTGGCGACGGACATCGACGGCACGTACACGAGGCTGAACACCAGATAGGCGCCGAAGAACGACCAGAAGTCCGTGAAATAGGCGCAGCCCAGCAACGCGACGCCGCCGATGATGTTGCTCACGGCGAGGAAGCGTTCGGCGGAGAAGTTCCGGTCGGCAAACTGGTTGGAGAAGAAGATGCCGAGGATCGAAGCGATGCCCCAGGCAGATCCGACAAGCGATTGCTGCCACGCCTCGAAGCCAAGCTGGTTCATGTAGGGGAACAGCTTCGGCATATAAGCTCCCCAGATGGCGAGCTGCAGCAACATCATCACAAACAGACGGACCTGGATCACTTATCGCCCTCCCTTGAGCCTTGCTGGTCTGTCGCCAGCGCGGCTCATGTTCTAGGATCGAGTGTTACCAGTGCGGCAGTCGCTGTCCACCTAAACGGACGCGCGAAGGAGGGCGGATACCATGCAAACCTGGGCAAAGCGCATTGCCGTCGCGACCATCGCTCTTTGCGTGAGCGGTTGCACTGCAATGCCGCAAAGCCGCGAAAACTGGCGGCCCCTGTTCGATGGCAAGACGCTGGATGGCTGGACGCCCAAAATCCGTGGTTTCCCGCTCGGCGAGAACTATCGCGACACGTTCAGCGTGAAGGATGGCGCCATCGTCGTCAGCTACGACAAGTACGACCAGTTCGGCGAACGCTTCGGCCACCTGTTCTACAAGGCGCCCTTCAAGGCCTACCGCCTGCGCTTCGAGTATCGGTTCTCGACGGAACATCCCGCCGACACGCCCAACTGGGCGATCGCGAACTCGGGCGTGATGATCTACGGGCAGGACCCGAAGACCATGGCCGTCGACGACAGCTTCCCGGTCTCCGTCGAGGCCCAGATACTGGGACAGGCGGCGGGGCAGGATCGCTTCAACAGCAATATGTGTTCACCCGGCACGAACGTGGTGATGAATGGCCAGCTCGAAAAAACGCACTGCATCAACTCGACCAGTGCGGCCGGTCCGAACGGCGTGTGGTATCAGTTCGAGGTGGAAGTCTCGCCCTCCGGCGTCGTGACCCAGAAGGTCAACGGACAGACCACGATCACCTATTCGGACGTCCAGCTCGACCCCGAAGGCAAGATGGCGAACTCGAAGCCGCTGGTCGCGGCCGCAGGCGGCAAGCTGAAGCTGGATGGCGGCACGATCTCGCTGCAGAGCGAGGGCAACCCGATCCAGTTCAGGAAGATCGAGATTCTCGAGCTGAACTAGTCAGCTCAGGTCGCCCAGGCCTTGCCGACTTCGGAATACGGAATGTCGCCGCGATACGGACCCGGTGTCTGCGCGTACTTCATCAGCTTTGTCACGCCCGGTTCGGAGACGCAGTAGCCGATGATGGTCAGCTCCTTGATCATCCGGAAGAAGTGCGGCGTCGCGCCGGGATTACCCGCATTGTTGCGGGTCTGTTCGTACTGCGCCTGATCGTACCGCTTCATCAGCGTGATCTGGTCTTCGCTCGAAAGCTCCGCGAACGTCTTGCCGCGGTATTCCATCGTGTCGGTCGCGATCTGCATCAGACCGGCGCGCAGCACGCCGCGCTCGATATCACGGTAATACCCGGTCGCCATCCGGTCGATATAAGCCGGCACGCCAGCATCAAGCGCGCCTGGCGTATCGGTACGCGGGATGATCTGGTCGGCCATCGCCGTAATGATCGCCATCTCGCTTGGCCGCAGGAAACCAGACTGCGGGGTAGTGGTGTCTTCGGGCGCCGGCGCTGTGGTGCAGCCCGCGAGAACGCCCGCAACTGTGCTCGCCGAAATGGCGCCGCCCAGCAGCATCGAGGCGCGGTAGAGAAGTTCGCGACGATCCATCATGTGCGTTTGCTCCTAGAGTTCGCCGCGCTTCAGCGCGTTCACTGCGTGATCCGCCGCCCGCGCCGTCAGCGCCATGTAGGTCAGGGACGGGTTCACGCACGAAGCCGAAGTCATCGCGGCGCCGTCCGTGACATAGACGTTCTTGCAGGCATGCACCTGGTTATTGGCGTTGAGCACCGACGTTTTCGGATCGCGCCCCATGCGCGCCGTACCCATCTCGTGAATGCCGAGGCCCGGCGCGTAAGTGCGGTCGAAGCCCTTCACATTCTTGAAGCCGGCGGCTTCCAGCATCTCGACGCCAGCCGTCTGCATGTCCTTCCGCATGTTCATCTCGTTCTCGCGGATGGTGACGTCCATGGTCAGCGTCGGCAGGCCGTGAATGTCTTTCACGTCGTGGTTCAGAGTCACGCGGTTGTCGCGATAGGGCAGGATTTCGCCGAATGCCGTGATCCCGATCGACCATGGGCCGGGCTGTTCGATCTCGTCCTTCAGCTCCTTGCCGAAGCCCATTTCGCCGACAAGCCGCTGCCAGCCCGTGCGGCTCGCGCCGCCCTGATAGCCATAGCCGCGCGTGAAATCCTTCTGCTTGGTCGCCGTATCGCCAAGGTTGCGGAAGCGGGGGATGTAGATGCCGTTGGGACGGCGTCCCGCGTAATAGCGATCCTCATGTCCTTCCACGTCCGCCTGCGCGCCCACGAGGAAGTGGTGGTCCATCACGTTGCGGCCAAGCTCATCCGAGTCATTGCCGAACCC
>DAIRES010000209.1:0-5350 GCA_036795465.1 Hyphomonadaceae bacterium
GATGTTTGAAACCCGGCTACCTGAGCCGATCGACCTTCTGGATCACCACCTCGATCAGCCGCTCGAGCCGATCGATCCGCTCGTGCAACCCGGCGATCACCTCGCGCGTCACCACGAACTCCGGCGCCTGCAGGCCGCCGCCGCGTTCAGGCCGCATGATCGGCTTGGGCGCCGCTCCCGGATCAGCGACCCCTGCCCGGTTCGCCACTTCGCGCGGATCAGCCGAAAGGATGCGCGCAATCGCATGAACCTCGCCGCCTTCCAGCTCGCGCTGGTCCCGGAACACCATGTCGATCTCGTCAATCGTCATGCCCGCCGCCTGCGCCATTGCAGCGTGCGTCAGGCCAGCCGCCTTCAGCCGGTCATCGAACCAGTCCTGGTCAAAGAAGATGCCCATGCGTCTTCACCCTCTGCTGAGGCCAGAAGTGCAGCACGTTGCCCGCCGGAGCAAGCCGGATCAGCCCGGCAAAGTTACCGGGGAACCCCGTCGCCGACCGTGAAGTCGCGCCGTGCCGAGATGATCGTCACAACCACGCCTGCCAGCACGTCGAGCAGGCACATGATGGTGAGGATGAAGAACACCGATGTCTGGAAGTTCTTCAGCAGCAGGAACTCGATCAGGCAGACGATGAAAACCAGCATCGACACCGCGTGGTTCGCAATCGTCGAGGAGCCGGTTGAGGTCGATTTCAGGATCTCGACGAAGAAGAAGCACATCGACAGGATGATCAGGATATCGCCCGACGTCACCCGCCAGGAGCCGAACACCGCCATGCCCAGGGTCGGATCGGCCAGCGATATCGCCATCGCCGAAACGCCATTTACGTCGGCGCCGTTAGAGGTCAGCGCCATCATGTTGTAGATGATGACCGGAATGGCCAGCAGCGGGAAAATCCCGAAGATTACGCGCATTGGTGATCCCCTGTTCGGCCCGCCGGAACGCCTGCCCCGTTTACCGGCGCGCTTGTCCATCGCTTCGACACCAAGAGCGGTACCCAAAAACCAGGCCAATTGAAAGCCCTCCGCCCTCGTCCTCTCCAGCGATCAGAGAGACCCCGCCTAACCTAGATTTCGTCGCTTCCGCCGGGTGAACGCCGCCGTTTGCGCAGCCACATCACGCCCCGCATGTCGGAAACAGCATCCGCCAGCCTGCCGAAATTGGTATAGTTCGACTGCCCGTGCTGGCGCGCCCGATGCCCCACTGCCCGTTCCTCGACCATGAATCCCTCGGATTGCATCAGGGCCGGCAGGTAGCGGTGCATGTGGTCGAAATACGGAAGCTGCAGGTAGGCGTCGCGCTTGAACGCCCGCATCCCGCAGCCAGAATCGGTGTTGCTGTCCTTCAGGATCGAACGCCGGACATTGTTGGCGAACCGCGAGCCGAACTTCTTCCAGCCTGAGTCGATCCGCTTGTCCCGGCGTCCCTGCACCAGCGCCAGATCGCCCGGCGCGCCAGCGCGGTTCAACTGGCTCAGCAGCGCCGGAAGGTCCGCCGGATCGTTCTGCCCGTCGCCATCCAGCGTCAGGACGATATCGGACCGCGCCGCCAGCACGCCCGTGCGCACGGCACGGCTCTGCCCGGCATTCTTGCGATGCCCGATCACCCGCAGATTCGGGATCTTCTCTTTCAGCGCAAACAACCTTGCGCGCGTGTCATCCTGCGAGGAATCATCGACAAAGATGATCTCGAACGCCCTGCCGCCCAGCGACTGCGCAATCTCGCGCACCAGCTGTTCGACGTTTTCCGCCTCGTTGCGCACGGGCGACACGACGCTGAATTCGGGGCGTCCCTCGGCAGAGGCCATCATTCGTTCCGTTTGAACCCTAGCGTCCATGGAATGTCCTATAGCCGCCAAGCGCCAAGGTTGCGAGGGCCGGTATGTAGCGGCGGGATCACGCCCTTAAGAGGCTTCGCGCCGCAGGAGAACAAAACCCGGCGACGCCCGGAAAAAGAGCCGGTATGGTCGCGCCGTTCCGGCCGTGGAACCTTCCAATCGGCCGGGCGTCTAGCCAGTTCCCCAGCGGTTCACCAAGGGTTTTTCCAAGCGTGATGGCCTCGTTCGACCGATTGATCGAAAGCCGCTGGGCCTACGCCATTCTGGCTGGTCTGGTGTTCCTGCTCGCCCTGCCGGGCCTGTTCGCCCTGCCGACGCTCGACCGCGACGAAGGCCGCTTCGCCGAAGCGTCGTCCGAAATGATGGAAAGCGGCGACTATGTCGTGATCCGCTACCACGACGAATTGCGGAACAAGAAGCCTGTCGCCATTCACTGGTTCCAGTCGGTCGCCGTCTCGGCCACGTCTGGCCCGGGCGAACGCAACATCGCTGAATACCGCCTCCCCTCCATGCTAGGCGCGATCCTCGCCGCGATCGGAACACTATGGGCGGGCGGCGCCCTGTTCAGCCGGCGCGCGGCCTTCATCGGCGCGCTGCTGATCGGCACCACGCTTCTGCTCACCACTGAAGCCAACATCGCCAAGACGGACGCGGCCCAGTGCGGCATCCTCGTCCTCGGCATGGGCGCCCTCGCCCACATCCGTGCGGGACGAGGCGGCAAGTGGCACGGTGTCCTGTTCTGGGTATGCCTCTCGCTCGGCGTCTTGCTCAAAGGCCCCATCGCCCCGCTGGTCTGCTTCTCCACCATCGCCGCGCTCTTCCTGTGGGAGCGCAAGTACGAATGGGCCAAGCCGCTGCTCTACTGGGTCGGCCTCAGCCTCTTCTGCGTCATGACCATCCCTTGGTACATCGCCGTCCAGGTTGCGACGCAGGGCGACTTCCTCGATGAAGCCGTCCGCGTCGATCTCGGGCAGAAGCTGGTGGACGCCGCCGAAGGACATGCCGGCCCACCCGGCATGCACACCGCCGCCCTGCCCATCCTCTTCTGGCCCGGCACCCTCCTCCTGATCCCCGGCATCTGGCTCGCCGTCACCAAGCTCTGGCCGCGCAAGACCGCCACAGGGCCGGAGACAACCCGCACAGCAACCGCGCAAGCGTGGGAAGAACGCGAAGCGATGGCCTGGCGCTTCGTCGCGTGCTGGGTCGTGCCCTCCTGGATCGTGTTCGAGATCGCGCCGACCAAGCTCGTCCACTACACGCTGCCGATGTACCCGGCCCTCGCCCTGATGGCCGGCGCGGCCGCCGACCGCTGGTTCTCCACCAACGACTGGAAGCAGGGCCGCTGGGTCTCCATCGCGCTGTTCGGCGTTGTCACCGCTGTCCTCGCGTTCGCCGCATCGCCATGGGCGCTGAGCGCGATCCGCGCCGACGCCGCCAGCGACTTTGGCGTGCTGGCAGACCGCGTCGCCGCGACATGGACGCAGGCGTGGGATTCGACCGGGCTCGGCCTGTGGCCCACCCTCCTTATCCTCGCCGCCGCGGGCGGTACGATCTACGCGCTGGTCAGGAAAAGCCCGATAGGCCTGATGGCGGGCCTCGTCGCTTGTTCGGCCATCGGCGGCATCGGCTACCGCGCTGTGGTCCTGCCGAACCAGTCGTGGATGCTCTCCACCAACGCTTCGCTGTCCGCGCTCAAGGAAATCTGCGCCCTTCCCGAAGGCTCGCAGCAATGGCGTGCTTCAGGCTGCGAGGGCCGTGCGCCAAAGATCATTCGCGCCATCTCGTTCGCCGAGCCCAGCCTCGTTTTCGAACTAGGCAACAAGATCACGCTGCCGCCGGATACGACCACGGAAATACCCTCGATTGCCGAAGACAACCGACCGGCCTGGCTGATCAATGTCGGCGACAAGCGAGGCAAAAAAGCGCTGGGCGAACTCGTCGAAGCCGCCGCCGCCGCCGACCGCTGCATCCGCCTCGCACGGCGCTATGCGTTCAACTATTCGAACGGCGATCCGTCTGTGCTGGTCGCCGCCGTGGTCGAACCGGGCGGCTGCCCGTCCGGCGAAACCACGCCAGACCTGCGCCCGTCAAGCGAGGAAGAAGACGCGCCTGAACTTGATCGGTAAGAAACTCGACCGCTAGCGCTTCGACAACCGCGCGCGCATCGACAGCAGCAGCCCGATCACCGGGCCAAGCACGTGCGCCGCCAGCTTCTCGACCGGCGTTTCCGCGAACTTGCGGAAATAACGGTTCAGTCCCGCGCCCTTGTGCTTCTCGACTTCCAGCGCCGGTACGTCGCTCGTCGCGCCGTGGTGCAGCGCTGAAGCAAGCGGCGTGTAGATCACCGCGCCGCCTTCCGCCTCGGCACGACGGCACAGATCGAGGTCCTCGACATGAAGGAAGTACCCTTCATCAAATCCGCCCAGCCGCGCAAAGCTGCTGCGCGAGATGAACATCAGCGCGCCGCTGACGGCATCCATCGGCGCCGGACCTTCAGGCTCCGGCTCTTCATTGCGATTGATGTTCACGAAACCGGGGTTCACGGATTTCAGCCACCCCATGCCCAGAAACGTCGCCGCCGCAGAACGCATGGTCAGCCGCCGCCTGCGCCCCCCGCGCTGTTCCTTACCGTCCGCCCCATAGATCTTGCCGCCGGCAATCGCCGGATCAGCGGCCCCCGCAAGCGCCGCTCCAAGCGCTTGAACTGAGCCCGGTTGCAGCACCGCATCGGGATTGATCACCAGCAGCCAGTGGCCTTCCGCTTTCGCGGCGCCAAAATTCACGCCTGCCGCAAAGCCACGGTTCACGCCGCCGCCAATGATCTTCACCCGGTCAGACCGGCCATAGGCATCATCGATCCGCTCCAGCGTATCGACCGGGTTTCCGTTGTTCACGAGCACGATCTCGTTCACCGCGGGATCACGGTGAAGTGCATCAAGGCAATCGAACAGCACTTCGCCCGTGTTGAAGCTGACCACGATGGCGGAAACCCTGCTCGCCGCCACGGCTTCCGGCGCGTTCACTTTTTCCTGCGGCAACTCGGCGGCGAACTCCTTCACCGCATGCAGAATATCGCGCGCCTCGGCTTCGACAGCGGCGATCGCCATTTCGCCACGCTGACGCGCTTCGTGGAAATCCGCCGCCAGCATCATCGCGGGCTTCAGCGCTTCGGGTATCTCGCCTCCCGCGCTCTCGATCTCCTGAAGCACCGGATGAACCGCATGCATCAGGCGGCTCAACTCCTCCTGCGTCTGGTCGTCCACACGCAACGTTCCAAAAGCCCGCATGGCGTCGAGTCCCGTCGGCGCGCCGCCCACGCCCGACAGCAACCGCAACGTGATCCGCTCACCGGCATTGGTCGCCAGGCAGAGATCGCCGAGATCGGGATGCTTCCCCTTATCCTCCGCCGTCGCGTGGATCGCCCACTGCTGGATGGCGGCAAGATCAACCAGTCCAAGCCTCAGGCGCACGCCCAACACGCGCGCCTGATCCTCGATGTGGCTGGTTGCGGTCAC
>DAIRES010000210.1:0-1864 GCA_036795465.1 Hyphomonadaceae bacterium
CAGAATGATCTGAAAGGCATCAGCGTAAGAGCCGGCGCGGAGCGGGAAGAGTAGGCGAGCTTACGCACAGCCTTCGACGTACTGGATGCTCGGGCCGCCGGCGTGGATGGCGCCGACCTTACCCGTGCCGTCGATCTCATAGACGATGCCGCGCGCAGCTTCGTCCTGCACGTAGGGTTCGGTGCGCGGGCCGCCCTTCCACCACGTGATGTATTCGGCGGGCTTGTCCTGATATTTGTGCGGCGAGGCCTTGGCCTGGTCGCCATAGCCGGTCTTCACGGTGTCGGCCGTATCGCCGAGGCCGAGGCCCTTGTCGGTTTTAACGGTCGACATGTCGACGAGCGAGATGCGGGACAGCTTGCCTTGCTCGATCATCACCAGCACGCCTTCGGGTGCGCGCTCCGGGCGGAACTCCTCGCAGCTTTCAGGTTCGGGTCCGCCAACCGCGTCGGGCGTGCGCGTGGGACCGACTGCGGCGATGACTTCGTCCTTGGTCATGCCGAGGGTGAGCGGGCCGATGCCGTCAGCGGTGAGAACGTCGAGCGTGACAGACGGCGCAGGCGGCGTCGCCTCGGCGGCGGGAGTTTCGGGCGCCGGAACCGGCGGCTCGGCGGCGGGCGAGCAGGCGCTGAAGGCGAGGGCGGTGGCGAGAAGGGCGATACGCTTCATGATGCGGTTCCGTTCGTTTCCTGCTTCCGCATATAGGCGGCGCAGTTTGCCTGACGAGCAAGTTGCAGTGCTTTAAGAATAGGGCGCCGGTCAGCCCGGGGCGGTGACCGTGACCGTGACGGGCACATGGTCGCTGGGCTTTTCGCCGCCGCGTTCTTCCGGGTGGATCCTGTAGCTGCCGATATCGACCAGCGGCGTGGCGCGCTTGTCTGACCACCAGTGATCGAGACGGCGGCCACGATTGGAGACTTTCCAGTCGGCGGCGCGATAGCTCCACCAGGTGTAGAGCTTCTCGTTCGCCGGGTGCTTGGCGCGGGCGATGTCGGTGAGCTTGCCATCGACGAGCACGCGCTTGAGGCCGTCGGTTTCGACCGGCGTGTGGCTGACCACATTCAGCAGCTGGCGGTGGGACCAGACGTCGTTTTCTTCCGGCGCGATGTTGATGTCGCCCGCCACAAGGAGCGGAAGGGCCGAGCGTTTGGCCGCGCGGGCGGCGTAGAAGTCGTGCATGCGCTCCACGAAATCGAGTTTGTGGGCGAACTTCTCGTTGAGATCGGGATCGGGAATATCGGCGCCTGCGGGAACGTAGAGATTCTGAACTTCGAGTCCGGCGACCTCGACCGAGGCGCAGCGTGCATGGCCATGGCGGCAGAGGCCGGGCGTTTCCAGCGGCTTGATCGGCAGCTTCGACACGATGGCGACGCCATGCATGCCTTTCTGGCCGGAGAGGTGGACGTACTTGTAACCGGCGGCTTCGAACGCCTTCCTCGGAAACTGGTCATCAAGGCATTTGATCTCCTGCAGGCACAGGATTTCCGGCTTCTCCCGCTTCAGGAAGGCAATCACGCGGTCGATGCGGAGACGAACCGAATTGATGTTCCAGGTCGCCAGGGAGAGGCGGTTCATGTCGTGGGGGAAGCCGTTGGTTTGGGGGCTGCGGGCAGACCTGACCATCGGGTGCGCCGTACCTCAAATCAAGGAAAAGCGCCGGTCGCGAGAGGGTTTTTCGGGAAGGTTGTTCCGGTCACATCAAACGCGCCCGGCCGCGGGGACAGCCAGGCGCGCTTTGCGCCCCGGGGGCGCGATGGGGCCGGGGAGATAGCTCCGGCTTTTCGAATTCCACTGCGAGCGCCTGCGGGGGGAAGCTCAGGCGCGAGCGGCTCCGATCCACGTGGCAATTTAGCCACGAAGCTGC
>DAIRES010000210.1:1964-5315 GCA_036795465.1 Hyphomonadaceae bacterium
GGAAGCTCAGGCGCGAGCGGCTCCGATCCACGTGGCAATTTAGCCACGAAGCTGCAGATTTGTCACCTGAAACATGGTTAAAATTTGCGTGTGGTGACGCCGCTACGTCACGAGCGTGTGGTTAGCGGCGCTCGTCATTTACGTCGTTGGGGTCTTTGACGACAAACAGTGACGCCTTGAGCGACACGTTCTTTTTCATGTCGGCCAGCTGGACGCGCGTTTCGGCGCCTGTGCCGTCGATCTGGCGCCAGCCCATCAGTTCGAAATCAGTCGCACGGAATTGCAGGATCATCTTGCCTTCCGCTTCGCCCGTCTTGTCGACCAGCGTGACGAAGTGCGAGCCGTTCGAGGTAGTGACGTCGGTGACGCTGCCATCCTTCTTCAGGTCGATGTTCGAACGCAGGAAGAGGTGCAGGGGCGTGGAGGCGAGGGGGATCGCGTCATAGGCCTTGCGCTTGGGCTCCTCGATCGAGACCGTGGTGCCATCCGACACAATGAAAATGGGCTCTGGCGAGGTGTATTCGAAGCGCACCTTGCCGGGGCGGTTGATGTAGAACGACCCCGACGACGGCGAGCCCGCAGGGTCGACCTGCGTGAAGCGGCCTTGCACGGTTTTCGTGTCGGTCATCGCCTTGGCGACGCGGTCAACGATGGCGTTGCGGTCCATCGCGACCGGCGCCTGGATCTTGATGAGGTCGGCATCGCCCGGGCGGGCCACGGCGGGGGCCGGCTTAATCGCAGGCTTGGCCGCAGGCGGCGCGAATTTCACCTCGATCGGTTTCGCGGCCGGCGCAGTTGCGACGGGCAGGGCGACAGGCTCCGGAGCCAAAGTCACCGGGGCAGCCAGCGCTTGCGGGCTGACGGAAAGGGCGAGGGGGAAAAGTGCGGACAGGATGCTCATGAGGGTGAACCTCGTCTTCGGGCCCGGCGAAAACAAGTCGCCGCCAAGGTTTTTTTGCCGTGTTTTCATGAACATCGGTTCAGTCCTACTGGTGTTTGCCGCGGTCACAGGGGTAGCTAACGCGATGGGGCCGAAACAGTTTCATGAGCTGGTGATGTCGTTTCCGGAGACGGAAGTCGGAACGTCCTATGGGCATCCCTCGTACAAATCGTTCGGAAAATTCCTGACTCGTCTGCGTACTGAGGATGACAGCGTCGTCCTGGGCTGCGTGCCGCTGGATGAGCGGGAAATGCTGTGCGAGGCGGACCCGGAGACATTCCATGTCACCGATCACTACGGGAGCTATCCGTATGTGCTGGCGCGGCTGAAGCGGCTCGATGCGAAGACGCTGCGGAGTTATCTGACAAGACAGTGGCGCCATAATGCGCCCAAGAAGTGGCTCAAGGCTTGGGAAGAGGGACAAACGCCTCCGCCCGTCGCGAAGGCGGGGCCGAAGCCGAGACGTGCAACCGGGTCGAGGAAACTGAAATGAGAATGCTGCTGATATTGTTGCTCGCCGGCGCGCTGGCCGTGGGCGGCTTCCTGACGCGGCCGGGCGAGGATGCGCAGAAGAAAAACGCCGACGCCGAGTTCGCCAAGGCGAGCGGAGGCGACGGTATCGGCGCTTTGATCGACACCGTGGTCGGCGGCATCACGCGCGAAGCCAAGTTCGAGGACATGCTGGTGGCCACGAAATATACCGTGACGTCGGGCGGCTCCACCGTGCTGGAATGCCTTGGCGCCTATGCGCAATTCTTCTGCTCGAAGCCGGAGCCGAAATAGCGCATAACTGATCTGTTCGGGGGCGCGGGGAGAAATCCATGCGGACGTTTGTCGTGCTAGTTTTCCTGCTCGCGCTTGCCGGCGCCGGCGCCTACATGACGCGGCCTACGCAGGGCCTGCATCGCGGCGTCGCCAGCGAATTGATGAAGCAGGGCAAGGTCGTGCGGCCGGATGCGGCGACGGGCAGCTACAACTTCGACGACTTCTATGTGGTGACGTTGTCGCGCATGAGTTCCGGCGGCGGCGACGTGTTGCAGTGCTGGGGCATGTTCACGCGCTTTCTGTGCGTTGGCCCCGCGCAGGTTGCGCAAGCGCCGACAGTTGAAGTTTCGCCACCTGCGTGATGGGGACTGTCACCGACGGCCGTCCGGCTGACGCGGTGGCGCAAACCAGTCGTCGTGATCGCCAGAAACAAAAAGGCCGGCCCGTTGGGGCCGGCCTTTCTCTTGCTGTCCGGGGCGCGGCTGCACGCGCCAACCGGGCAGGGCAGTCCTAGACGGTCTTGAGGTTGACGGCAGACATCTTGCCCGAGCGCTTGTCAGCTTGCTCTTCGAACGAGATCTTCTGACCGTCAGCAAGGCCGCGAAGGCCCGCGGCTTCCACCGCGCTGATGTGGACGAACACGTCCTTCGAGCCGCCATCCGGCTGGATGAAGCCGTAGCCCTTGGTGGTGTTGAACCACTTCACTGTTCCGGTAGCCATAGTAAGTCTTCCTTGCGTACGTGACGACGGTTCGCGCGAACGCGATCCGCCTGGTTGCATCAAGTGTAGGTGGATGTCGTCAGCATGCGCAGGGTAGCGCGGCCAAGTCGTCGGCCGAAACTCGATATTTCGAGTATAGCGCATATCCGGGGCGCTTGCAAAAGGCGTCGTGCAGTCTCGTGGAGCCACGGAAAACAACGCTTTTGCGCACTTTTGCTTGATTATGTGCGCTAGCGGGCGCATCTCATAACGTGTCGTTCTTTCGTGAGCGCCGGCCTTTGCCGCGCTGGGGCCGGCAGGAGACCCCGATGAGCCTTGATGCCCGCATCCCTGAAATGTCGGAAAAGGAACTGGAGAACCTCCAGGCCAATGCCGAGCGTCTGATGAAGTCAGGGTCCGCGAAACAGCAGGCAGAAGCCGAGCGTCTGTTGCCGATGATCGCTGAGGCGATGGCGGCGCGCAAGGTGGAGCGGTCGGCCGAGATGGCCGAGAAGAAGGTCACGCGGCAGAAGGACATGGCGGCTGCGCGCGCCCGCAAGGCGGCTTCCAAGAAAGCCGAAGCCGAGGCCGCCGCAGAAATCGACAGCGAGTAGTTTTCACCGGAACCGAAAATGAAAAGGCCGGCTCGATGAGCCGGCCTTTCGTATTCTGAAGGTCGCCGCCGGATCAGGCGGCCTCCTCGTCGCCGCCATTGCTGGGGCCGCCACCGCCGCGCCGCACATCCTGCGCCACGATCTGGCGTTTGCCGGCATGGTCGGCGCCGCTGATGATGCCTTCGCGCTCCATGCGCTCGATCATCGAGGCTGCGCGGTTGTAGCCGATGCGGAGCACGCGCTGTACGTAAGAGGTGGTCGGGCGCTTGTCGCGCACGACGGCCGCCACGGCTTCGCGGTACATGTCTTCTTCCGGATCGCCAGACGAGGTGC
>DAIRES010000211.1:0-5291 GCA_036795465.1 Hyphomonadaceae bacterium
GTCAGCGCGCCCTGGCCGGCGCTGATCTGCTGATCCGCCTGCCGCCACACAGTCGTGCGTTTGCATTGGGTGATGAGGTCCAGGCGCTATGCTTCTGACGCCGAATTCTCCCAAGGGATGATCGAGGGGCGCTAGCCGACGGGAAGGGGACGGGATGGAGAACAACGAGCGCGTTGTACGCGATTTCATCGCAGCGTGGTCGCGCCTCGATGTTGACGAGATAGTGGACTACTTCGCTATCGACGGCGTCTATCACAACATGCCGCTTCGGATCGTGCAGGGCCATGCCGCCCTCAAGGTCATGATCAGCCGCTTCATCGGCGGCTGGACGGCAACCGAATGGGATATCCTAACGCTGATCAGTTCGAACAACATCGTCGTTGCCGAGCGCCTGGACCGAACGCAGCTGGGCGACAGGTATGTCGAGCTGCCGTGTTGTGGCGTGTTCGAGATGCAGGCCGGCAAGATCAAGGTCTGGCGGGACTATTTCGACCTGGACACATACATGAAGGCGGTTGCCAACGAGCAGTAATGCCGGCGCTCAGGCTCTGTGGCTTGATCACAATCAAGCGCTCTCACCTACCTTTTTGCGGCGGTTTCCAATCCGCGCACCATCCCGCGCGCAGCAGCGACTCAGTCAGCCTGTTTCTCCCATTGATGTAACAGGACAGGACTGATGCCTTTCGATATGCCGCTCGCTGAGGAAATCTGGGGCGCGAAGTATCGCTTCCGATCGGCAGATGCCGAAGACGTTGATCTGTCGGCAACGCTTGATCGCGTCGCTGAGGCTGTCGCGCGGGCTGAGAAACCCTCCGTGCGCAAACAGTGGCGGACGCGGTTCAGGGAGGCTCTCAGCGACTTCCGCTTCATTCCCGCAGGGCGCATCCTGGCGGGCGCCGGCACGGGCAGGAACGTCACGCTGTTCAATTGCTTCGTGATGGGAACCATACCGGACAATCTCCCGGGGATCTTCGAACACCTTCGCGAAGCGGCCGTCACCCTGCAGCAGGGCGGAGGCGTCGGCATGGATTTTTCCACGATCCGGCCGGCCGGGGCAGCCGTCAGGGGTGTCGGAGCCGAAGCCTCCGGTCCGCTCTCTTTCATGGATACGTGGGATGCGATGTGTCGCACGATCATGTCCGCAGGGCAGCGCAGAGGCGCGATGATGGGCTGCCTGCGGATCGATCACCCCGACATCGAGGCCTTCATTGATGCAAAGCGGGATGGCGTCCGGCTACGCAATTTCAATCTCTCTGTACTGGTGACCGACGCCTTCATGGAAGCGCTGGAGCGCGACGGTGAATGGACTCTGCAACACGGAGGCAAGGCCTATCGCACGCTTCCTGCCGCAGATCTCTGGAACCGGCTGATGCGCGCGACCTATGATGCCGCTGAGCCGGGCGTCATCTTTGTCGACCGGGTGAATGCACTCAACAATCTTGCGGAGATTGAGACGATCGCCGCGTCAAATCCCTGTGGTGAGCAGATGTTGCCGCCTTACGGCGCGTGCCTCCTCGGCTCGTTGAATCTTGCCCAACTTGTTGCCTCGCCCTTTACACCAGAAGCAGGCATTGACGCTGCCCAACTCGAAATGCTGACCGAGACGGCAGTTCGCTTCCTGGACAATGTGATCGATATCTCGCGCTTTCCCTTGGAGGCACAGGAGCGTGAAGCCAGGCTGAAGCGGCGGATCGGGCTCGGCATCACCGGGCTGGCTGATGCGCTAATCTTCTGCGGCGCTCGCTACGGCTCGGCTGAAGCTGCGGCGCTCGCTGAAGGGTGGCTGGAGACCATCAAGCAGGCGGCATACCGGGCATCGGCACGACTTGCAGCAGAGAAGGGGCCTTATCCCGCATTCACGCCGTCTGTCCTGGACCGCCCGAATCTCGTCGGACTCGATCGCGAGGTCCGTGAGATGATCGCGACGTCGGGTCTCCGAAACGCCTGCCTGACATCGATTGCTCCGACGGGCACAACATCTCTGCTCGCAGGCAATATCTCTTCGGGAATCGAGCCCGTGTTCGCGTTCTCGTACACGCGAAAGATCACGCAGGCCGACGGCTCCTTCAGATCAGAGGACGTGACTGACCATGCTCTGGCGCGCTGGCGAGCCATCAAGGGAGACGAGTCGCTGCCAGCTGACGTATTCGTCAGCGCACAGACTTTGCCACCCGATGCTCACTTGACGATGCAGGCGATCGCCCAGCGCCACGTCGACAGCTCGATCTCCAAGACCGTGAACTGTCCGGCGGACATAAGCTTTGAAGCCTTCAAGAATATTTACCGCGATGGCTTTCAGCTTCGGTGCAAGGGACTCACCACCTATCGCCCGAACGCAATCACCGGAGCTGTTCTGTCGACGGGCAAACAGAAGGAGGCCCCGGCGCAAGCGCAGACCACCGAGGGCCGCCTCGCGCCCAGACCCGCCCAGCTTGCTGGCGCAACCTACAAACTCAAATGGCCTCCAAGTGCGCATGCCGTCTATGTGACGATCAATGACATCGACGACGAGCAGGGACATCGCCCCTTCGAGGTATTCGTCAACTCCAAGAACATGGATCATTATGCGTGGACGCTCGCACTGACACGCATGATATCAGCAGTCTTCCGACGCGGCGGCGATGTCAGCTTCGTTGCCGAGGAACTGCAGGCGGTGTTCGATCCGCAGGGCGGAACGTTCATGGCTGGACGTTATGTTCCCTCACTGCCGGCAGCGATCGGACGCATTATCGCCGGGCATTTGGGCCGCGCCGAGTCATCGGCGGTTTCTGAATCAGAAGCACTCGGCGCGGCGTGCTGTCCCAAATGCGGGCAACGGGCGCTGGTTCGCAAGGAGGGATGCGATGCGTGTCTGGAATGCGGCCACTCGAAGTGCGGATAAGACCTGCCTGGGCAGCGCGTCATGACCCCCACGATCAAACCAAAGCGCGACTATAGGGGGCATCCGCTCTTCAGTTATGGCTTCAGGCCCTTCTTTCTGCTGAGCGCCATCTGGGCCGCAATCGCGATCCCGCTCTGGATCGTATCCCATTCGCTCGGGCCGGGTGCGATGCCCGTGAACGCTGGCATAGTCTTTCATGTGCACGAGATGGTGTTTGGCTACGGTAGCGCCGTGCTGGCTGGCTTCCTGCTCACCGCAATTCCCAGTTGGACAGGACGTCGTCCCGTTTGCGGAAGTCCGCTCGTCCTGCTCGTTCTGCTGTGGACCGCTGGCAGGATCGCAATGGTTTTGGGAACCGAGCCGATCTGGATCGTGAGCCTGATTGAAGCTGCCTTTCTTGTTGTGTTGGCCGGCCTGGTCTGGCGAGAGATCATCGCAGGACACAATGGGCGCAACCTCAAAGTGGCGGCTGCGGTGACTGCCCTCGCGGTCGCGAACATCGGCTTTCACGCGGTCGTGCTGACGTCTGGCGGGTTGCCTCAAATGGCAATCCGCGCAGGCCTGTCGGTTCTGATTTTTCTTATCCTTCTAGTCGGCGGCCGCATCACGCCGACCTTCACGCGAAACTGGCTGGCTGGACAATCGAAGTCACTCCCGGCGCAACATGGCAAACTCGATGACCTCTGCCTGATCCTGTCGCTTGGCGCGCTCGCAGGCTGGACGGTCTTCGAGTCCACTGGGGTCGCTTCGTTCCTGTTGGTGGTATCCGGGCTTCTCAACGTAATGAGACTGCTGCGCTGGCGAGGCGAGCTTACGATGGCCGAGCCGCTTCTGATCGCCCTGCATGTCGGATATCTCTGGACCGCCTCCGCACTTATCCTGATCGGGTTGGCTGGATTGGCGCCCGCCCATGTGCCGGCGGTCGCGGGAACGCACGCTGCTGGTGCAGGGGCGCTCGGCGTGATGACGCTGGCAGTGATGACCCGCGCCAGTCTCGGGCACACTGGGCGTGCACTTCATGCGGGGAGCGGCACCGTGGCTATCTATGCGCTCGTCAATCTGGGTGCTCTCATTCGCGTCGCCGCGCCGTTTCTGGACTCGCCCATGCAGTCGCAGGCGAACCACTGGGCGGCGGCGCTTTGGGCCGGCGGCTTCGCCGGTTTCGCTCTCCTCTATGGGCCCAGGCTGATCGGCGCGCGCATCGCGCCGCCAGCTTGACACGTATCAATACCTTGGGAGGCCTCTGTCAAATACAGTGCCGACCAACTCTTCATATGGTCCAAACGTCGCCGCGAGCCAGAGTGCCAAAGGCGTCCTGTGGAACCAACGCCCGAGTGTATTCGGCGCGTGCGTGACGGAGGCAACTGACATTGCCTGCCTTGCATGCAGAGGAGTCCGGCGATGACAGCGGCTGACTTGGTGGCAGCGTACGTCTTCGGACAGAGGTTTCGCTATCTCCGGCTGTCCGTGACCGAAGTCTGCAACTTTCGCTGCACCTACTGCCTGCCTGAAGGCTACCGGAAGTCGGAGACGGTGAATTTCTTATCGGTCGACGAGGCGGCGCGACTCGTTAGTGCGTTCGCAGGCCTTGGCGTCGGCAAGGTACGTCTCACAGGCGGTGAGCCAACCGTCAGGAGGGATCTCACAAAACTGATCTCGCGAATTGCGATTCAGCCCGGTATTGACAAGGTTGCTCTCACAACCAATGGCTGGAATCTCCGACGCAACGTGGCTGAGTGGTCTCGAGCAGGCCTCACTCACCTCAATGTCAGTATCGACTCTCTCGATCGGAGCGTGTTCGCAGCGATCACCGGGCACGACCGCCTGCCGGATGTGCTTGCCGGTCTGGACGTCGCACAAGACCTGCCGCTCAAGTCCGTCAAAGTGAATGCGGTATTGCTTCGGGACTGCTTGGAGCAGGGCTTTTCGGCTTGGACAGAATTCGTGAGGCAAAGATCCATCTCTGTGCGGTTCATCGAGTTGATGCGCACCGGAGACAACCAGGCCTTTTTCGAGCGCCAGCATGTAAGCGGATCGGTCCTTCGCGATTGGCTCCTGGCTCGCGGGTGGGTTCCAGTTGCACGCGGTGCAGATGACGGTCCAGCCGTCGAGTTTCATCATACCGACTACGCTGGTCGCATTGGCCTGATTGCGCCATACGCTCCCGGGTTCTGCGACGGCTGCAACCGGCTGCGAGTCAATGCACGCGGCCAGCTGCGTCTCTGTCTGTTCGGGCGGGGAGGGCGCGACCTCCGCGATCTACTCGCGTCGGACGATCAGAAAGCGGAGCTGCAACGGCGGATTGTGGATGCCATGCAATTCAAGCCTTCTTCCCACGCCCTTCACGTCGGGGACGCAGGCGACACACGAAATCTGGCCCAGACAGGCGGCTAGAGACAGGCGGCTAGAG
>DAIRES010000035.1:0-5871 GCA_036795465.1 Hyphomonadaceae bacterium
GACGCACCGACATCCAGGGTTTCGGACGTCTCCTGGACCTCCCTCATGTCAGTGCATGGCGATAATCGCACGGGGTGACAGGGTGGTGGGGCCGTGGATACAGCTATCCCCCAGCAGATTGTGCTGAAGCCGTTGCAAAGCGCGGATTTGCGGGAGGGTTATCCCCCGATCTCGGGGGCGATATCCGCGGGATTGGGGAGGATGGGATCATGCAGTTTTCTAGGGAGGGCCGTCTTGTTGCGGGCGTGGTGGCGGCTGTCGCGTGGGTGGGGCTTGGGCTTTATGTCGTTGCCGAGTCCGCCGGGCTGAAGGGCGACTGGATTGGCGCGCTGTGGCTCAACGCGGGCTTCCTGACCGATCTGTCCAACCTGTCACTTGCCATTGTGATGACCGGCGTTGCGCTGGGCGTTCGTCTGCTGTCGGCGCCGCATGTCGTCGGCTGGGTGACGGCGGTGATCGCGACGGTTGGTGTTGGCTTCTGGCTGATCGGCGGATCGTTGATCGTGGGCGAGACGCCGATTGAAAGTTTCCTGCTGCACGCAGTCACGCCATGGGCAGGATTGGCGTTCTGGCTGATCTTCGCGCCCAAGGGCGGGCTTCGGTGGCGGCGCGCGCTGATCTGGCTGGCATGGCCTGCCTTGTATTTCACCTACGCCATGACTCGCGGCGCGCTGTCCGGCGAATACGCCTATCCGTTCCTCGATCCGCAGACGGACGGGATCGCCGGCGCTATGATGGGCATTGGCAAGATCGTGGCCGTTTATGTGGCCTGGTGTCTCGTCCTGCTCAGGCTGGATAGGATGATGAGCCGGAAGCGCTGAGGCTTCCGGCATATCACCTAGCCGCGCGTGACGACAGCGTCGGCTTCGACTTCGACCAGCCATTCCGGGTTAATCAGGGCACTCGTGCCGAGGAAGGACGTGGCGGGTTCGATGTCCTTGAACACCTCGCCATGCGCCTCGCCGGCTTCCTTCCAGCGTGACATGTCGGTCAGGAAGACACGCGTGCGCACGACATGCTTGATGTCGGCTCCGGCCTGAACCAGCGCACCTTCGATTATGGCGAGGCAGCGCTTGGTCTGCGCCTTCACGTCGCCCGGCGACGCCACGCTGCCGTCGGCAGCGATCGGCGCGCAGCCGGAGACGAACACCATGTCGCCCACGCGCACGGCGCGCGAGAAGCCGAGGCCCAGCTTCGATCCGCTGGGGACTTTCGTTACATCACCTGACATTGGATCAGGCCCGCTCGATTGCCATGGCGATGCCTTCACCACCGCCGATGCAGAGCGCAGCCATGCCACGCTTCTTGCCCTGCTGTTCCAGCGCGTTGATCAGCGTGACGACAACGCGGGCGCCCGACGCGCCGATCGGGTGGCCGAGCGCGCAGGCGCCGCCGTTCACGTTGACTTTGTCGTGGCTGACGCCGAGTTCCTTCATCGCAATCATTGGAACGACCGCGAAGGCTTCGTTGATTTCCCAGAGATCGACGTCTGAGGCTTTCCAGCCGGCTTTCTCGAGCGCCTTCTTCATCGCAGGCACGGGGGCCGTGGTGAAGTAGGCGGGCTCGTGGCTGTGCGCGGCGGTGGCGACGATGCGGGCCAACGGTTTGAGGCCGCGTTTCTTGGCTTCCGACTCTCTCATCATGACGAGCGCGGCGGCGCCGTCTGAAATGCCCGAGGCGTTGGCGGCGGTGACAGTGCCATCCTTCGAGAAGGCGGGGCGCAGGGTCGGGATTTTTTCCGGCATCGCGGTGCGCGGAAGTTCATCCGTGTCGATCGTCACGTCGCCCTTCTTGCCTTTCACGGTGACCGGCGAGATCTCGCGCTTGAAGCGGCCTTCCTTGGTGGCGTTCTGTGCGCGGGTCAGCGTTTCGAGCGCGTAGGCGTCCTGCTGTTCGCGCGTGAACTGGTATTCCTTGGCGATCATGTCGGCGTAGTTGCCCATGGCGCCGCCGCCGTAGGCATCTTCAAGGCCGTCGGTCGCCATGTGATCCCGGAGCGAGGCCGCGCCATACTTGTGGCCCTTGCGCAGGTCGACGAGGTGCGGGGCGTTGGTCATGCTTTCCATGCCGCCGGCGACAACGACGGTAGCCTCGCCCGCGAGGATGGCGTTGCGGCCCATCACGGCCGCCTGCATGCCCGAGCCGCACATCTTGTTGACAGTGGTTGCTTCGGAAGATTTCGGAAGGCCGGACTTGATGCCTGCCTGGCGGGCCGGGGCCTGGCCCTGACCGGCGGGGAGACAGTTGCCCATGTAAACGAGCTCGACTTCCTCACCCTTCACGCCGGCTTCGGCCATAGCGCCCTTGATGGCGTGCGCGCCCAGTTCGTTGGCCGAAAAGCCCGCGAGTTCACCGAGCATCGCGCCCATTGGCGTTCGCGCCATGCCTACGATCACGACCGGATCAGAAGCGCTCATGGAAAAGCCTTTCCTATCAAATGTGCGGCGCACAATCGTCCTGCGTCTGTCGTGCGTCAAGGCGCGGAACGGGCCAGCGCGCCATTCGTTGGGTCATCAGACGGTTATCCGGAGAAAAGCATGACTGGCGTATCAATCGACCATAACGCGTGGGTGATGGTGGGCGACGGGGAAAAAGCCCTGTTCTTCCGCAATGAGGGCGATGCGACACATCCCAATCTGGAAGTTGTCGATGTCCTGGAACAGGAAAACCCCAGAACCAGCGAACAGGGCACGGATCGCCCCGGGCGCGCTTTTTCCTCCATGGGGTCGCGGCGCAGCGCGATGCAGGAGACCAACTGGCATAAGCTGGAGAAGCATCGCTTCGCCAAGGAAATTGCCGACACGCTCTATTCCGCCGCTCATAGCGGTCAATATTCCAAGCTGGTGATCGCGGCGCCGCCGATGATCATGGGCGACCTGCGCAAGGCATTCCACAAGGAGGTGTCCGACAAGGTCGTCGCGGAGGTGTCCAAGGACCTGACCAACATGCCGGCCCATGAGATCGAGAAAATTCTCACCGGCAATAACGGAGCGTAACCGTGACGCGCCATCATCATTCAGAGGACGTTCGTGCAGTCGACATGGAGATTGGCGGGGATGATGACACGCCCGGCATCTCGCAGGAACTTACGACAGACGATGTGGATGACATCGCGTTCGACGCCTACATCACCGTTGACGCGCGGCGCCAACAGTTGATGGACCTGCTGGAAGAGATGCGCACGCGCCGGTCCGGCGACTTCATGGGTGATATGGAGCAGATCGCATCGCACATCCGCGATCGCATTGCGATGCTGACCAATCCGCAGGAGAGCGAGACGGTTCTGGAATCGACCGGCATGTATCCGGACGATCGCAGCGATGATGACGATCCGGCGGATCACATTGACGATGAAGAGCCGGAAGAGGATGGCGGGCCTTAGCTCTTCGGCCTGAGCACCATGCAGGTGGATGTGCCGTGCGAGTAGAGCTTGCCGTCCGGGCCGGTCACGTGGGCTTCGGATGTGATGATCTGGCGACCGCGCGCCAGCAGTTTTCCTTCGCAGCGATAGATGCCGGAATTCGGCTTGATCGCGCGTGTCATGTTCACTTTGGTTTCGAGCGTTGTGTAGCTCACGCCCGGCTCGAGCGCGGTCATGGTGGCGCAGCCGCATGCGGAGTCGATCACCGTCATCATCCATCCGCCATGGATGATGCCGAGCGGGTTCAGGCTCTCCGCGCCGGGCTCGCCCTCGAAGACGACGCGACCGTCGTCTGCTTCGACCAGCCAGAAGTTCAGCGAACGGCCGATGCCGGGGCGGGATGCACGGTCGCGAGTGATGCCGCGGCGCATGATTTCGAGGCCTGATAGAGCGGCTGCGCCCTCGCCTGCCGTGGAGAACGCGCCGCGACCATCGTCCGTGGGGGCTTTCGATGCGTCGGTCATGCGCGGCCTTTTCATGTAGATACAGGTATTCGAGATACGACGATCGTGCGTGATCGCAAGGAGGGGCGGTTGTCAGGCGGTTGCGCTTACGGTGGCGGTGATGAAGCCGCCGCCGAGGACGCTGGCGCCGTCGGGGGCGGCGTAGAGGACGCAGGCCTGGCCGGGGGCGACGCCTTCTTCGGGCGTGTCGAATACGAAGCCGGGGACGCCGTCGACCAGCGTCATGCGGCCGGGCACGGGGGCGCGGGTTGAGCGGACGCGCGCGAGCGCGGGCACGCCTGCGGCGCAGGCTTCCATGAGGGAGCCTTCGCCAAGCCAGTTGCTTTCGCCGATCGCCAGCGCGCTGGTCAGCAGAGCTTCGCGCGGGCCGACGATCACGCGCTTGTTCGGCGCATCGAGCTTCGTGACGAAAAGGGGCTCGCCCGTCGCGACGCCGAGGCCGCGACGTTGGCCGATGGTGTAGCGGATCACGCCTTCGTGGCGGCCCATGACGCGGCCATCCATGTGGACGATATCGCCGGCGCCAGCCGCGCCGGGGCGCAGCTTTTCGACGATGTCGGAATATTTGCCCGCGGGGACGAAGCAGATGTCCTGGCTATCGGGCTTGGCGGCGACCTGCAGGCCGAGCGCGGATGCGGCGCGGCGCACATCAGGCTTTTTCATGCCGCCGAGCGGGAAGCGCAGGAAGTCGAGCTGTTCACGCGTGGTGGCGAACAGGAAGTAGCTTTGATCGCGATCAGGATCGGCGGCGCGGGCAAGTTGCGCCTGCCCGTTCGCGCCGATGGCGCGGCGGATGTAGTGGCCCGTGGCCATCGCATCGGCGCCGAGATCACGGGCCGTCGCCAGCAGGTCCTTGAACTTCACGGTCTGGTTGCAGCGCACGCACGGGATCGGCGTCGAGCCTTTCAGGTATGTGTCCGCGAAGTCTTCCATCACCTGCTGACGGAAGCGGCTTTCGTAATCGAGCACGTAGTGCGGTATGCCGAGCGCTTCGGCGACGCGGCGGGCGTCGTGGATATCCTGCCCCGCGCAGCAGGCGCCCTGCTTCTTGAGCGCGGCGCCGTGATCGTAAAGCTGGAGCGTGACGCCGATGACGTCGTAACCCGCGTATTTAAGCAGGGCCGCGACGACGGAGGAATCCACGCCGCCGGACATGGCCGCGACGACGCGGATCTCGCTGCGCGGACGCGGATCGCCCGGGAACAGGTCGAGGTCGGCGCCGGAGAGATCGACGTTTGCAAGTTTCGAGAAATCGCAGAGGCCGTCAGCGACCGGAAGGTCGATATCGACAGGCCCATTGTTTACAGGATGGGCCGGCCCGCCGCGGGGCCCGATAAGGGTAGTCATTGTGCCTCTCCCACGGGTTCAAGGCCCGAAGCAGGTTGCTGTTGCGGAGGCTCTTACAGGAAAGCGATGGCGAAAAACAGGCCTCTAGAACGCCAATCCCAGCGTGATTTCCCCGTATTTCTGGCGTTCGGCCTGCTGATCGTAGCGTTTGGACTCTTCTGTCCAGGCGAGCGTCAGGCGACCGCCGCCATTGGCGATGACCAGGCCGAGGCTGTTTTCCGTGCGTGTCTTGCTGCGTGAAATGGCCGAGCCGCCGCGCACGGGATCGCCATCGTCTCCACTCGGTTCGTCGAGGAAGATGTCGTAGGCCTGATAGCGGCCTGTGGTGGAGGCGAAGGCGTAGGCGGACCATCCGTTCTGCGCCTTGCGCGAGAGCGACCCGCCGAGCGCGCCGGCGCGCGGAGCGCCGAAGTCTGCATCGAGATTGGCGCCGATGCGCACGGTGAGACCTGCATTCGCCGCGACGCTGACGCTTCCCGCTTCGATGCCGACGGCTGGCGAAACATCGAGTGCGAGACTGTTGCCGACGGGGATGAGGTTTCGCCAGCGTCTTTCCCAGCTTGCGTTTACCGCGAGCCTGTCTGTGATCTGGTTGTCCCAGCCGCGCATGTCGCGGCCGTTGAAGATGCCGTGGAAGAA
>DAIRES010000035.1:5971-8727 GCA_036795465.1 Hyphomonadaceae bacterium
TGATCTGGTTGTCCCAGCCGCGCATGTCGCGGCCGTTGAAGATGCCGTGGAAGAATTCTTCCAGCGGCTCGGCGAGTGCGGATGGGCCGACGACGCCGGCATCGAGCTTCCATGTATCCTGACGGGTGGCGTTCTCGCGCACGAGCAGGCCGGAGCCGTGGAGCCAGCCGGCGTAGGGGCGCTGGTCTGCGATTGGCGCTGCTGTGTCGATGTTGCGTGGGACGAAGAGATAGTGGCCGGCGCCGAAGCCTGCGCTGAGCGTGTCGCCCGGTTCGCCGCCGGGCAGCCAGCCGGCGAGCGCCTGTACGGGCGCGGCCTCGCCCCACTCCGTGCTGACCACGGCGAGACGGGAGCCGGAGGCGTATTCCTGTTCGGTGTGCGCCCATTCGTCGTTGTCGTGCATCAGCGTCACGGTGGTCTGCGCTGCTGCAGGAGCGGCGTAGAGCAGCAGGGACATGGCGGAGAGGCGACGTATCATCCTGCATGTCTAGGCTGCGCGTGGGGCGCGCTCAAGGCTTCGCAAGAGCGGTCTGGCGCGCTAGCCTTTGGCCATGTCGAAGCCGATACCCGATCCGCCAACGCCGTTTCATTTCCAGACCAGCCAGCCGCGCGAGTTGCTGGCTTGCATCGAATTTGCGGCTGGACAGGCGGAACAGGCGGCTGACGATCATGGGGCGTGGCGCTGGCTGGTGATCTCCGCGACGCTGGCCGTGCAGAATGCGTGTCTGTGTGCGCTCGATACGGGCGATGAGTTCGGCACGAAGGGCATGACCCGCACGGATGCCCGCGCTGTGACGCGCTGGACGAAGCATGGGCGGAGCGGGCCGCCGCCATTGGCCGTGCGGGAGCCACGGATTGTATCCCCGCTTGAACTGCTGCGGCGGACGGGCGATCCATTCTTCCTGCGGCCGCCTTATCAGCTGCCGCTGAACAGGCAGATCAGCGGTGCGTTCGATGATCTTGTCGACCTGCGCAACACGTTCCTGCATTTCAGCGAGGATGGGTGGACGGTCGATCTGCGGGAGATACCGCCGCTGATCCTGACCGCCTGCATCATCGTGCGCCATCTGGCCGTGACGCAGCCGATCTATCTCAAGCGCGCGGAACCGCGACATCGCGAGCGGGTGTCAGCCGCGCTGGATCGCATTGAGGCGGCGATGGAGCATTATCCGGCGATGTAGCTATTGCGCGGGCGCGCTAGCGGCGGAGGCAACGCGCCAGATCGTGTTGCCGACATCGTCAGCGACAAGCAGCGCGCCATCGCCAGCGATTGCGACGCCGACGGGGCGGCCGAAGGCGATTTCCTTCTCCGCATTTATGAAGCCCGTCAGCACATCGACAGCCTGCCCGGCTGGCTTGCCGCCGGAGAACGGGATGTAGATGACCTTGTAGCCGCTGAACGGATCGCGGTTCCAAGAGCCGTGCTGTCCGACGAAAGCGCCGCTGGCGTATTCGGAGCCGAGCTTCGCGCCTTCTGCGAATGTGAGGCCGAGCGATGCGGTGTGGGCGCCGACTGCGTAGTCTGGCGCGATTGCCTTCGCGACCATGTCTGGGTTGGCGGGCTTCACGCGGGCGTCGACGGTTTGTCCGTAATAGCTCCACGGCCAGCCGTAGAAGGCGCCGTCTTTCACCGAGGTGATGTAGTCGGGCACGAGATTGGCGCCGAGTTCGTCGCGCTCGTTCACCGCGGTCCAGAGAGCGCCGGACTGCGGCTCCCAGCCGAGGCCGTTGGGATTGCGAAGGCCGGTGGCGAAGAGGCGTTTCTCGCCGGTGGTGCGATTGATCTCCCAGATGGCCGCGCGGCCTTCTTCTGCGGGGAGACCGTTTTCTGCGATGTTCGAGTTGGAGCCGACGGTTGCGTAGAGTTTCGCGCCGTCCTTCGAGGCGATCAGGCTTTTGGTCCAGTGGTGGTTGCGCGTGCCGGCGGGGAGCGTGGTGAGCGTTTCGGGCGCGGCGCTGGATTTCGTTTCGCCTTGCACATACGGCACGCTGACGACGGCGTCGGTGTTGGCGATGTAGAGGCGGCCTCCGGCGAGAGCCATGCCGAAGGGCGAGTTGAGGCCGGCGAGAAATTCGGAGCGGGTTTCGGCGACGCCATCGCCATCCTGATCGCGCAGCAGGGTGATGCGATTGGCGGTCTGGGTGACGGCGCCGGCTTTCTTCATGGCTTCGGTCTGGAAGTAACCGATGATGCCGGCGCTGTCGTCTGGCCGAGGCGGAGCATTGGTTTCGGCGACTAGCACGTCGCCATTGGGCAGGACGTGGAGCCAGCGGGGATGATCCAGACCGGTGGCGAAGGCTTTTACGCTGAGCCCCTGCGCGGCTGTCGGGGCCTGCCCGGCTGGCCAGCCCTGTGCCTGGGCGATCTTCACAGAGGGGAAGAGCGACGTCTTTGGCGGTTCCAGCATGGGCGCGGGGCCCATGGCGGAGCTGACGGGATTCTGAGCGGGCTCGGCGCACCCGGCGGTGGCGAGTGTGAAACTGCCCGCTGCGAGCATCAACGCGCTTCTGAAATTCATTGTCGAATGCCTTTGCATACCCTGCCCTAACACAGAATGATCGTGAGGAGTGGCTGTTCCACGGCGCGAGGTCGCACGATCAGCGGCTGCGTCCGAGCGCTGCAAGTTCAGCGGCGGGGTCACCGCCCAGTTCGCGGACGGCTTCTTCCCAGCGAGCGAGCGCGTCCCAGTAATAGTCGAAGATGCAGGGCGAGCAGCCGCGATGGCAGCAGGACTCGTCGTCCGGCTTGTTGGGCG
>DAIRES010000035.1:8827-24516 GCA_036795465.1 Hyphomonadaceae bacterium
ATGCAGGGCGAGCAGCCGCGATGGCAGCAGGACTCGTCGTCCGGCTTGTTGGGCGGTCGCGGGAATGCGGCGGGAGCGCTCATGGCTCTCCGCTATCGCAAAATTTCGGCCGCGCGAAGGGAGATCGGAAACGCTGCAGGAAGAGTCCTTGCGAGCAAAGGCCCTGCCCGCAGCGTTGTTGGACGATCGCTATTTGCAGTCGAACTGATCCGGGCTCTTGCCGTCGCCCGTGCCTTTGTAAACCGCCTGCTTGGGCCAGGCGCAGAGTTTGCGGGCGCCGCCAGTAGCAAAGCCCGAATTGATTTCCTCCGGCGCCGGGCCGCCGCTGACCCATTTGTCGAGGACGTCGAGATAGTCGGCGCGGTCCGGGCCGGGGCCGCCGGCGCAATGCATGACGCCGGGCATCATGAAGAGGCGCACGTCGGCCTTGGCGGTGGCGTCGTTGGCATAGACCTTGTCGAGATAGTTGAGGCTCATGAACGGCGACAAAGCTGAGTCAGACCAGCCGTGGTACATCAGCAGCTTGCCGCCGCTCTTGCGATAGGCGGAAAGATCCGGGTTGGTGGGCGACAACGTGGCCTGCACCGCTTTCATGTCGCCGGGCAGCGTGGCGAGATTCAGCTGGGTGTGGTTCCACTTCGGGTCCTGCTTCACGAAGTAGCGCATGAAGTCGGTCGAGAAGCCGTAAGCGAGGCTGGGGCGGCCAGCGCCCGCGCCATCCTTGCGGCCGGCAAGCCAGGAGCCCCAGCCGCCATCGCCATATTCACCGCCATAGGGGAAGCCGACATGGAACGGCTTTCCGTTGACCATCGGGCCCTTGATAATCGCCTCGACAGCCGCGACCTGCGGCGCGGTCAGGCAATCCGCCTTTGCGCCGCCCTTGCACTGGATCGTCTTGATGTCGAACTTGCACTGGCGCGGATCGGCCATGATGCCGTCCTTCAGGCCATCGAGCGTGTCGCATTTTTCCAGAACCGCTTTCGACACTGCATCGCGCGCTGCCTTGTCGAGCACGGGTGAATCCAGCTTGTTCGGGTCCGGGTACATCTTCTGGGTGACGGTTGCGAACGCAGCCGTGATGCCCTGGAAGTCGACCGCCGGAGCGCCGGCAATGATGCCATCGAAATCATCGGGATAGCGCTGCGCGGCCATCAGCGCTTCGCGCCCGCCATTGGAGCAGCCCGCGAAATAGGATTTGTCCGGCGCGCGACCGTAGCGCGATTGCAGGATCGACTTGGACGTTGCCGTCACGCGATGGATCGCGGCGTGCGCGTAGTTCACGACGCGCTCGAGATCGCCCATCGCCCAGATGCCGTCGGTTGCGCCTGCGGGGCCCGTGTGACCCGTGTCTGTGCCGGCGATAGCGTAGCCGCGCTGCAGCGCGTTCATGCCCATGGCCTGGCTTTCGACGCGGCCGGCGAAACCGCCCTGGCCGCCCATCACGAACTTGCCGTTCCAAGCATCAGGCAGCCAGATGGAGAAGTTGATCTCCTTGCCGACGACGCCATCGAGCTTGCAGAGCGGAACCGGCGTCGCCGCGGACGTCGCCGCCGTCACCTTCACGTCCGGAGCCACGAAACCCTTGAGCGACTCGCAAGCCACCTGAGCTTCTGCCGCGCCAGCAGTCGCAATCGCCAGCGCCATCAGCGCCACGCCTGTCCTGATCATCATGCCCTCCCTCGAAGACTGTTGTTTTGCGCAGCCTGCCATTTGCCGCACGGTAAGCAAGGCGCCCTCGCTTCAATTCACGAGCGTGCTAAAATCATCGGTGATGACTGACCTTACGCCGCGTCCAGATGCGATACCGCCTCTCGTGCCCGGCCGGTCGTGCGAGGGATGCACGACGTGCTGCAAGCTTGCGGCGGTGGCCGAGCTCAAAAAGCCGATGCAGGTCTGGTGCGAACACTGCAGCATCGGCAAGGGCTGCAACATCTATGAAGCGCGCCCGGCGGACTGCCGCACATTCTATTGCGGGTGGGTGCTTGACCCATCTATCAGCGATCAGTGGGACCCTCGCCACAGCAATATGGCGATCAAGTTCGAGGCCAACCGCATCCTCATCCTGGTCGACAAGGACAGAAAGGATGCGTGGCGCAAGGAGCCTTTCAACCGGCAGATCCGCCAGTGGGCTGCACAGGCCGTTGCGCGCCACGGCGAGGTATTGGTCTGGGAAGGGCTTGAGGCCCTTCGTGTGCTGCCTACCGGCGAGCAGCGGCTGGGCCGCTGAACCGGCAGATCAATCGGCCGTCACTTCAGGATGTTCAGCAACGACAGGTTCCGCAGCACGTTGAAGATGCTCGCGGAAGACTCGTAAGCGAACTGCGCCTGGTTCAACCGCACGGCTACCTCCGCAAGATCGACATTGACGATCCCGCCAATCGCTTCGTCCAGAGCGTTGAGTTGCGAGGTGAGGCGCGTCGAGGCGCTTTCCACTTCCTTGGACAACCGACCGTTTTCCGACTGGGTGGAGAGAATGTGGTCGAAGGCGCCGGCGAGCGAATTGATCTCGCTCTGGAGCGCCTGACGCTGCACGTCGGTCAGTTCGCCACCGAACGGACCATCGGGGCCCTGGTCGAGCTCCGCCAGCCGTTTGACGGAAGCCATTGCCAGCGAGATGACATCGTCCGCAACGAGGCCGGACTGGATTGTTCGCCCTTCCTCCACGCGCATGATCTGCGGGTCTGCCCCCTGCTCGATTGAATCGGTCAGCGGGTTGGCGGCCAGATCGGCGAGCGAATCCGCCGTCACCGGTGGGCGGTCGTTGAGCACGCCGCCGAACAGGTAGCGACCGCCCAGGTTGGTATTCATTGCGTCCTTGAGAACGGCGAACGCTTCCTCGAGCTGGGCGCGAACGCCCTCGCCGCTTTCAAGGCCGACGTTCTGGAACAGGTCTTCTTTCAGCTTGCTGACAACTTCAGCGGCGCGGCCGATCGCAACGTCCTGGATCTGCATCCGCGTCGTCAGTTCGCGAGAGGTCGCCTGGAAGCCTTCGGTGCGCGCGACAAGGCGCTGCGCCGACACAAGTGTCTGCGCTTCGCGGCCATAGCCCTTGAGATCGTTCGCGCGCGTCTGCGCCGAACTCTGCCGAGCGGCTTCAACCAGCTGCTGCTGGGCGCGGGAAATGTCGGCCAGCGAGGCCGAAGGTATCATCGCAGAGGAAATGCGGGCCATGACTTATGTTCCTCAAACCATGTTCAGACAGATGTCGTAGAGATCTTTCGCCGCCTGGATCATGCGGGAGGCGGCGGAATAGGCTTGCTGGTAGGTGGTCATCTTCACCAGCTCTTCGTCGAGGTTGACGCCCTCTTCGCTCATGCGGCGTTCGCGCACTTCGCTGCGCACGGACTCGGCCGCGGCGCGGGCGGAGTCGAGCGCTTCAGCCCGTACGCCGGCGTGGCCAGCCAGCCGCGCCGCATAGTCGGAAATCGATGTGACCTGCCCCGTAAGCCCGCCTGCATCCGCGAAGGCGCGCGTCCTGGTGCCTGCCGCTTCCAGACCCAGCGCGCCACGACCGTCGCCGGGCGACAGGACGCGCGTTCCAGCAGCGGCGCCGGCCAGATCGGCGCGCGCGGCTGCAAGGAGATTGGGGTTGGCTGCGATGTCGGGACGGATGGTGTTGCTACGTGACCGCTCGATCGCGAGCTGCTCACCGAAGCCGAACAGCTGCGACATCGACAGCGACGTGTCGCCGCGAACGGTGGTGTCCTGCAGCACGTCGATGCGGCCGACATTGCTGTTGTTCGGCGTCAGCGCGAGACGGCCGTTGGCGTCGAGCGTCGCCTGGCCATAGCCCTGCAACGCCGTGTTGAGCTGGTTGCGCAATGTGCCGAGAGACGTTCCCGATGTGACGTGGAAGTCGAACGTGCGCATGATCGAGCCATCCTGATTGCGGATGGCGAAAGTTATGTCGCCGTCGGCAAAACCATGGTCGTCGAGCGCGGACAGGCCTGTCGCGTAGCTTAGCGGCTGGCCGTGCGAAACCAGATCGTTCAGCCCGAACGTGTGCGAGAAGCCCCGGCCCGCGCGCAGCGCCGGGCGCGTGGGGTCGTCAGCGATGACGACGCCTGTGGTCGGCGTATCGGCCGAAATCTGCATGACGCCGTTGGCGAAGCTGATCGTGCCGTCAGGGTCCATGGCGCTGTCGAGCGCGGCCTGCAGGTCGGCGATCGTGGCGCCGAACGGCGTGACGTTGGCCTGGTCATCGAGGATCTGGCCATTGTCGAAATCGACGCGGAAATTGCGGAGCACATTGCCCTGGTCGTCGACGATGCCGATATTGGTGATACCTGTGAAATTCAGGCGATCGTCTTCGAGCAATCCCGTGTTTCGCCCCACCATCGCGTTAGGCGCCGGAACCGTGCTGGCGGCGTTGTGCGCGGCGTTCAGGGCTTCGGCAGCGCCGGCGGCGAATTCGCCGAAAGCCAGCTGGAGATTGACCAACTCCTTGTCGCGCGCGCGCAGAAGACCCTTGAGTTCTCCGCCCGACAGATGGGTTTCCAGAGGCGTTTCAGTCGACGAACGCGGCGCCAACATGACGACGCCGGGATACGGCTCGCCATTGGTTGTCGAATCCAGCCCCAGCCTGGCGGCGTCCAGATCGACGAGCAGCAGGCCGTCCGTCGTGCGGATTTCAACGCCGCCCATGGGGCGCTTCTGGGCGCGAATATCGACGATCTCCGACAGGCGGTCGATCATGCGCTGCTGTTCGGTTTCCGCCTCGCTGGCGGAAACGCCGCCGATGGTGGAGCGCTGGATAGAGGTGTTGAGCTTGGCGATGCCGCTCATCAGGGAGTTGGCTTCTTCGAGCGACGATACGATGCGCGCCTGCGATTCATTGCGCAGCGCCTGAAGCTCTTCAGCGGTGGTATCAAGCTGCGCCAGCAGGGTCGTGAGATCCGACAGGCTCGACGAACGGCGCAGGGCAGATGCCGGATCGACCGCCAGTGACCCGAAGCTTGCGAACACGGGGTCGAGCGTCGAGAACACCGACGATGAATCCGACGGGTCGCCGAGGAGGCCCTGGGCCCTGTCCATGAACTGCGAAAGAATGTCGGCGGACGCCACGTCGGCGGCGCCGCGCATTTCGGCTGCAGCGAGATAGGCGTTGGCGACGCGCGTGACTTCGATCTCGACGCCCGACAATCCGCCCGAGGCCTGGCGCGAGATGAACTGCACGTCGAGGCGCGAATAGCCGACCGTGTTGACGTTGGCGACGTTGGTCGAAGTTGCCTTCAGCGCCTGCTGGTTCGCAGCCAGCGCGGAAAGGCCGGTCGACATGATGCTGCTCAGCGACACGATCGCATCTCCATCACAAGCCCTGCAAATCTTGCCCACCGCAACTGTCGGGTAGGCGCGATCTGCCGGGCCGCTCTGTGCGACCAGTCTTCACCGGGATTGTTCTATCTTCCTGAATACATTCGCGAAATTTACGCGACGGGAGCTTCTGCCCCGAACGCTCCGGCTCACTGGCCACAACGTTGCCGTTAACCACGCAAGTTGCGGGCCAGTCAGGAGATGGGCGTGCGACGGCGTTCTCGCGCACGCCAGGTCGATGTCGCGACGCGCGCGGCTGAAACTGCTCGCAGCCCGGCAAGTTCTGCAGCACGACCTAGCGACTCTTGCCGCATCGGCGCGTTGAAACGGGCGCTCGTTAACCAGCAAAGCGCGTATTTGCTGGGGCTTTTCTTCCTAAAGATTACTGGCTCGCGTGTTGCACACACAACTCACGCTCCGCGCTCGCAATGGGCCGGAGATGATGAAGCATGGACCGGGCGTGACCGCAGCAGCCGACCTCATTCCGATGCAGCCCGCCGCGCGGCCCGAGCCCGTCGCGTCGAAGCAGGCGTCTGTGAAGGACGACGGCGTGAGTTTCGCGGACGTGCTGGAAACCGAAACCGCCGTAACGGATTCCAGCGACGAGCTGGTCGCTGCGACGACGGACGCGAACCCCGCCGTTGTGCAACCTGCCCCGCAGCAACCGCCCGTTGTGCCCGCCGTCAATTCTCCCGAGGCGATCCTCGCTGGCCTGACACAATCCGCCGCGCCTCAAGCTGCTGCCGGTGAATCGATCGAAGTTCCCGAGATGACTGTCGCTGCTCCGGCTCAGGCTCAGGCTTCGATCCCTGTGGTTGCTCAGCCCGCTGCAACGCAAGCCGCGGCTGCGTCGGCTCCGGCTGTTGCCGCGCAGGCAGCGGCGACCGCCCCGGCAGCGAAACCGGCTCAACCGGCGGCTTCTGCCCCCGCGGAAGATACGGACGACACCACCGATGGCGCGGAAGACGGCGCTGTCACACCCACAGCGCATGCTCAGGCCGGCGTGCCGGCAGCGGTTGTTGCTCAAGTCGCTCCCGCTCCAGTCGCGATGACAGTGGCGCCGCAAGCCACGGACGCCGCCCCGCTCTCGGCGCCGGGCGCTGAGCGCGCCGCTGCTCCTGCCGAACATCAGTCCACGACGGTTTCGACGACATCGTCCGCTACGACCGAAGGCGCGACAAAAGCCCAGACGGGCGCCAACAAAACGGTCCAGGCCGCTGCCGCAACTGTCGATGCCGCGCCGGAGATCAAGACAGACGCCGCGACTGCGCCTGCTGCACCGACAACAGACGTCGCAGCGACCGCCCGCGCGCCTGCATCCGACGTTGCGCGCGCCACGCAGACTCACCCCGCCCTTCAGAACGCCCCCGCCACGACCGTGCAGGTCTATCAGCGCATGATCGAGCGTTTTGATGGCCGGGCTCAGCGCTATGAAGTGCGTCTCGATCCCGCCGAGCTTGGCCGTGTCGACGTGCGCATTGAAGTCGGCGCCGACAAGAAGGTTCATGCTGTACTGGCGGCGCATGACAGTGCCGCGCTTTCCGACCTGATGCGCGGCCAACGCTCGCTTGAACGCGCGCTGTCTGACGCCGGCTTCGATCTCGCCGAGGGCGGGATCAAGTTCGAGCTGTCGAGCGACCAGGGACGTAATTCCGCGAACGGTCAGGATAATGAAGGCGGCAACGCCAATGTATGGCGCGGCTTCAAAACTGTTGACGTCGCCGTCGATGCCCAGACCGCCGCCGCCGCACGCCCGTGGCGTTCGTCGCGCTTTGATCTTGTCGCCTGAAGGAGCTGAGACATGTCAGACCTGATCTCCTTCGTACCGCCGCCGTCCACCACGGCAACCACTGGCGCGCAATCAGCGGCGACGCTGTCGACCAACTTCGACACCTTCCTCACCATTCTCACAGCCCAGATCCAGAACCAGGATCCGCTTGAGCCGATGGACTCGACGCAGTTCACGGAACAGCTTGTCCAGTTCTCGGGCGTGGAACAGCAGATCCGCGTGAACACGCAGCTTGAGACGTTGATCAAGGCTACGAACTCCGGCGCTGGCGCGTCGCTGTCCGGCTATCTTGGGCAGGAAGCGGAGATCGATTCAGCGGGCGCGCAATTCACGGGCGATCCGGTGAAATGGCGCTACGAACTTCCGTCTGAAGCTTCATCCGCCACGATCACGGTGACGGACGCAGCAGGCAAGGTTCTGTATTCCAAAACGGGCGAGCTGAAAGCCGGCAGCCACGAGTTCACCTGGAATGGCGAGCTCAACAAGGGCGGCGCGGCGGCTACTGATCAGCCTTACTGGATCAGTGTCGTCGCCGAAGACGCCAACAAGAAAGCCATTACCCCCAATCACTCGCTGGTGACGAAGATCACCGGCGTCGACCTGACCTATGGCGAGCCCGCGCTCACGACGCCAGCCGGCGTGTTCGCGTTCGCCGACATCAAGCGACTGATGAACAACAATACGACAGCCGCGACGAACTAGTCGCCGGCTCGACCACGACTCTCCGGCGCAGAAGCGCGCCGTCCGGCTGCATAAGCGGCCAACCAACCCAACAGTAATGAACCCTGCCCCGCAGGTTTTCTGGGAGCTTCGACCATGAGTATCAACTCCGCCATGCTCGCCGGCGCAGCTGGAATGCGCGCCAACTCCAGTGCGCTCGCTTCGATTTCCGACAACATCGCGAACGTCAACACTGTTGGCTATAAGCGCCTGCGCAACGATTTCACGTCGCTGCTTAACTCGCAGAACCGGCAGTCGACCTACAATGCTGGCGGCGTCTCCAGCCGCTCCTCGCCGCTGATGAGCGAACAAGGCTCGACGATCGCTTCGTCTGTCGCGACGCACCTTGCCGTTTCTGGCAACGGCTTCTTCGTTGTGCGCGGGCGCAGCGACGACGCCACGGCGCGCGACCCCTACTTCTATACGCGCGCCGGGCAGTTTACGCCGGACTCTGACGGCTATCTGCAGAACACGGCCGGCTATTATCTGCAGGGCTGGCCCGTTGACTCGACGGGCCAGGTCACGGCGAACCCGACCGATCTCAACGGCCTCGAGCCGATCCGCGTGTCGGGCATCGCCGGCGGCGCGGAAGCCACGGCGCGCCTGTCGCTCTCAGCCAACCTGCAATCGTCACAGGTCGTCTCGGCGGCCGTGAGCGGCGCCACCTACGACGCTGCCGACAGCACGAACAACATGGCGTCTGGCGCAGTCACGCCGGACTTCCAGGTTCCGATTCAGGTCTATGACAGCCAGGGCGGCCTGCACACGCTGACCATGTCGTTCCTGAAAGCAGGGCCGAACCAGTGGTACACTGAAGTTCACATGCCGGCGGCAGACGTTGTCCCCGGCGGCGGCACGCTGGTTGATGGCCAGCTGGCGACCGGCATCGTAGCGTTCACGCCGTTCGGCCAACTCGATGCCGCCAACTCCACGCTTCCGCTGTCGCTGTCGATTGGCGAAGCGGGCACGGGCGCAGGCCCGGAATGGGCCGGTACGCTCGGCCTCGCTGCGCAAACGATCCAGCTCGACATGGGCGGACCTGGCGCACCGGGCGGCCTGACGAACTACGATTCGCCTTCGCAGCTCGGAACATCGCAAGTCGACGGCACGCCGTTTGGCTCGCTGGCTTCGGTGGATGTCGATGACGATGGCTATGTCACCGCCATCTTCACCAACGGCCTCACCCGCCGCATCTATCAGGTTCCACTGGCGACATTCGGCAACGTCGACGGGCTGATCCCCGAGCATGGCGGCGTCTATCGCCTTGGACCGGGCGCCGGCGCCCTGTCGATGCGCGGCGCTGGCATTGGCGGCGCGGGAACGATCGCGGCGCGCGCCCTCGAAGCGTCGACCGTGGATCTCGCGGAAGAGTTCTCCAACCTCATCATGACTCAACGCGCCTATTCGGCGTCGTCGAAGATCATCACCACGGCCGACGAGATGCTCGACGAGCTGATCAGGCTGAAACGATAGTCGCGTAGGGACCAGCGAGTGATGATCGCACGGAGACACACGAGGTTCTGGGGGCGCAGAATGCGCCTGACTTCGTACCGCGCATCATCGCTCGCGTCTTCCCCCGCGTTCGCCGCCGCGCTTCCCGCGTTGCGGAATGGTGACCGGCAACCCCGCATTTACATGAAATTTTCGCGGTTTTTTCCCGAAAAGCGGCGTGTCTGCCTGAGCGTGCCCTTAGTACCCGCTGCGTATGGTCTCCACTCAGACTGAAGCAGCAAACGGAGATTTCCATGCTGAGCCAAAGCGCGTCCAGCGCGGCCGTCGTGGGCCCGGACGGACGTCATATCACCCTGGCCGACCTTCCTGCGCCCGGGATTCAACGTTGGGTCACCCGCCGCAAGGCGGAAGTCGTCGCGGCTGTTCACGGCGGGCTCCTGTCCGCTGAAGACGCATGCGAGCGTTACGAACTGTCGAAAGAAGAGTTCGGCGGCTGGGAACGCCTCTACGAGCGTCACGGCGTCAAAGGCCTTCGCACGACACGCCTGCAAAACTATCGCTGAACGACACCGCAAACGCCGTCCCGGGCTATGGGGAGGGACGGCGCGCGGACTTCGACTTTAAGGTTTCGCTAACACAATCGGTTCGCGTCCTTAACACCACGTTTACCACGCACCCGGAAATTCCTGCCTAGTCGCAAATCGCGAGCAGGCAGATTTTTCCGAGCGTTCATGGCCGATCCGAAAACTGAAGAATCCAAAGGCCTGGTGGCGCAACTCGCGCGTTCCGGCCGGATGCGAATCGCTGCGGCGCTCGTCGTCGTGGCGCTCGTTGGGGGCGGTCTGGGCGTCATAATGCTCCGCGGCGAGTCCGGCGGGCAGAAACTTCTTTTCTCGGGCCTCGATCTCGAGGAAGCCTCCGAGATCACCAAAAAGCTCGATACGGCTGGCGTCGCCTACACGCTTGAAGGCGGCGGTTCGGCCGTTTTCGTCGACGCCGCCAAGGTCGAAGACGCGCGGATGATGCTGTCCGAGCAGGGCCTGCCGACGCGCGGCTCGATCGGCTGGGAAATCTTCGACAAGTCGGATGCGCTGGGCGAGACCCAGTTCGTCCTGAACATCAAGCAGCTCCGCGCCATGGAAGGCGAGCTGGAGCGCACGATTTCGGCCTATGACATGGTGCAATCGGCCCGCGTTCACCTGTCGGTGCCGGATCGCCCGCTGTTCCAGAAGAGCGTCGAAAAGCCCAAGGCTTCGGTTGTTCTGAAGATCACCGGCAACATCATGTCGCCGGAAAAGGTCCGCGCCATCCGCAACATCGTGGCCTCGCAGGTCCCGGGTCTTGCGGTCAGCGCCGTTACGATCGCCTCGACCGATGGCCGCCTTCTCGCCGCCGCGACTGACGAAAACGACCCCTCCGGCAGCAGCATCGGCGGCGGCACGACCTCCGACGAACGCCGCTCGGCCCTTGAAGAGGGCTATCGCAAGAAGGTTCTCGACGTGATCGAGAACATTGCTGGCCCCGGCGCAGCGAAGGTGACGGTTTCGATCGAAGCGGACTTCAACAAGGTCACGCAAAGCTCGGAAACGTATAACCCGGACAGCCGCGTCGTTCGTTCGGAAACGACTGTCGAAGATTCGTCGAACAGCCAGGATGCCGCGCCGGGCGATGAAACCACGGTCGCCAACAATGTGCCCACGGGCGCCGATCCGGTGGCTGCGCCGCAGCCGAAGAGCCAGTCGAGCGCGAGCCGTAACGAATCCACCGTCAACTACGAGATCGACAAGACGCTTCGCACGGAAGTGGTCGAAGGCGGCAAGATCCAGCGCCTCTCGGTCGCGGTAGCGGTCGATCACATGCGCGTGCCTGGCGCTGAAGGCCAGCCGGCCACCTGGCAGCCGCGCCCGCAGGAAGAAATAGATCGCATTACCGCGCTGGTGAAGTCTGCCGTGCTGTTCAATCAGGAACGCGGCGACGTCGTCACGGTCGAAAGCGCGGCATTCGCCCGTCCTGACACCTCGCTGGATGGCGCCACGGCGCCCGGAGCGTTCGATTTCGACAAGTTCGACCTTCTCCACATCGGCGAGATCGTGGCGCTGTTGCTGACCGCCCTCGCCCTCGTGTTCTTCGTGCTGCGCCCGCTGATTGGCGGACTGTTCGCCAAGCCTGACCAAGGCGACCTGCCGCCGGAGATCGCCAAGCTGAAAGGCGCCAAGCGCGCCAAGGCGATCGCTGCGATGCAGGCCGCGGCCGCCAATGCACCGCAGCAGGTTCATCATGAAGTCAGCGAGAACCTGATCTCGGTGGGCGAAGGCCGCGTCGTGGGGTTTGACGCCCCGATGCCCGACCGTCTCGACGCCGGCATCGACGTGGCCCGCATTTCCGGCCAGGTGAAAGCGTCCTCGATCAAGAAGATTTCCGAAGTCGTCGCCAGCCACCCGGATGAATCAGTTTCGATCATCCGTTCGTGGCTCGCTGAAGAACCCGCGGATCGCGCCGCATGAGCAAGGCATCCGCAGCTCTGAAACAGGCCGAAGCGCAGGCGGAAGCTCAAGCCGCGCCGCAGCAAGGCGGCCTCACGCGCGAAGACACGCATAACGATACGCAACGCCGCATCGCGGAAACGATGACGGCGGTGAAGGCCCTGCATGGCTCGGAAAAGGCAGCGATCCTTCTTCTCTCCCTTGGCGAGGACGCGAAACCCGTCTGGGACCGTCTCGACGACGAGGAACTGCGCGAAATCTCGTCGGCCATGTCGAACCTCGGCCCGGTGAAGGCCGAGATGGTCGAGTTCCTCATCAAGGATTTCGTCAACCGCCTCTCTGGTTCGGGCGCCGTCACCGGCTCCTATGAACAGACGCACCGCCTGCTCCTGCAGTTCCTGCCGGCCGAGAAGGTCGACAACCTGATGGAAGAGCTGCGCGGCCCGGCGGGACGCACGATGTGGGACAAGCTCGGCAACGTGAACGAGCAGGTTCTAGCGAACTACCTGAAGAACGAATACCCGCAGACGGTTTCGGTCATCCTGTCGAAGATCAAGACCGAGCATTCGGCGCGCGTTCTCACCGCCCTGCCCGCAGACTTCGCGCTCGAAGTCATGCAGCGGATGCTGCGCATGGAGCCGGTGCAGCGCGACATTCTCGAGAAGATCGAGTCGACCCTGCGCACCGAGTTCATGACCAACCTTGCGCGCACGTCCAAGCGCGACAGCCATGAACAGATGGCCGCGATCTTCAACTCCTTCGATCGCCAGACCGAAGGCCGCTTCATGGGCCTGCTCGAAGACAAGAACAAGGAAGCGGCCGACCGCATCCGTTCGCTGATGTTCGTGTTCGAGGATCTCGCCAAGCTCGATCCCGGCGGCATCCAGACGCTGCTGCGCAGCGTCGACAAGGACAAGCTGGGCCTCGCCCTCAAGGGCGCGAACGACGAGATGCGCAATCTCTTCATGTCCAACATGTCGGAACGCGCCGCCAAGATCATGCGCGACGACATGGCCTCCATGGGCCCGGTCAAGCTCAAGGACGTCGAACAGGCCCAGCAGGAAATGGTTGTTGTCGCCAAGGCGCTGGCTGATCGCGGCGAGATCATGCTCGCCGAGAGCGGCGGGCAGGATGAGCTGATCTACTGATGACCCAGCAAATCCGCACCTTCAGCTTCGAAACCGAATTCACGCCGCAGGGCGACGTCCTGCGCGGTCCCGACCGCAAATACTTCTCGCGCGAAGAAGCCGATCAGCTTGCCGCCAAGGCGCGCGCCGATGGCGAAATGAAAGCGCGGCAGACCGTCGAAGCCCGTGGCTTCGCCTCGGTCGACAAGATCGTCGCCCATCTCGCGCCTGTCGCAGCGCAACTCGCAGGCATTGCGGAACAGCTGCGCGCCGAAGCGGCTGAACTGGCCATCATCGCGGCCCGCAAGATTGCCGGCAACGCGCTCGACAAGGCCGGCGACGAAGCCGCCGCGACCGCCATCATGGAGGTCGTTCGCCAGCTCAAGCTCAACCCGATCATCACGGTCAGCATCGCGCCGGACTCGATCAACGAGGTCGAGCGCCGCATGGAACAGCTGCGCCGCCAGGGACTGGGCGCCAATCTCGCCTTTGTGCCGGACGCAAATGCACGCGCAGGCGACTGGACCGTGGTTTGGGGCGAAGGCTCCGCCGGCTTCAGCCGCGAAGGCGTCGAAGCCACGATCGAAGCCATTATCAATGCACGCCTCCAAGACCCGGTGGCGCCGCAACTAGAACTCTTCTCCGCGTAGGACATCATGAGCAGCAGCGACCTCAATCTTCCGGATCTGGCGCAGGGTGGCGCAATCGCGCAGCCCCGCAACAACACGCCGGCCGACACCAGCGAAGACATGCGCGAACGTATCGCCGCAGACCTTCGCCCCGTGTTCGATGTCCCCGTCTCTGTGCAGGCTGTCATCGGCCGCACCACGATCGAAGTCGCCAAGCTGCTGGAACTCAGCCCGGGCACCGTGCTCGAGCTGGACCGCCGCGTCGGCGAAGCCATCGATATCTATGTCAACTCGCGTCTGGTCGCTCGTGGAGAGGTCGTCGTCGTCGAAGACCGCCTCGGCGTGACCATGACCGAGATCATCAAGAACTCCGACGCCTAGAGGAAAACCCATGCGCGTTCTGATTATCGGAAACCTCGCGGGCCAGCTCTCGGCCGCAACCAAGATGGCCTTCGACAAAGGGGCCAAGGTGCTGCACGCACACGACGCCGGCACAGCTCTGGAGCTGTTGCGCACGGGTCGCGGCGCCGACATCGTGATGATCGATGTTCACGAGGACATCACCGGCCTCGTCAACGCGATGCGCCAGGAGCGGATTGTTGCTCCGGTCGTTGCTTGCGGCGTCAACGTGACGCCGGACATGGCCGCTCGCGCCATCCGCGCCGGCGCACGCGAATTCATCCCGCTGCCGCCCGATCCGGAACTGATCGCCGCTGTTCTCGCCGCCGTGGCTGATGATGATCGCCCGTTGATCGCCAACGACCCGGCCATGCTCGAACTGCGCAGCCTCGCTGACCAGATCGCGCCGTCCGAAGCCTCCGTCCTCATCACGGGTGAGAGCGGCGTCGGCAAGGAAGTCATGGCGCGCTACGTCCACAAGAAATCGAAGCGCGCGGACAAGCCGTTCATTTCGGTCAACTGCGCCGCCATTCCCGAGAACCTGCTTGAGAGCGAACTGTTCGGCCACGAGAAGGGCGCGTTCACGGGCGCGGTCGCCCGCCGTATCGGCAAATTCGAGGAAGCTGACGGCGGCACGCTGCTGCTGGACGAGATTTCCGAAATGGATATCCGCCTGCAGGCCAAGCTGCTGCGCGCCATCCAGGAACGCGAGATCGACCGCGTCGGCGGCTCGAAGCCTGTGCCGGTCAATATCCGCATCATCGCAACGTCGAACCGCATCCTTCAGGAAGCCGTCATTCGCGGCGAATTCCGGAAAGATCTGCTCTACCGGCTCAACGTGATGAACCTGCATATCCCGCCGCTGCGTGAGCGTCCGCGCGACCTCGCTTCGCTGGCTGACTACTTCGTCAACAAATACGCGATCGCCAACGGCCTCTCGCATCGCCGTCTCTCGGATGCGGCCAGCGAGCGCGTGCAGTCCGCCGCCTGGCTCGGCAACGTCCGCGAACTCGAGAACGCCATGCACCGCGCGGTCATCCTGGCGCGCGGCGAGGAAATCTCGGTCGACGATCTGCGCACGCCCGATGGCCGCCCCGTTCAGGCCAACACGCTCGACGCCACGGCCGAGCGCGCTGTCAACGCCGCAGAAGCCGCGATCAAGGGCGCGGCGATCCGCGTCGGCCAGACGGTCGCCGAAGTCGAACAGGACCTGATCCTGTCGACCCTCGACCATTGCCTCGGCAACCGCACGCATGCCGCCAACATTCTTGGCATCTCGATCCGCACGCTGCGCAACAAGCTGGCCGCCTACAAGGACGCCGGCATCGATGTGGCGGCCCCCGGTGAAATCCGGGCGGCGGGGTAAATTAGATGGCGCAGGCTGGTGCGGGTACACTTGGTAACGTTGGCGGCGGGTTCGACTGGAACTCGCTGACCAAGCAATTCGCGAAGGGCGAATACGCTCTCGGCCTGGGCGTCATGGCGTTGATCGTCATGCTGATCGTGCCGCTGCCGCCCTTCCTGCTGGACTTCATGCTGGCGATCTCGATCACGCTCTCCGTGCTGATCCTGATGACCGCCCTGCTGATCCGCAAACCGCTGGAATTCTCGGCCTTCCCGACTGTGCTGCTGCTCGCGACACTGCTCAGGCTGGCGCTGAACATCGCAACAACACGCCTTATCCTCGCCCACGGCCATGAGGGTCCGCAGGCGGCCGGCAATATCATCGAGGCCTTCGGCGGCTTCGTGATGCAGGGCAACTTCGTCATCGGCGTCG
>DAIRES010000212.1:0-5256 GCA_036795465.1 Hyphomonadaceae bacterium
ACTTCCGCCGTCGTCTGGTCAACCAGCATCAGCTTCAGCGTTTCCGGCTTCAGGATCTGCACGCCCTGATACGTGCCGCCATTGGCGAGCATCAGCACGAAGCGCAGATAATCTTCCGGCGTCGACGAAAGCCCGCCGCCGCCCGACATGAACGGGTGCGCGTCCGTGTAGTCGTAATACAGCGGGTCCTTGTTCTTCGACTGCGCAAAGCGCGCCGACTTCTCGGTCGGCTGGAAGAACGCCGTATCCGTCATGCCCAGCGGTCCGGTGATGCGCGTCTTGATCGCATCGCCCAGCGTCTGGCCCGTGATCTTCTCGATCACGCCGCCCAGCACATCGAGGCCTTGGCTGTAGTTCCAGGCATCACCCGGCTCCGCGATCATCGGCAGCTTGGCGACAACCTGCTCCGACCAATCCTTGGCCGAAAGGTCGGTGCGCTGTTCGCCGCCCGCAACCCACGCCTTCGAGATCGGCAGCTGCGGCTGGATGAACGAGTAGATGATGCCAGACGTATGGCTCATCAGGTGGCGGATCAGCATCGGCTTGGTCGAGGCGACCGGATCGCCCTCTTTCTGCCAGACCTTGATGTCCGCAAACGCCGGCAGGTATTTCGACACCGGAGCGTCGAGGTCGAGCTTGCCTTCCTGCACCAGCGTCATCGCCGTCACGGCGACCACCGGCTTGGTCATCGAGAACACGCGGAAGATCGTCTCATCCGTCACCGGCGTCGTCTGGCCGGGGCCCTGCACGCCAAAGCCCTGGCTGAACGCGATCTGGTTCTTGCGCCCGATCAGCAGGTACGCGCCGGGGATCTTGCCCGACTGCACATCGCCATTCAGCGCCACGCGAATGTCGTTCAGCTTGTTCGGGTCAAAGCCCAGCGCCTCGGCATCGCCCTTCACCAGCGACGAGACGGTCGGATCAACGCCCGCCGATGGCCCGGTCTGGCACGCAGACAACGCCAGGGCGAATGCCGCACCTGCGGCAAGCGCAGTGCGCTTCAGATTCAGTATGCTCAAAGTCCTTCTCCCTGCCTTGTCCGGACCGCTGGTTCGAAACGCTCCGGTTTTCCATCGCTGTACCCTCTTTTCCCTTGCAGTGGAAAGGGGCCTCTGGCGACGGTTTGACCGGGGTCAAAGCGTTGAATCCAGTGAATCTGCGACACTCACACCATGGCGTCTGGCCAAGGAGCGCGTTACGTTGCGGATAGGTGGAGCACTTACGCGGCGACGGCAGGGATAGGCGAACACGCCATCCATACCGGCGGCGCCCACGGGGAAGGAAACATGATCCGTTTATCGACGGCGCTCGCGCTGGCGCTAGCCATGGCTGCCTGCTCGCCAAACTCCGAAACCGTCTCGACCGCCCCCGCCGGCTCAACGCCAGGCGAAGGCATGGGCGGCGCAACTCTCGCTGACTTCAAGACCGACACCACCATGAAGGACCTGATGGCTCACGTCATCGACTTCAGCGCCTTCGGCGTCTGGCACAACCAGGGCTGGCTGATCGACGCGGACGGCATGCACGAACTCTTCCCAACCGACGATGCCGGCTGGGTCGCCGCCGAAAGCGCAGCCTTCACGCTGGCCGAAGCCTCCAACACGCTTCTCCTGCCCAACCGCCCGCCAGATGAAGACCGTCGCTGGGTCGACTGGGCCAACCAGCTCTACACCGCCGCCAAGAAGGCCCAGGCCACCGCCCTCGCCAAGGACAAGCAGGCCTTCTTCGAGGCCGGCAGCGAGATCTACGAAGCCTGCGTGGCCTGCCACAACCATTACGTTCAGGGCGATGCGCCCGGCGCCGACGCAAAACTGCCGGAGCTGCCGAACCGCACGCCTCCGCCACCGCAAAACCAGTAACGGGCCCTCCCGGGCTCTGGTCACAAAACTTGGGCGACCCGAAAATCGGGCGCCCCGAAGGGGAGAGACAAGACTTGCTCCATGATTTCGTAAACTGGATCCGGGAGGATCTGGGCAGGTTCACCGAGGACGGACAGTCCTGGTCGCACCAGCTCCACGAGTCGCTGTTCATGTGGAACATCATCGAGGGCACGCACGTGCTCACGATCATGTTCTTCGCCGGCACGATCTGGATGATCGACCTGCGCATGATGGGCATCGCCTTCAAGAACATGCCGCTGTCGAAGCTGTCGGACCGCGTCCTGCCGATCACCATCATCTCGCTGATGGCGATGGTGGTCACCGGCGTCATCGCCTTCGTCGGCCGCGACCCGCTGATGTACTACCACAACATCTGGTTCCGCCTGAAAATGGTGTTCCTGGTGGCGGCGATGATCAACATCCTCTGGTTCCACTACCGGGTCCAGAAGAGCGATATCGCGTGGGACGTCATCCCGCCGATGAGCGATCCGCTTCCCGTCAAGAAAGCCCTGTGGCTCGGCGTCTTCATCGCCTCGTCCTTCGCCCTGCTGGTTTCCTTCCTGATCCCGGGCGACCCGTGGGTCATGTCGGCCGCCCGCATCCTTCTCTTCGTCGTGGCGCTGGTCGGCCTGTTCGTCGTCATCCACAAGCGCACGCCCGGCCTGCCGCTGGTCGTGAAGCTGTCCGGCGCGCTGTCGATGCTGGCCTGGTTCCTGGTCATCATCTTCGGCCGCTTCATCGCCTACGACTGGTTCTACTGCGAGAAGGAAACCACCACGCCCGGCTCGCTGATGTACGTGCTGCAGGAGTGCGACAGCGCCCTCGCCTTCCGTGAGGGAGACGTCGGCGAAGTCATCGAAGAAGAGGTCACCGGGGAGGAAGCCGTTCCGGACGATGGAACAGGTGAAGCGGTCGAGGGTGAAGAAGCCCCGGCTGAAGACGCCGCTCCCGCCGAAACGCCCGCCCCCGCTCAACCCGCTCCTGGTGAGGGGAACTGATCCATGACCTTCGAAGAAATCTTCAAGAACGTCCCCGGCGCGTCCGACTTCGTCGCCAGCATGCCGAAGATCTGGCCGATCTCCCTGCTGCAGGACATCTACGCCCCGTTCGGCGCGCTCCACCTCGTGGGCCTCGCACTGATGGGCGGCGCGGTCATCCTCCTCAACCTCCGCCTCATGGGCGCGGGCCTGAAGGAAGAACCGCTGCCGCAGATGGAGCGGACGACGCGCCCCTGGTTCATAGCCGGGCTCGCCATCGTTCTGTTCACCGGCATCATCATCGGCATGCTGAACTCGGAGAAGCTCTACAACTCCGTTCCGTTCTTCATCAAGATGACGTCGCTTGCGTCCGCCTGCATCTTCTCATTCGGCGTCACCAACGCCATCGCAAAGAATGATGGCCGCACCTCCACGGGCGTCCTCGTCGCCGCCGGCATCGCCTTCCTCCTCTGGCTGGTCGCCCTCGGCGTACTCGGCTCGGACGAGATTTCAGCGCCGGGCCTCTTCCACCCGCTCTCGGCGGGCTATGCGATCCTGGCCATCTTCGGCGTCCGCACCCGCTGGTTCGCCGTTGGCGCCTTCGCGCTCCTGTTTGGCGGCATGTTCGTGATGTACTGGATCATCGGCTTCAATACCTATGATCCGTTCTATGACGACATCTCGCGCTGGCTCACAGTCGCGGGCGCGGCGGTTTTCGCCGCCCTCTTCGGCTGGGAAATCTACCAGAGCCGCACGGAAGCCTCGACGCCGACCGCCAAGCTGATGGCCATGTTCTCGGTCCTCACCTGGGTCACCGTCGCCGCCGGCGGCCGCTGGATCGGCTTCGCCAGCTAACCAGACGCCAACCCGAAAACGACAAAACCCCGGAGCCAAGCTCCGGGGTTTTTTGTTGCCGCGTGCGCCACTCCGACCGGTGTCATTCCGGGCGAAGCGCAAAGCGCGAAGACCCGGAACCCATGGGCCACCCCCACCCAACCATCCCCCTCCGTCTCGTGCGCTCCGCGCCCGATCCACCTCCCCCTGCTCCGCATGGGAGGTATAGTGATCTCCGAAATTAATTCGCAGATTCTGAGCTGACTTCGACGCACCAACGAGAACGGCAGGAAAGCGAGGGCTTTCCTGCCGTTTCTCTTTGTCCGAGGCTAAGACGCTGTTTGGCCCTATGCGGACACTCCGCCGTTGCCGGCACCGCTCGGCAAGACGCCTCCGACCGGTCGTGGGATTTTCGCTAACAAGCGCACGTCCTTTGTTAACTCGCCTGCGCTATCGAGCTCATTCCAAGACGTATTTCAAGATGGATCATCGATGCGTTCATCGTGCCGGAACGGCAGCGCTGAACAACGGAGGCATTGGGTCAAATGAAGGTGGTTCGGGGAAATCTGCATCGCCTTTTGTATTGCAGCAGGGTCCGATTGATCGGGAAGAGCAGCATCAAGGAAGAGTTGCCTACGATCCTGAAAATCGCGCAGGCGCGCAACAGCGCGGTTGATGTCACCGGCGCTCTTCTGGTTTGCAACGGATGGTTTGTTCAAGAGCTGGAGGGGCCAATGCAGCCCGTGCTCGAAACTTATGGACGCATCACGCGTGACCCGCGCCACGAACAGTTGACGATCATCGAGGCTATTCCGACAAGAGAGAGACACTTTGCGGACTGGAGCATGTGTGGCCTCCAAGTCTCGCCAGTCGACCGTGAAATCGTACAAGTTCTGTCGTCCGGCGGCGCATTTGACCCGACCAAGTTTAGCGCAGCAAGGGCTTTGAACTTGCTGACCACGGTTGGCAAAATGCAGCGGAAAGCAGCCACCGCGGTCCTTTAGAGCTCGGAGAACTCCAGCCGTCTCGAATGCTCCTCGCCTCCATGGAATGTGCGTCGCACCGACGGCCGCTTTCGGCGAAATCCGGACAAACCTAAGGGTCGCCCCCGTTATCTGGTTGCCAACGAGCGCCGGTATTTTGAAGGCCCAATGAAAACGGAAAACTTTTCGCTGGAGTCTGGAGGGTTCTTTTTTGAGCGAACCGCTTCCAAGGCGGATTGGTTGAAGCTGACCGAGACAGGTAGCATCGGAGTTCGGTTCGAAGTTGGCCGCGACTTTTGGTACGGCAACGACATTGATCTGAAGGCAGTACGTGGCTCCATCCAAGATTTTCTGAACCAATGCTGATTGGTTCAAGGAGTTAGTCCGTTACTCGTTCGCGTTCGGATTTCACTGAAGGCGAGGCCGATTGATCTAGCAACCTACGTCAGCCGCAGATTGGATTCTGCGAATTGATTCCGGACATCACTATATCCCCCCTGCTCCGCATGGGGAGGTAAACACCGGCGCTTGCCTCCACCAGTGCAAAGCACTGGGGGAGGTGGATCGCGGCAAAGCCGCGAG
>DAIRES010000213.1:0-5245 GCA_036795465.1 Hyphomonadaceae bacterium
TGGTGCCATTCTTGTGCGCGGTCTTTGCGATCTTGGCGCAGGCGTCATAGCCGAGACGCTCGTTCAGCGCCGTCACCAGCATCAGCGAATTCTCGACGCCCTTCGCGATGTTGTCGATACGCGGCTCGATGCCGACCACGCAGTTGTCGGTGAACGAGATCGCGGCATCCGCCAGCAGGCGAACCGACTGCAGGAAGTTGTACGCCATCATCGGGTTGAACACGTTCAGTTCGAAGTGACCTTGCGAACCAGCAAACGCGATCGCGGCGTTGTTGCCCATGATGTGCGCGCACACCTGTGTCAGCGCTTCGCACTGCGTCGGGTTCACCTTGCCGGGCATGATCGACGAGCCCGGCTCGTTCTCCGGCAGCGCCAGTTCGCCCAGACCCGCGCGCGGGCCCGACCCGAGGAAGCGGATGTCGTTGGCAATCTTGAAGCAGCTCGCTGCAACCGTCGTGATCGCGCCATGGCTCATCACCATCGCATCGTGCGCGGCCAGCGCCTCGAACTTGTTCGGCGCCGTCTTGAAGCCGAGCCCGGTGATCTCCGCGATCTTCGCCGCCACCAGCTTGTCGAAACCCTTCGGCGCGTTGAGGCCGGTGCCGACAGCCGTGCCGCCCTGCGCCAGCTCCATCAGCGAGGGCAGGGTCGACTTGATGCGTGCAATCCCGTTCTCGATCTGCTTCGCGTAACCGCCGAATTCCTGGCCCAGCGTCAGCGGCGTTGCGTCCTGCGTGTGCGTGCGGCCGATCTTGATGATCTTCGCCCACGCCTTCGATTTCTCCTTCAGCGCGCCATGCAGGTGCTCAAGGGCAGGCAGCAGGTCTGTCGCGATCTGCTCGGCGCACGCAATGTGCATCGCCGTCGGGAAGGTGTCGTTCGACGACTGGCTCATGTTCACATGATCGTTCGGGTGAACCGGCTTCTTCGTGCCCATCGTCCCGCCCATCATTTCGATGGCGCGGTTCGAGATCACCTCGTTGGCGTTCATGTTGGACTGCGTGCCCGAACCCGTCTGCCACACAACCAGCGGGAAATGATCGTTCAGCTTGCCGTCGATTACTTCCTGCGCCGCCGCGATGATGTTCTTCGCCAGCTTCGGCTCCAGCTTGCCCAGCTCCTGGTTCGCTTCCGCCGCCGCGCGCTTCACGATGCCCAGTGCCCGCACGATCGGGGCAGGCTGCTTTTCCCAGCCGATCTTGAAGTTGCCCAGCGATCGCTGCGCCTGCGCGCCCCAATACCTGTCTGCGGCCACATCGATCGGGCCAAAGGTGTCGGTTTCGGTACGGGTCTTCGCGGCCATCAGTGCAGCTCCCAGCCTCGGCAAAGCGTGAAAAATCTGCGCTGGCACTAGACCCAAGCGCTTCCGGGATCAATGGTCCGCGCGGCGCGGCGAGACAGGATGCAGCTTGAACGGCGACAGTGATTCCCCAGGCGCGAGCTGGACCCGCCACAACAAGGTGCGCGCGCGTCTGGAAAAGGACGGCGCGCTCGAAGTGCAGGTCGATGGCCTCACCACGCAGGCGAAATACTACAAGCCGCTGCTCAAGGACTTCTTCCGCCTCCATTTCCCCGTCCGCCCGCGCTGGGGCGACTGGTCCGCGCACATCGTCATGGAGTTCACCGGCGATCCCCCGCACATGGACCTCGACAACCTCGCCAAGGCTCTGCTCGACAGCGCCTGTGGTTCCGCCTTCCATGACGACAGCCAGATCGCCCGCCTGCTGGTCGAGCGTCGCGTCGCAGAGCGTGAAGGCATCTGGATGCGCCTCGCGCCCGTCTAGACGGCGCCAGGCCGCGAATGAGCGCTGACGTGCGCGTCGCTTCACGCGGAAGTGCCCCTAGCGCTGCTCGACAGGCGCGGCCTCGCGCCATAATTTCCCGCCACCACACGATGAGCGGTCACCAAGCCGCCGCGATGCACTCGGGAGCTGAAGATGATCAAACCTGCCCAGGCCATATCCATGGCCGTACTTGGCGTTGCGCTGGCGATGAGCCAGCCCGCGATGGCGCAACGCATAGGCGCGAACTCAGGCGTGAAGCACGCCGACGATAGCGGCGCCCCGATCGAAGGGCCCAAGCCCATCGCGGGCTCGAAGTCCTACGAAAGCCCGATCCCCTTCTTCAAGGACCTGAAGCCGTGGGATCCCGCCTACAAGGCGCCGCGCACAGCATGGGGCAAGGCAGACCTGCAAGGCGTCTGGTCCACCGCATCGCTCACGGCTCTCACGCGCGGCGGCGGCCGTGGCGGCGCCAACATCGACACGCTGGTCATCCCGCCCGAGAAAGTGAACCAGCTGCTCGACGGCGCGCAATACACGCAGGCCGCGCGCGACAGCCAGAAACGCACCGATCCCAACTCCGGCGTCTTCACCGACCGCAACCCCGATGCCGGCTACAACGCCTTCTGGATTGATCCGGGCTCCGAATACGGCCGCGTCAACGGTGAATGGCGCTCGTCCTGGATCACATCGCCCGCCAACGGACAGATCCCCTACAACCGCGCCGGCAACGCCGCTGCCGGCTCGCGCATGAACGCCGCCACCACGGTCAACAACACCGGCCCGGAAGTCCGCACGCTGGGCGATCGCTGCCTCGTCTCGTTCGCCAACCAGGGCGGCCCGCCGCTCACCAACGCGATGTACAACAACAATATCCGCATCGTGCAGACGCCCACTCACGTCATGCTCGAGATCGAGATGAACCACGACGCGCGCATCATCCGCCTCAAGGACGAAGTCGGCGCCGTCAAACCGCTGCCCGACCAGATCGAGCAATGGTTCGGCGACTCCCTCGGCTGGTGGGAAGGCGACACGCTGGTCGTCGAAACCCGCAACCCGCATCGCCTTCAGGCGCGCGGCCGCATTCCGCTCTCCAAGGAAGGCAAGATCATCGAGCGCTTCCGCCGCGTGTCGGATGTCGAGATCGACTACACCTACGAAGTCATCGACCCAATCAGCTACACGCAAACATGGACCGGCCAGATGCCGCTGCGCTTCTCGAAGGAGCAGGTCTATGAATACGCCTGCCACGAAGGAAACTACGCGCTGCCGGGCATCCTCGTCGGCATGAACGAGGGCAGGGACACCGCGCTCGAAGCAGACGGCGAGTAATCCCGCCAACCTCAAATAAGAAGGGCCGCCCTGCTGCCGGGGCGGCCCTTTTGTTTCTGCATCGGCGAGAGCTACTTCACCGGCTTGAACGCCAGGATCACATTGCCCGGCTGCTGGCCGAACGATCCGTATCCCGAATTGCTCATCAGCAGGCCATTGGCCACATACAGCGAAGCCGCGTCGATCGCGCCGCCCTTGCCGGGCACGCCGTTCAGCGTGGTGTAATCCTTCGCCGTCTCCTGCTTCCACATCAGCTTGCCGGTGGTCTCATCAATCGCGTGGATCGTTCCGTCCAGCGTCGCCGCGATCACCACGCCATCGATCACCATCGGCGCCGTCGACATCGCAACCGGATGCTGCGGGAAGCCAGGCGGCATGGCGGGCAGGCCGGCGGGCAGCGGCGGGTTGTACTGCCACTTGATCTTGCCCGTCTTCGCATCGAGCGCGTAGAGGCCCGGCTTGATGCTGGGGTCCGCATCCCACTCGCCCTTGATCGGCACGCCGACATTCGAGATCGGGACGAACACCGTGTTGTTGTGGAACGCGATGCCCCAGTGAACGCCGCCCAGCGGCCCGCCGGTGCCCAGCGATTTGCGCCACGCAACCTTGCCCGTGTCGGGCTCGAACGCCCACACGGAGCCGGATTTCTGTCCGGCATACACCAGCTGCTTGCCATTGCTCTGCGTGCCGAGGATCACAGACGCGCCGAAGTCCACATCGCGATAGACCGTCTCCGGCGCGCTCGTGCAGTTCAGCAATTCCTTCTTCGAATGAAGGTCGCAGCCGATATTGTAGATGTCGTTCGGCGTGGCGTGGAAGCTCCACTTCTCCTTGCCGGTCTTGAGGTCGATCGCGATGATCGCGTTGGTGTTCTTGTGCGCCGGCGGCGAGTTGCTCTCGCCGGTGCCGAAATAGACCAGCCCGCGCTTCTCATCGACTACCGGCGAATTCCAGATCGGCGCGCCAGACGGGCCCATCAGTGACTTGCCATCGCCGCGGTCGCGCTGGTGCGTTGCTTCCGGCATCGTGTCGTAACGCCATTGCTGCTCACCCGTTTTCGGATCGAGTGACACGACGAAGCCATGGTTGGTACAGCACAGCTCCTTGTTGTCGCTCGCGAACACGATCTCGAACTGCGCAACCGGAACGATGATCCGGTCTTTCAGCACGCTCGGCGTGCCCGTCGTAATCGAGAACGAATACGCGCCGACCGGCTTGGTCCACACGGCCTTGCCCGTGCGCGCATCAACCGCGTGAACCGTCGCATCCTCGCCCGAGAACACCAGCAGCGGCACGCCATCGACCACGCCATAGGCCGGGCTCGTCCGCAGCGGCGCGCCGCCCGGCGTCTCATAGACCCATTGCAGGCAGGGCTTGTCGGGATTGGAAACGTCGAACGCATACATTGCCGCCGATTGCGCAACCGGCACGAAGATGTTGTCGCCCACAACCGCGCCCTGCGCGCGCATCCCCGTCGAATCCGGGAAGCCGAGCGACCACGCCAGCTCCACCTTGCCAAGCTGCGCCTTGGTCAGGCCCGCCTGCTGCGCGGTCAGCGCGCGCGTGTTGTTCCCGTCGAAACCGAAATGGGTGATCGTCGCCGCGCCGGAAAGATCAACCGGCATCCGCGCCGCGTCGCACTTCATGCCGGCGGTCCACGAATTCTCTGCCGCCTTCGCGCCGACGAGATAGTTGATCAGCTGCCCGCGCTGTTCCTGCGACAGCGGGCTACCCTGCGCCTTCATCTTACCGTTCGTCAGCGCATAGTTCAGGAACTGAAGGCTCATCTGCTTCAGCGTGTCCTTGGCGGGAGAGCGCGTGGCTTCCGGCTGGTCGTGACACGTCGCGCAGTACTGCTTGTAAACCGTCTCGCCCGGATGCGCGGCGACCAGCGCTGCCTGCTGCGGCGCGGGCGCTTCGACTTTGGGCTCCGCCGCCATCTGCACGGGCGCCGGCACATCAACCACCGCAGGCGGCGCGGCCTGACAGGAGGCGAGCCCCAATGCGATGGCGCAGATCGCCGACGCGCGCAGCAGTGTCTTCATATTAGTCCCCTGGGCAAAGCGGTCTTTGACCATCATTACGCGGAGTCTGCGACAGGCTCGCGCGATTGGATAGATGCCACGCCAGCG
>DAIRES010000214.1:0-5220 GCA_036795465.1 Hyphomonadaceae bacterium
GCTAATTCCCCACGAGCCGCGTACGCGGCTCGTCGACCGGCTCGATCCCGGTCGGATCGTCCATCCCGGCGACGCGCATCGCTTCGCGCACATCGCCGCGCAGGATGAGAACATCGACATCCTTCGGCGCCAGCCGCATCGCGGTCTCGACATCCTTCCACGCTTCGCCCAGCCGGTTCAGCTTGAGCAACACGTGACCGCGCAGGCGAAACGCTTCCGCGTTGCCAGCCGATAGCTGGATCGCTGAATCAAGATCAGTCCCCGCTTCGCTCCATTTTTTCTGCAGCAGATAGGCCCGGGCGCGATCCTTGTAGAGTTCGCCGTCCTCGGGGCGCAGCTTCATCGCATTTGTCAACGTGACGATCGCCGCGTCCGGCAGGCCAGCCATCAGCCAGGCATTGCCCGATTGCGCGAGATAGATACCGCGCTCCTCGATACCGCCGGCGTCCGGCGCATTCGCCAGCTCTTCAAGCCGCGCGGCGCCTTCCGCTTCCTGCCCCAGCGCAATCAGCGCGAGCGCCGTGCATTGCCGCGCCGCGGGACGATTCCCCTTCGCCAGCCAGGTAAGCCCATCCTGATAGGCGACCTCGGCGTCCTTATCGATCTGGGTGATGCACTGCTCCAGCTTCTCCTCCTCCGTCTGCGCAAACGCAGCGGGCGCCGCAGCCAGCAGCAGGGAAATCAGCAGGACTGAACGCATGGTCAGGGTCCGTTGAAGCAACGCGGCTGGTCAGCCACGCCTGTCAGGGCCATAAGCCCTAGCGCATCAATACGGCAAGAACATGCTCCCAACTCAGCTCTTCGCATTCGGATTCGGCTATGTCGCCACGGGGCTCGCAAAAGCCCTGAAGGCCGATGGCGTCAGGATTTCCGGCACCACCCGGAGCGAAGCCTCGGCCGCCTCCCCGCGCTCCCATGGCTGGAGCGTCGCGATATGGCCCGGCGAAGACGTCGTCCCGCCGGAAGACTCCGCCTGGCTCATTTCTGTCCCGCCGGATGAAGAAGGCTGCCCGGTCTTCCGCGCCTTCGAGGCGCAAATCGAAACAGCGTCATGGATCGGCTATCTCTCCACCACGGGCGTCTATGGCGACCTCGGCGGCCGCTGGGCCTTCGAGGAAACGCCGCTCAATCCGCAGAGCCGCGAAGCCATCAACCGCGCCCGCGCCGAAGCGCAATGGCAGGAAACCGGCGCGAACATCTTCCGCCTGCCCGGCATCTACGGGCCCGGTCGCTCGGCCCTCGATCGCGTCCGTGAACCCGGCACGCGCCGCATCGTGAAGTCTGGCCAGGTCTTCTCACGCGCGCACGTGGACGACATCGCCAGCGCCCTGAAACTGGCGATCGGCAAAAGATCGTCCGAGCACATCTTCAACATCTGCGACGACGAACCCGCCCTCGCCGACGAAGTGATCGTCCATGCCGCGCAGCTTCTGAACATGCCGCCGCCACCCGCCGTCGCATTCGAAGACGCAAACCTCTCGCCGGCAGCGCAGCGCTTCTATGCGGAGTGCAAGCGCGTCTCCAACGCCAAAGCCAAAGCCGCACTCGGCTGGCATCCGCGCTTCCCGACCTATCGTGAGGGATTGCTAGCCTGCCTTCAGGCCGAGGCTGCAGCATCGACCTGATCGGCCGCCGCCAGAACAGTCGTGACCATCCGCGCGATATCCTGCGGACGCGACATCCGGTGGTCGGCATCCTTGACGAGCGACCACACCACATCATGCGAGCGCAGCCGATCCGCCAGATCAAGCGAATGCGTCCACGGCACATCGGTATCGAGCCCGCCCTGCAGAATGCGCACGGGAAGATCGAGCGCGATCTGATCGTCCATGATGTTCCACTGCCGCCCCTCCTGGATCAGGTCGCGGGTGATCGGATAGCCGGCGGCGTCATAGGGAGACGGGCGCGTCCAGAAACCATCCTCGATGATCTGCCGCCTCTGGCTGTCGTCGAACGACGCCCACATCAGCTTGTCGGTGAAATCCGGCGCAGGCGCGAGCAACACCAGGGTCTTCACCCGCTCGGGCCGCGCAAGCGCCGCGAGCAGCGCCATCCACCCGCCCATCGACGAGCCGACAACAACCAGCGGCCCCTCGGTCAGCTGATCGATCACGGCCAACGCATCCAACCGCCAGCGGCCAATCGTTCCATCCTCGAATCGCCCGCCGCTTTCGCCATGACCGAGATAATCGAACCGTGCGAATGACCGCCCCGCCGCCACAGCGTTGGCATGCAACGTCGTCGCCTTCTCGCCCAGCATGTCGGAGTGGAATCCGCCCATCCAGACAATCCCGGCCCTGCCCGCTTGCCCCTGCGACCGCCGGAAAGCGATCCGCACACCTTGATGGTCGAGATATTCCGCAACGTCGTTCAACATTCCCCGCTTTTGATCGGTTTGCGCCGGGCTGAAAAGCGACTATCGGTCTCCCGGCGCAGAAAACCGGGAGAAACAAAGCCTTGCCTCTGTCGGGGAGGACAATCCTGCAGGTCATCCCTCACCTCTCGGCGGGTGGAGCGGAGCGCACCACCATCGAGGTGGCCGAGGCCCTGCGCGCTGCCGGCGCAAAAGCGCTGGTCGCCAGCGTGGGCGGAAGGCTCGAGGGAGAGCTGATCCGCGCCGGCGCCGAACTGATCCGGATCGACGGGCTGGCAACCAAGAACCCGATCCACATCTATTCCAACGCGTCGGTGCTTTCGAAGATCATTGCGAAACGATCGGTCGATCTGGTCCATGCCCGCTCGCGCGCGCCGGCGTGGAGCGCCCTCTGGGCCGCGCGCCGCATGAAGAAGCCATTCGTGACGACCTATCATGGCGTTTACAACGCGAGGAGCGCGCCGAAACGGCTCTACAATTCAGTCATGGCGCGCGGCGACATCGTCATTGCGAATTCGGAATTCACCGCCGCGCACGTCCGCAAGGAACATCCGCAGGCGATGGACCGGATCGTGACCATCCCCCGTGGCGTCGATATCGGGAAATTTTCCGCCGAAGCCATCCTGCCTGCCCGCCGGGCCGCGCTTCGGAAAGCCTGGCGCCTGCCAGCCGAAAACGCAGGAGCCATCATACTTCTGCCGGCCCGCATGACGGGATGGAAAGGCCATCGCGAAGCCATTGCCGCCGCCGCCCGGCTCAAAAGCAGCACGGATCAACCCTGGCGCATGATTTTCGCTGGGGACCACCAGGGCCGCGACGGCTATATGCAGGAACTCGCACAGCTGATCTCACAGCACGGGCTTGACGACAGGATCGCCATCGTGGGGCATTGTGACGACATGCCAGCCGCCTTCGCCCTCGCGGATATCGTCATCGCGCCCTCCAACGAACCGGAGGCGTTCGGACGTGTTGCGGCCGAAGCCGGCGCAATGGGCGTACCCGCCATCGGCTCCAGCATCGGGGCGCAGGGCGAGATCATCGTCGATGGCGAAACGGGTTTCGTCGTGCCCCCGATGAACCCCGTCGCGCTGGCCGACGCCATGGGCAATCTGCTGGGCCAGGGCCCGGAAGGCCGGAAACGGATGGGCGAGGCCGCAAAAATCCGCGTCCAGCAAAAGTTCACCACGGCAGCGCTTCAGCAAGCGACGCTGGCAGTCTATGACAGGCTCATGGGTCGGCCTTCATGACGAGTTCCGCGTACACACCACCTCCCAACCCCGGCGACACGCTCCGGCGCGTGCTGGTGATCAAGCTGGGCGCCATGGGCGACTTCATGCAGGCGCTGGGCGCCATGCGTGTCGTGCGCGCGACGCATCCGTCGGCCCGCATAACGCTGCTGACGACCGAGCCATACGAAGCCTTCGCCAAGGCCTGCCCCTATTTCGATATCGTGGAAGCCGACGGCCGCCCGAAAGACCTCAAGGGCAAGGCAGACCTCATCCGCCGCCTGCGCTCGGCCGGCTACGACATGGTTTATGACTTCCAGAACAACGACCGTACCGCGCAGTACTTCATGGGCCTGTCCGGCAAGAAGCCGCTCTGGTCGGGCGCGGCCAAGGGCGCCTCGCACCAGCACATGAACGAAAACCGTGGCGAGATGCACAATTTCGACCGGCTGGCCGAGCAACTGGTCCACGCAGGCCTCGGTCCCAAGCCGCCGGGCGATCCGACCGGCTGGATCATCGGCCAGGAAGTGTCGCCCAGCCTCGACTGGATCCGCGCCGCCTTCCGCGACCCGCCACGCTTCCAGCCGGAGTTTTTCAGCCTGCACGGCCCGTACATGCTGCTGATCCCCGGCTCGTCCGCCGACCATCCGGAAAAGCGCTGGCCAGTGGATCGCTTTGCCAAGATCGCGACCTGGGTCGCCGATGCCGGGATCACGCCCGTGGTCATCGGAACGAAGGCAGAAGGCGATATCGGCGCCCAGATCCTCAAGCTGGAACCCCGCGCCAAGAACATTGTCGGTCGAACCGACCTGTTCCAACTCGCAACCCTTGCTGAGCGGGCTGTTTTCGCGCTCGGCGGCGATACCGGCCCGATGCACCTGGCGGCAGCTGCCCGGACGCCCGGCGTCTGCCTGTTCGCGCAGGAATGGAATGAAGACATGGCGCGGGACCTCCAGAGCGTCTGGAGCCCCAAAACACGGCTTGGGCGGGCCGCCCCCCGTGGCGGGCCGATGATGATCCTCCACGCCGCCGCGCTGGAATCGCTCAGCGTCGACGATGTTAAGCGAGCGGCCATTGGATTGGGCGTGTTGCCACCCAACATAGCCCGTCCGGCCCCGGTTCAGCCCCCCGTCGCGGAGGCGCCCTCCGAGCCGGAACAACCAGCCGAATCGAGCCCGGAAGTGACCGAAGGCTCCAATTCTTGAACATTTCCACGAGTTCGGGCATAAGTCCCGGCTTGTAAGCCACCAGGGAGAACGACCATCGCGCAGCGTCCGCAGCAGGCCCAATCGCCGAAGAAGGAAGGCCCGCAGATCAACGAGGATATCCGCGCACCGCGCGTCCTGTTGATCGACGAAAAAGGCGAGAAGCAAGGCGAGATGCCGCTTGAGGCCGCTCTCGAGGCCGCGAAGGAAGTCAGCCTCGACCTCGTCATGGTCGCCCCTGACAACGATCCGCCGGTCGTGAAGATTGCTGACTACGGCAAGCAGCGCTTTGCCGAGCAGAAGAAAAAAGCCGAAGCGCGCAAGAAGCAGAAGTCGGCTGACCTCAAAGAGATCAAGCTTCGTCCGAACATCGACAAGCACGATTACGAAGTGAAGGGTCGCTCGATCCGCCGCT
>DAIRES010000215.1:0-5194 GCA_036795465.1 Hyphomonadaceae bacterium
AACGCGAAAACGAAGAGCTGAACATCGCGATCCGCGAGCCCGCCTCCGCGCGCCCCGTCACCGTCAGCTTCGAGCTGATCGTAAAGCTGGCCTCCACGCGTCTGGAGCAGTAGGCATCCTCCACCCCGATCCGGGTGGAGAAACCAATGACCGATCTCGCGGAACTGCTCGCGTCCGTGCGCACGCATTATGTCGACATGTTTGAGGCCGCCCTCGCAGAGCTGCGCGAGAAGGGCCACACCCTCATCATCGAGCCGCCCATGGTCGATGCCGAAGGCGCGCTCGCCCGCGAAGGCGAGCTCAATCTCGGCGCCCGCTATGATCTCGCCATGGTCGAAGGCGACGGCGCAACGCCCAGCATGTTCTCGCCCAGCCGCATGCTGAACTTCGAGCCCGAAGCCTTCCACGGCGCCGGCCTCGATATCGTTGTCGCGCCCTTCCAGTGGGACAATGTACGCATCGCGATCGACGGCGAGCCGAAGGCGATCACCGCCGCGCTGGCCGAATGGTTCGATGGCGCGCTCGCCGCCCCCGATGATGTGAAGGAAGACGGCATCCAGCGCGCCGCCCATTTCCTCTCCGACCCCGAAGTCGATGGCCGCACCTCACTCGTGCAGGCCGATTTCGGCACCGTCGATGTCCACATCGTGATGGCGCTGTTCGACCAGTTGCGGCTCGCCGGCGCGAGCCGGGTGGAACTCGGCCTCCCCAACGTCTAGTAAGGCCGGGAGCTGGTCAGAACCGGCAAGAGGGAGACACCCATGGCCTACGAAACGCTGCTGGTCGAAACCGATGGCAATATCGGCATCATCACCCTCAACCGTCCCGATGCGCTGAACGCCCTCAACGCAAAGCTCTGCGCCGAGCTGATCGACGCCCTCGCGAAATACGAGGCCGACACGAACATTGGCTGCGTCGTCCTCACCGGGGCAGGCCGCGCCTTCGCCGCCGGGGCCGACATCAAGGAAATGGCCCCGCAGTCCTACATGGACGTCTATCAGAAGGACCTGTTCGGCGCGTTCGAGCACGCCGTCTCGTCCTTCCGCAAACCGATCATCGCTGCGGTCAACGGCTTCGCCCTCGGCGGCGGCTGCGAACTGGCCATGCTGTGCGATTTCATCCTGGCCTCTGAAGCCGCCAAATTCGGCCAGCCCGAGATCAATCTGGGCGTCATGCCCGGAATTGGCGGCACGCAGCGTCTCACCCGCTTCGTCGGCAAGTCCAAGGCGATGGATATGTGCCTCACCGGCCGCATGATGGACGCCGCCGAAGCCGAGCGCTCAGGCCTGGTTTCCCGCGTCCTTCCTGCCGACAAACTCGTCGAAGAGGCGAAAACGGCCGCCCGGAAGATCGCCTCCCAGTCCCGCCCGATCGCCATGATGACCAAGGAAACGGTCAATGCGGCCTACGAAACCACCCTTCGGCAGGGCATCATGCTCGAGCGCCGCCTGTTCCATTCCATGTTCGCGACCGATGACCAGAAAGAAGGCATGAGCGCCTTCGTGGAGAAGCGTCCGGCGAAATTCTCGAATAAGTAAGAAAGCCCTTGCAAAGCGGGCGTTGGGGCAACGTCGTGAAATCATGCGAACCGCGAATTGACCGCCCGCGCGACCGCTGTTAAGACGCCGCTCCCCGAAACCCCCGGACCACGTCTGGGGACAGGGTAAACGGAGCTTGGAAGACCGATGGCCAATACGAAATCCGCCAAGAAAATGGTGCGCAAGATTGCGCGGCGGACCGAGGTCAACAAATCCCGCAAGTCGCGCGTGCGCACCTTCGTCCGCAAGGTCGAGGAAGCCGTGGCGGCTGGCGACAAGAAAGCGGCGATCACCGCGCTGAAAGCTGCCGAGCCGGAAATCATGCGCTCGGTCCAGAAGGGCGTGCTGCACAAGAACACGGCGTCGCGGAAAGTCTCGCGCCTCGCCGCTCGCGTGAAGTCAGTCAACTCGTAACATCGCGGAGAGCGGAGCGTATTTCGGGGTTTCCCGGGATTGCTTTTTCGATCTCTCGGCGGTTGAGTTTTAGACGCCTAACAAACTCTCCAGCACTTCGTAGTGATGCGAAATACTGCTCCGTATGCGGCGCAGTATTCTAAGCTTATTCTGTCGCGTTTGAGCTATGTATTCTGGCGTTTCGCCAATGGATTCAGTGGCAATACCGAATGCGACGGTTCGGTTAAAATAAATACGCACATGCGGCTTTTGATTCGGTTGACGACGACGGGTGATCGGAGAAAAACTCTCCTCCGTAGCGAGTAACCTTCCTTCGTTTGGACATGATCTGCGGCTCCGGGGCTGGAGCCGTTAGAGAGCCTTTTTGTCCAAATTTTCGGGAAGGAAACATCGACCAGAAGGGTAGATGAGGGGCCATGATTAGCAAACATAACACCACACGATTTGCGGCTGGCGGGATGGGTGGAGCTGCCCGCGCGGCGGAGCCGTCTTCGGTTTCGCGCGCCGCGTCTGCAAAGCCGGTTGCCGATTCAGGCGCCGGCCAGATTCCGGTTATCTGGGCCAATGTGCGCGAAGCTCTGCGCCGCCGTCTCGGCGACGTGAAGTTCGACACCTGGATCGCCAAGCTCGATCTCGTCGCCGAAGTGAACGGCGAAGTCCTGCTTGCCGCCTCGAGCGAGCATGAGCGCAGCCGCGTCGACACCGACTTCGGCCACCTCATCCAGCAGGCATGGGACCAGGCCGATTCCACCGGCCGTTCCGTCCGCATCGAAGCGCGGGAGCGTATCGCGCCGGACGTGATGGCGCTGGTTCAGCCTGCGGCAGAAGGCTTCTCTGAAGCTCACGACGAAGTCGAAGAAGGCTTCGCCGAGGCTGAAGAAGCTGTCGAAGTCAGCGCCGAAGGCGCCCCGACCCTCGAGAACTTCCTCGTCGGCGATTCAAACCGCATCGCCTTCGGCCTTGCCCGCCGCCTCGCCATGGGCGCCGGCGTCGAAGCCAATGTCGTCACCATCGTCGGCCCGCACGGCGTCGGCAAATCGCACCTCCTCAAAGGCATCGAGCACGCGCTCAAGGCCGCGAAGGGCGAGGCGAGCTGCCTCTATATGTCGTCGGAAGATTTCACCGTCGCCTTCGTCGATGGCGTGAAACGGAAAGACACGTCGGATCTGCGCACGCTGGTCCGCCGCGCCAAGGTCGTCCTGCTCGACGATTTCCAGTTCATCTGCTCGAAGCCCGGCACGCTGGTGGAGTTCTTCTCCCACATGCGCGCCATCGTCGCGAACGGCGGCGTCGTCGTTCTCGCGGCTGACCAGACGCCCGCCCTGATCGACCAGCTCGACGAGCGCATGCGTGACGAAATCCACGGCGGCGTCATCGCCCAGATGGAACTGCCCGAGCGCAATCTCCGCCGCGAGATTCTCCGCGCCAAGGCGGATGCTGTCTCCGAAGCTGCCACAGCGATCGACGCTGAATTCCACCTCACGGACGAGTGGATCGATCTCCTCGCTGATCGTCTCCCGGCGTCCGGCCGCGCGCTCTGCGGCGCCGTCCGCAACGTCTATTGCGGCACGGTCCTCGCGGGCAAACCGCTCGACAAGACGGCGGTCGAGAAATCGATCCAGCTGCAGATGGGCGGCGCTCCCGCCCGCGCGCCGAAGATCGACACGATCAAGGACGTGACCGCGAAAGCCTACGGCGTCACCAAGCTCGATCTCGAGTCCGCCTGCCGCAAACGCCAGTTTGCACAACCGCGCCAGTTCGCGATGTATCTCTCGCGCCAGCTGACCAAGTGCTCCTATCCGCAGATCGGGCGGATGTTCGGGGATCGCGATCACACAACAGTGCTTTTCGCGTATCGGAAAATTTCCGCCATGGTCGCCGGCAATGAGGGCCTCGCCGAGGAACTCCGCCAGCTCGAACAACGCATCCTCGCAGACCCGCGCAACGCGCGCTGATCGGCATCAGGCTCTGAAAGATCAAACCCCTCTCCCGGCAACGGGGGAGGGGTTTTCGTTTCAACCTGCACGGCCTTGTCATCCCGGCCGAAGCGAAGCGGAGAGCCGGGAGCTACTGATCCGCATCGACAAGGTGAGAAATGGTTCCCGGATAGCGCTGCGCGCTTTCGGGATGACAGGCGGCGGCCAGCCGGCCTCCGCAGGGCTCTGGGCCGCCCCAAACCGCCCAATTCCCCGTCTCCGCACGCCCAACACCCGCCCACCCTGTGGATGCTTCGTCCGAACCCTTGAGTAGCGGTCAAATCGACCCTTTTCGCAGCGCCGCAATCGGCTAATCTCTTATCCCGCCCCCTGAGGCGGGCCGAAGCTTTTCGGCTGACCGCCAACGTCCGGACGGACGCGGACTTACAGGATTGGGCTTATGAAGCTGACCATTGACCGCAACGCCCTCATGCGTGCGCTGTCCCACGTGCAGGCCGTCGTCGAACGCCGGAACACGATCCCAATCCTCTCCAACATTCTCATGGTGGCCGAAGGCGAACGCCTCAGCCTCACCGCAACCGACCTCGACATCGAAGCGACCGATGCCGCTGTCGCGTCGGTGAAAAAGGCCGGCGCCGTCACCGCCCCGGCGCAAACGCTCTTTGACGTCGTGCGCAAGCTTCCCGAAGGCTCGGAAATCTCGCTCGACCTGTCGGAAGGCCGTCTCTCGATTTCCTCCGGCCGCTCCAAATTCGCGCTGCCGACCCTGCCTGCGTCAGACTTCCAGACGATGGCCAAGGAAGCCGCGCCCACCAGGTTCGAGATGGATGCCGCCGAGCTGCGCCGCCTGATCGACAAGACGCGCTTCGCCATCTCCACCGAAGAGACGCGCTATTATCTCAACGGCATCTATCTGCACCACGCCAAGGCAGGCAGCGCCAACGTCCTGCGCGCCGTGGCGACCGACGGCCACCGTCTCGCGCTTGCCGAAACCGAAGCGCCGAAAGGCTCGTCCACCCTCAAGGGCGTCATCGTCCCGCGCAAGGCCGTCGCCGAAGCCCGCCGCCTGCTCGATGACGCGCCCGAAACGGTCGTGATCGAAGCCTCCGATTCCAAGATCGTCTTCCGCATCGGCGAGGCCGTGCTCACCTCGAAACTGATCGACGGCTCTTTCCCGGATTACCAGCGCGTGATCCCGAAAGAGAACAACCGCATCCTCATCGTCGAGAAGAAGCCGTTCAAGGACGCCGTCGATCGCGTCGCCACCGTCTCCGCCGAACGCTCGCGCTCGGTGAAGCTCACGCT
>DAIRES010000216.1:0-2387 GCA_036795465.1 Hyphomonadaceae bacterium
ATGTCTGTCCACGGGTTTTCATCGGCGGAGTGCAACCAGCCGCACCCCATGTCGATATGGCTGCCATCTTCGATGGTCCACGCCCGGCCACCCAGGCGCGAGCGCGCCTCGACGATCAGATAGTCGACACCGGCCGCCGCGAGACGAAGCCCTGCGCCGATCCCCGCCGCGCCACCGCCGATAACGAGAACATCAACTGTGCTGGTCATGCCGGGGAAGTTAGGCCTTCGCGCCCTTCTTGCCAGCGCCATAGACCGGCGTGGCCGTCGCCGACGCCTCGTCCAGCGGCCAGCGCGCGCGCGCGGGAGTGTCGAGCGGATCGGTGAAGCCGCGCGCAAGACGTTCCGCGCCCGCAAGCGCGATCATTGCGCCATTGTCCGTGCACCAACGCAGCGGCGGCGCAAAGAAACTGAACCCCGCGCGATGCGCCTGGGCTTCCAACCGCGCACGCAGCGTCTTGTTCGCAGCGACACCGCCAGCGACGACGAATGTGCGCCGGTCGGTCAGCTCCGCGACCATGTCCATCGCACGCGCCGACTTGCGGGCGAGAATGTCGGCCACGGCCGCCTGGAAGCTGGCGCAGATGTCAGCGCGGCGTTGCAGCGTCAGGGGCTGCTCTTCAGCGGCGCGGCGTACCGCCGTCTTCAAGCCTGAAAAGCTCATGTCGAGGCCCGGCCGGTCGAGCAGCGGCCGTGGCAGGTCCACCGCCTCCGGGTCGCCCTGCAGCGCCTCATGCTCGACGGAGGGGCCGCCGGCGCCCCGTAGGCCAAGCAGCTTGGCCGTCTTGTCGAACGCTTCGCCAGCGGCGTCGTCGATCGTCGAGCCCAGGCGCCGGTACTTGCCGACGCCCTCCACGAACACGAACTGGCAATGCCCGCCCGACACGAGCAGCAGCAGGTAGGGAAACGGCACATCTTCCGCGAGGCGCGGGCTGAGGGCGTGCCCTTCCAGATGGTTCACGGCGATCAGCGGCAGGCCGCGCGCCAGAGAGATCGCCTTGGCCGTGGACAGCCCGGTCATCACCCCGCCGATCAACCCTGGCCCGGCCGTGGCCGCGATGCCGGACAGACCTTCCCAGCCGATACCGGCATCCTTCATCGCCAGCTTCACAAGCGAATCCAGCCGCTCCACATGCGCGCGAGCGGCGATTTCAGGCACCACGCCGCCATAGAGGGCGTGCTCCTCCGTCTGGCTGGCGACGTGTTCGGACAGAACTTCAGCCCGGCCATCCGTGAGGCGCACGACCGCAGCCGCGGTTTCGTCGCAGCTGGTCTCGATACCCAGGACGGTGACTGTGCCTTGCATCATTGCGGCGGCGCTTGTACGCCGCGAACCAGAGTTACGCAAAGAGACGCATGTCAGAAGCGAAAACAGTCCGTATCGGCACGCGCGGCTCCCCCCTCGCCCTCGCGCAGGCCCACTATTTTGCTGACCGCATCAAGGCTGCGGCTGGCGGCGGGATCGAGACCTCGATCCACACATTCACGACCACGGGCGACAAGATCCTCGACAAGCCGCTGCAGGATGCCGGCGGCAAGGGCCTGTTCACCAAGGAGCTCGACCGCGCGCAGGAGCTGGGCGAGATCGACGTCGCTGTTCATTCCCTGAAGGACGTCACGGTCACGCTGGCCGAACATCTGACGCTGGCCGCCTTCATGCCGCGCGAAGACCCGCGCGATTGCCTGATCGGCCCCGCTGCATCGATCGCTGAACTTCCGCAGGGCGCTGTTGTCGGCACGTCGAGCCTGCGCCGGAAATCGCAGCTGCTCGCCTGCCGGCCCGACCTCAAGGCCGTGACCTTCCGGGGCAATGTGCAGACCCGCCTGCGCAAGCTGGCCGAAGGGGAAGCGCAGGCGACAATCCTCGCCGCCGCCGGGCTTCGCCGGCTTGGCATGATCGACAAGGCTGCCGGCATTCTTTCAATCGACGAGATGCTGCCGGCCGGCGGCCAGGGAATCATCGGCGTGACGCTGCATGTCGATGCGCCGCAATGGCTGAAAGACGCCGTGGCGAAGACGGACGACATGAATGCACGTCTCGCAGCGATCGCCGAGCGCGCCTTCCTGCGCAAGCTTGATGGATCATGCCGCACGCCGATCGCGGCGCATTTCCGCCTGACAGAAGACGGCGCTGAAATGGCTGGTGAAGTCCTGACAGACGAAGGCGACCAGCGCTGGCGCGCGGAAGGTTTCATCGAAGGCCAGCCGACGGAGTTCGACGCCGAATTGCTTGGCAACGGATTGGCCGAAGACGTTGCCGCCGAACGCGCCTATGATCTGGGCGAAGCGCCCGCCTATGGCCCCGAGGACGAAGTGTGAGCGCGCCGCGCGTTCTCGTCACCCGCAGCGAGCCGGGCGCATCCGAAACCGCCGAACGTCTCGCCGCCC
>DAIRES010000216.1:2487-5174 GCA_036795465.1 Hyphomonadaceae bacterium
CTTCTTTCCGCCCTCGCCCGGCTTGTTTCCGGTTGAGAAAAAGCCCGGCGCTCGCCTATGCTCTCATCGGGGAACGGGCATGCGAACGCCATGAGGATGGTGGTCGATGACGAAGCGACCTGTCCGGAACGAACCTGAACCAATCGATGCCGAGTTTGAACCGGCAAACGGCCCCGATCCCGGCGGGCCGAAACGCATCGGCGCGCGCCCATTCCGCAGCCGCTCCGCTACGCTGCAGGAAATGCTGATCGCCAGCATTCTCGCCTCCGTTCTCGGCGCGGTAGTCGCCATCATCGTCAGCAACGCCAGCTCAGGCGCGCCAACCGGCACGCTCGCGCGCGAAATCGACAATCTTGTGCGCGGGCAGACGGAGCTGGCAGTTCGCGCGGATCGCGCCGCAGCCGATGTGGTCTCGCTCCGCTCCCGGCTGGACGCGCAGGGCGAACGGCTCGACCAGCAGAATGCGGCTGAAGCGCTTCTGCGCAATGATCTGGTCGCGCTGACGGCCCAGCTTTCCGCCATCAGCGGCGCGGGCGATGGCGCAGCTCCAGCAGATTCAGTCGCGGCAAAGTCCCCGCTCGGCATCCTGCTCGGCCGCATCAACCGGCTTGAGGGCATTGTCGTCGATGACAAGACGGCGCCCGGAACCACGCGTGAGGTCCAGCGCGCCATTGCGGATCTTTCGGGTCAGGTCGCCGCGCTCGACCTTGCCAACAACACGCTCGTTACAGCGTTCGACCGCCGCGAAGCGGCGCTGGCGGCGCTTGAGGCCGGCATGCGGACGATGGCGGAAGACCTCAGCGCCATGCGCGGAGGCAAGCCATCACCCGCCAGACAGGCAGCAAGTGTCGCGCAGGTTGCCGCCGCCCCGCCCCCGATCCTCGCCGCGACGGCGCGCTCCCAGGCGATCCGCGCCCTGTCAGCGCTTGAAGCGGCAGCACGTGGCAGCCGGCCGTTTGCCCGCGAGCATCAGGCGCTCGCAGCCCTGCTGCCTGACGAGACGGATCTGGTGAACATGGCGGACTCGGCGCGAACAGGCGTGCCGACGCTGCCGCAACTACGGTCCGATTTCGCGGCGTCAGCGGATCGCGCCACCCGGATCGCCACAGACGAGAGCGATGATGGCTGGAACTGGCTGCGAACCGCATTCATCGGCGTGGTCGAATTCGAACCGAGCCCCGCTGTCGCCACCAATCGCGACATCATCCGCAATGCACGCCGGCAGCTCGATCTTGGCGATGTGCGCGGCGCGGTTGAAGCGGTGACAGGCATATCGGGCAACGCCGGTGCGGCCTTTGCGGCATGGCAAACGCAAGCAGAAAAGCGCGCCCTGCTGGACCAGAGCCTGCGTGGTCTCAACGTCCGCCTGCTTGAAACCGCCGTCGCGAGCGGCAGCGCCGGTTAGACCACGCGCGCGAAATCACGGTTACATACGGTGATGTCATCACGTTGCCGGTTATGTGTCCGGCCTCGCGCTTGCCGCCCATGATCTGCCTGTCTAGCTCGACGGTAAGCCCGGACGGGGCAGCAGACATCCTGGGAGGATCATTTGAAACGTCACACCGCGCTTGCCGCGATCTGCACCATCGCATTGCTCTCCACCGCATCGGTTGCCCCGGTCGCTTTTGCGCAAATGCCCGGCGCCACGGCGCAAGCCGATGCCGGCCTCAAGACCGCAGTCGCCAACAAGGACCGGGCTGAAGCACACAAGGTTCGCGATGCGCACCGCCATCCGGCCGAGACGCTCGCCTTCTTCGGTATCAAGCCGAACATGACCGTGATCGAGATTGCACCGGGCTCGGGCTATTACGCAGAGATCCTGTCGCCTTACCTGAAATCCGGCGGCGGCAAATACATCGCGACCGGCAACGCCATGGCCAGCCTCTCCGACCCGGCCAAGTGGGGAACGCAAAGCTACGTGCCGTTCAACGCGACTTCCGGCCCGCTTGCGCCCGCAGGCTCGGCCGACATGGTCGTGACGTTCCGAAACATCCACAACTGGATGTGGCAGGCCAACATGCTGGACAAGGCAATGGCTGATTTCGCCGCCGCGCTGAAGCCGGGCGGCGTCCTCGGCGTCGAGGAACACCGCGCCGATCCGCGTCCCGAAAAGGTCGAGGGAGCACGCTCGGCCACGGATGGGTATGTTTCCAAGGCGTCGATCGTCGCAGCTGCGCAGAAGGCCGGGCTGGTGCTGGAAGCAGAATCCGAGATCAACGCAAACCCGAAGGACAGCAAAGACCACCCGTTCGGCGTGTGGACCCTGCCGCCCAACTCCTGGACCTCGCCCCGCAACCAGGGCGAGACCCCGGCGGGCTTTGATGCGGCCAAATACAAGGCGATGGGCGAAAGTGACCGCCACACCCTGCGCTTCCGCAAACCGGCCTGATCCTGTCCGACCACTTTGACCGGAAACGACAAAAATCGGCCGCAGCCCCCGCGCTGCGGCCGAACTTGCTTTCTTTACCCCTCCCGGGTTATAGCCCCCGCCTCTGGTGGAAACGCCGGGCGCTGCCTTAGCTCAGCTGGTAGAGTACCGCATTCGTAATTAGCGGGTCACCGCGAAATTCACGAGGTCGCTCAATGAGTTGGACGAAGGGCACTTGAACTAGTAGTGGATTAGTAGGGTCTTCGCTGCCTTAGCTCAGCTGGTAGAGCACCGCATTCGTAATGCGGGGGTCAGGTGT
>DAIRES010000036.1:0-4051 GCA_036795465.1 Hyphomonadaceae bacterium
TGGCGCGCCCGAAGAGATTCGAACTCCTGACCCCCAGATTCGTAGTCTGGTGCTCTATCCAGCTGAGCTACGGGCGCGTCCTGTAAGGAGGGCGGGTTGTAACGTCGAGGCCTGTTTGGCGCAAGGGTAGTTGAAACAGGGATTATTGCTCGTTTTCAGGGGTTTTGACGGCCACCCCCGCCCGGCTGCGAAATGGCGCAGGGAGGTTGGCGGCCGGGGTCCCTTTCCGGGATTCTCCCGGAGGCGCTTGCCAGCAGCTCAGAAACTTGTTTGATTGCAAATTAGTTTGTTTGAGGGGACGGGATGCCTGCAACGGCGGTGACGAAACCGGCAAAGGCCGGGCGTCAGAAGACTGCCCGTAAGCTTCAGGGGGCGCGCTCCACCCGCGCCCCTTCGCCTGCCGGAAAGCCCCCCAAGGCACCTACCCGACAACCACCTTCCACCCGCGCGCCTGTCCGCACGCGTCCGACCCAGGCGGAGCGGCGTGAAAAGGCCGAGCACGCCATTCTCGCTGCGGCGCTTGAGATCATCGCGGATCGCGGCATCGACGAGTTGACGCTCGCTGAAGCGGGCGAGAAGGCCGGATACAGCCGGGCGCTGCCCGCGCATTATTTTGAATCGAAGGACGCAGCGCTGATCGCGCTCTGCAATTTCGTCGTCGAGAAATATCTACGGCGGGTGCAGCGCCGGATACCGGGAAGGGAAGGCCTGGAAGGCTTTCTCGAGCGGATCGAACACTACTTCGATGATGGAAAGAAGGATCCACGTATTCTCCGCGCGTTCCACGCCATCCTTGGCGCCGCACCGGGCAAGCCCGAGTTGGCAAGGACAGTCTCCAGGCTGGCTGAGCAGAGCAAGACGACGTTCTGCGAGTTCCTGCGCGCTGGCATCGCCCGGGGCGAAATCCGTCCCGATATCGTGCCCGAAATCGAAGCTGTCTGGATACTGGCGGCGCTGCGCGGGGTGATGGGCCAATGGCTCAACGACGAAGAGAAAACGCCGCTGCCCAAGGTTCGCGACGCCTTTGTCAGCTCGGTTCGCAGGGCGCTTCAGGCCTGATGGCTTGAGCCCGGCCTCGCGCCGCGCCACATTGGGGCATGGCTTCCACGACGCATCTTCCCGTTATCAATGTCACGCCGCTGCTTGGCGCAGACGAAAGTTCGCGCCGTATCGCTGCGGAGCAGATCGGCGCGGCCTGCCGCGATCTCGGTTTTTTCTATGCCAGCGGTCACGCTATCACGGATGAAACGATTGCCGCGCTGACTGACGCCAGTCATGCCTTCTTCAGCCTGCCTCACGCAGAGAAGATGAAGATCGCCATGTCGCGTGGCGGCCGGGCCTGGCGCGGCTTCTTCCCTGTCGGCGGCGAGCTGACCTCGGGCCGGCCCGATATCAAGGAAGGCGTCTATTTCGGCGAGGAGTTGGGCGAGGATGATCCGCGCGTGAAAGCCGGCCTTCCGCTTCACGGCGCCAACTTGTTCCCGTCTGGCGTTCCAGAACTACAGACCGCTGTAACCGACTTCATGGATCAATCGGCTCGGTCTGCTCACGCGATCATGGAAGGCATTGCGCTCAGCCTTGGCCTTGATGCGCAGTATTTTCGGTGCACCTACACCGCCAGCCCGACCATGCTCTTCCGCATCTTTCACTATCCCGCCTCCGACGCTGCAGAAGGCTGGGGCGTTGGCGAACATACCGACTACGGCCTACTCACCGTGCTGGCTCAGGACGACAAGGGCGGTTTGCAGGTGAAGACGCCGCATGGCTGGATTGATACGCCACCCATACCCGGCACAATCGTCTGCAACATCGGCGACATGCTCGACCGGCTCACCGGCGGCGTTTATCGCTCGACCCCGCATCGCGTTCTGAATGTCAGCGGCCGCTCGCGCCTGTCTTTCCCGTTCTTCTTCGACCCCGGGTTCGATGCGCGCGTTGTTCCGCTCCCCGGCCGCATCGCGCATGACGACAGCGCCCAGCGTTGGGACAAGGCCAGCCTGCACGACTTCACCGGCACGTATGGCGACTATCTGCTGGGCAAGGTCGGAAAAGTATTCCCGGACCTTGCCCGCGACGTGACCTGACTATTCGCCGTCCGAAACATCGACGCCGGCAAAGATCGGCTTTTCGATCGGATGCGGGCGTCCTTCGCGCTCAAGCTTGCGTGCCCCGGCCAGAATGCCGGGCAGGGCATAGTTCCCCTCATGGCAGGCATATTCATACAGCGGCTCTTCGGAGACACGCAGCGTCTGCTCGCCGCCCCAGCTTTCCGTGTAGAGCGTCGGGTCCTCGACCCTGAACTCGTAGAAAATCTCGGTGGGCGACCAGCGCGTATAGCGCTCCGTCACCTGACCCTTGGTCGTGATGTAGGAGCGCTGCCTGGGATGCGAATTGATGGTGTGCACCACCAGCGTGTCGCCCTCATACCAGCCGACTGAATCCCCGCCCCAGCGGGGAATCTCGTTCGGGCCATGCTTGGCCTCCGCCGCCGATTTGACGATCGGGATCACGCGCACATCGTGGATCATTTCCGCCAGGAACATGACAGAGGTCGGCGATTGAACGATCTGCAACGTGTTGTTGTACATGCCGTTGCCAAGCACCGGGCCTGCGCTGCCCGTGAAGCTCATCAGGCAACGCTCCGGCAGCGGGCGGATTTCGTAATCGTCGAAACTCGACGAGCGCATGTTCGCCTTGATGCCGGCTTCCGTGTAAGGGATGCGGCCATTGCCGGGATACGTGATCCACGACGAACGGTATTCGCCCTTCACCTGCGCATAGCTCGTGCCCGGGTCCATCCAGAAACGGTTGTAGGCGCGCGAGGCGTTCTTGTCGGACAGCAGTTCCGCCGACGACTTTTCATCCAGCTTGGATGCGCCGGCCTCTTCGCGCTCAGCGGCTGAATAGACGTTGCGGTGCGTAAGCTGTTCCGCTTCCTTCTCGGTCAGCACCAGCTTTTCGGCGCCATCCGGTCGCTGCATCGTCGTGAGCGACTGGTTGGTCCAGTAGCCCTGGAAATCCGGCACACCCCAACTTGTTTTCGGTTTCTCGTATCCTGCCTGCGCCAGCGCCGCTGGCGCTGCAGTGCACACAAGAACCATAGACGCTATCAGCGCTCTCTTCATGGTTCGCTCTCCCTCGTTGACCGAACGTCGCTTGGTCTGTTTCCAGAAGCAATTGTTCCATAACCACGACGGCCGGGAACTTCCTGACATTTTCGAGATAATCGCTTGTGCGCAGGGTTGATCCCTCGCGCACACAGGCGCACGCTCTTCATGCCCGGGCCGTGGGTACGGCCCTCTAGGCGTTGAGTATTCCGCGTCCCACGAGGACCGGCCCGCGGCCCTTCACCCCATGTGTGAAGGAGATAGGCCATGGACAGAGGAAAGGCGGCGACCGTGCGTGCGGTCGCCTTGAGCGGACCCTGCGGGGCTGGGAAAACCAGCCTGCTTGAATCGATGCTCCACGTTGCCGACCGCATCCAGCGAAAGGGATCGGTCTCGCAGGGAACATCCGTCGGTGATGCAAGCGAAGAGGCGCGTGCGCGTGGCCTCTCGACCGAGCTGAACATCGCCGGCTTCGACTATCTGGGCGATCGATACGTCATTCTCGATTGCCCCGGCTCCGTCGATTTCCAGAGCGAGGCGGACCACGTCCTGCCCGCCGTGGATCTCACCATCGTGGTGGCTGATCCCGATCCCGCCCGCGCAAGCCTGCTTCAACCCCTGCTGCGCAGGCTCGATGAGCTTCAGGCGCCGCACTGCATCTTCGTCAACAAGATGGACAAGGCGCGGGGCAGGCTGCGTGAGCTGATCTCGGCGCTACAGCCCTACAGCCTCGAACCGTTGGTCGCGCGGCAGATACCTATCTGGAATGGCTCCGGCGCCAATGGATATATCGATCTCGCGCTTGAGCGCGCCTACAGATACGAATCCGGCAAGCCCTCGAAACTCATCCAGATACCGGAACAGGAAAAAGTCCGCGAAATCGAGGCGCGCTATCACATGCTCGAACAGATGGCGGATTTCGACGACCGCCTGATGGAAGACCT
>DAIRES010000036.1:4151-24192 GCA_036795465.1 Hyphomonadaceae bacterium
GACGCAGTCACCTTGTCCGATGGAACGTCTGAACGTGTGGCGGGCATATTCTCGCTTCACGGTGAAAGTCAGACAAAACTCGACAAGGCGGTGGCTGGCGACGTCGTCTGTCTCGGCCGTCTCGAAAAAGCGAAGCGAGGCGATCTCATCAGCGTGGATGCTATTTCGCGCAAATCGAAAGCCCCGCGGATCGAGCGTCCAGCGGTCTATGCGCTCGCCGTCGAAACCCAGAACCGTTCCGATGACGTGAAGCTCGCAGCGGCAATGTCGCGTCTCGTCGACGAAGACGGTGCGCTGGATTTCGGTCCCGACGCCGCCACGCGCGAGTTCCGCCTCAGAGGTCAGGGCGAGATGCATCTTCGCGTCGCGCTCGACAGGCTCCGGCGCAAGTACGGCGTCAGTGTTGCGTCGAGTCGGCCACAAACTGCGTATCGCGAAACCATACGCGGAAGCTCGACCCAGCGCGGCAGGCACAAGAAACAGTCCGGCGGCCACGGCCAGTTCGGCGATGTTGTGCTGGAAGTGCGCCCCGGCCAATCCGGCAGCGGTCTCGTCTTCGACCAGAAGATCCACGGCGGCGTCGTGCCGAAGCAGTATTTCGGCGCGGTGGAAGAAGGCGTCCGTGACGCACTCCTCAAGGGGCCGCTTGGCTTCCCGGTCGTTGATGTCGAGGTCACCCTGCTGGATGGCTCGTATCATACGGTCGACAGCTCCGAGATCGCGTTCCGCACAGCAGCCCGCATGGCCGTCTCCCAGGCCTTGCCCGAATGTCATCCCGTGCTGCTCGAACCTGTTCACGGCGTCACCGTACACACGCCCTCCGACCAGATGGCGCGGATCACGGCGCTGATCCCCATGCGGCGCGGCCAGATCATCGGCTTCGAGCCTCGCGACGGATGGTTCGGCTGGGATTCCATCCGCGCCTACATGCCCGAAGACGAGTTGCATGATCTGATCATCGAAATCCGATCGGCGACCCAGGGGCTGGGTGAACTTGAAAGCGCCTTCCATCACATGTCCGAAGTCACGGGCAAGGCAGCGGCCAAAGCCGTCGAATCCAGACAGGCCATGACTGCAAAGTAAGCGTTCACCGGTTGCTTTGCGGTCTCATCCGCTCAAAGACTATGAACGGATGGGGCCGCAAGGAGCTACGACATGAACAGGCGAGAATTGCTGGCTGGCGCGGGCGCAGTCGCGCTTGCAGCGTGCTCGCCTGAAAAGCAGGTCGCCGCGCCCTCTGCCGCAGCAACCGTTACGCTCAGCGCTGATCCGTTCGCGGGCGCAAGACTGATGGCCGACGTCGAGTCCTATGTCGGCTTCGGCACGCACCGCACGGGCAGCGCCGGCGACGTGGCGACCTCCGACTGGTTCGCCAAACGCTGGCGCGAACTCGGCTACGAGATCGAGCAGACGGAATTTGCCGTCCCCAACGCCGATACCAAGGTCGCCAAGCTCCGCATCGGAAGCGAGGCCTTCGATGGCTTCGCCCAGCCCCCGCTTTCGTTTTCGCCTGAGGGCGGCATCAACGCGCCGCTCGCCTGGTGGAACGACAAGTCGCCCGCCGATGTCTCCGGCAAGATCGCGCTTGTGCACGTCCCTCGCCAACCCGGCGCGCCATCACCCGGCGCCGCCTACCGCCCCATATTCGAGAAATGCGATCTCGCCGGCGCTGTCGGCATCGTTGCGCTGATGTCCGGTCCTTCGGGCGAAGTCGTCGCGATCAACACGCCGGTCGAGCTGCTGCTCAAAATCCCAGTGCTCCAGATCGGCGAAAAAGAGCGTCCGCGTCTGGAAGCGGCTCTAGCGACCGCGCAACCCGGCAAGCTCATCATCGAAGGCCCCGGCGGTTTCAGGAACGGCAAGAACACCATCGCCCGTCACGGCACGGCGGGTCCGTGGGTCATCATCTCCACGCCGCAAAGCGGCTGGTTCACCTGCGGCGGAGAGCGCGGCCCCGGCATCGCCATCTCGCGTGCGTTGTCCGAGTGGGCGCTGGCGAAGAACTTCCCCGTTCGCTGGCTCTTCATCGCCACGTCCGGCCATGAATGGACCGACTTCGGCGCCGACATATTCCACAAGGGCCAGGCGCCCGATCCGAAAGACACCGCCCTCTGGTTCCACCTTGGCGCCAGCTTCGGCGCCCGCGCTTATCAGGAAAGCCCCACCGGCCTCGTCGTGCAGGACACGCCCAACCTCGCGCGCACGCTCATGGCGACGCCCGATCTCATTCCGCTCTGCGAAGCAGCCTTCGCCGGCCAGCCCGTCATCGAGAAGCCGCTCGCCGCCGATGTCTCCAAGGCGCTGGGCGAATATCGTCTCGTCGCGGAGGAGGGCTACCCCACGTCCGCCGGCTTCTGGGGCGCCAACGCAAAGTTCCACACGCCGATCGACGGCGCGGACTCCACCACGGCGGAAATCATGGAGCCGATCGCCCGCGCGATCGCGAGCGTGATCGAAGCGCGCCTCTCAGCGCTCTAGGATTTGCAGCGCGCCCAAGCGTAACCCGCCGGCCGCGAGCCATCGAGCTTCGAGATGTTGGCCGCAAGGCCGTCCTCCGTCGCGCGATACGTGATGCGCTGCGGATAGTCGTGCTCGGCATTCTCGAACGTCACCGTATTCGGCGCCACCAGCGCCAGCGGGTCGCGCGTCTCGGTGAACACCACCGGCCGCTGTCCTTCCGGCGAGGCGACATACTGCGCACGCGAGGGGCGCGTATCGATGCGCGACTGCTCAAATGTCGCCAGCGCGCCATTCCGCGTCGTGGTCGCATAGCCGAACATCAGTCCGCCTTCCGGCGGCGACCACACTTCCAAGTTCACGCCATCGGCTGATTGCCAGCAGCCCACCATGAAACCCAACCTGCCAAGATCACGCTTGGGGCTGCTTGCGCAGGCGGCGAGGGCGATACCGAGGGCGGCGGCGGCAAGCAGCTTGGGCGACATGTAAATCCCCGCATCAGGTTGAACTGCGCGAGAGTTAGCGCAGCCCGGGGTGCAGCGACAAGCGTCCTGCACCGCAGGTCTGCCTAACCCGGCCAGATTTCAGTCAGATGCTACGGATTTGCCGCGCCATCGCGCGTCTCAAGCGTAACCGAAGCAGGCGCCGGCGCTGAAACCATGGCCGGGGCTGTTGCCGGCGCGGTATTCGACGCCACCATCTGCTCCATCAGTTCGCCATCACGAAGCGCCTCGATCCGGGCTTTCTCCGCAAGGAACGCCTTCAGCTGATCCCCGCCAAGCTTGCGCCCGGTCGGCAGTTTCAGGGTCATCGCATTCACCGGCTTGTTGTTCACATACACTTCGTAGTGCAGGTGAGGGCCGGTGGAGCGGCCCGTGGTGCCGACATAGCCGATGATCTGGCCCTGCTTCACAAAGCTGCCGCGGCTCACGCCCTTGGCGAAGCGGCTCATGTGCGCATACGCGGTGGTATAGCCGTTGGCATGCTCGATCTTGGCAAAGTTCCCATACGTGCCATTGGCGCCGTATGTCACGACCTTGCCATTACCCGCTGCATAGATCGGCGTGCCCGTGGGCGCCGCGAAGTCCGTGCCCTTGTGCAGCTTGGTATAGCCAAGAACCGGATGCTTGCGGTTGCCGAAGCTGGATGAAAGACGCGCGCCGTTGATCGGCGTCTTCATCAGGAACTTCTTCGCGCTCTGTCCGGTCTCGTCGAAGTAATCGACAACACCATCGTCGGAAGGCTTGTAGCGATAGAACGCTTTCGAAAGCGCCGCGCCATCCATCGTGGCCATCAGCACGGCGCCGGTCTTCACCGGCTGTCCGCGCTCGTCCTCGAACGTCTCGTACAGCATGCCGAAGCGATCGCCGGTGCGAACTTCGCGCTGGAAGTCGATGTCATAGCCAAAGATCTCGGCGTAATCGACAACCTGCTGGTCCGTCGCGCCAAGGCTCGTCGCCGTCTGGTAGATCGACTGGTCAACATCGCCCGCGACATAGCTGATGCCCGGCGAAAGTTTCGCCTTCAGCTCGTGCGACGTCCACGAGCCATCAAGCCCGCGCGAAACCAGAACCTGCGTCTCCGCTTCCGGCCGCAGCGAAACGCCCATCAGGCGCACGATGCCGTCGGTTCCTTTTTCCAGCCACGCCGTCACATCATCGCCCGGACGCATCCCGCGAAGATCGACAAGCTGGCTCGCGGCGAACACCGCGCCGTTCGCTTCATCGCGCGGTGCGCCGATGCGATCGAGCACGCCCGAAAGCGTTTCGTTCCGCAGAACGGACACGCGCTTCATTTCGCTTGAGAGGTTTGCCCCGTCGTCAGCGCTCGTGAACGAGGCGACCACCAGGCGCGGATCAGGAGTATTATCGATAGATGCAGCTTCAACCGGACGCGCACTCACGCCCGCAACAACAAGCCCAGTCCCCATCAGTACAGCCGCAGCTGCACCCATCCCCCAATCAAACCGACCGTTTTTCATGGGTGCTCCGAATAGTTCCTCGCGGAACGGAAATCTGGCTCGCCACTATTCCCCGTTTCGACCTATCGAAGCGGCGGCACAAGAACAGCAAATAAAAACGTTCAGCTGTCTTTCCACAAGAACGAATGCATATTTTGACACGAGATGACTGAAGAAAAACTTGCTCCGAAAGGGCTAATAGCTTCGAAACGTCGCATAATAGGCCTAGTTCTTGCCCTATTTGCACTTTTCCTCGCCGCCCTCTGGCTTCTGCGCCAACCCATCGCCGAGGCGGTGGCGCGCAGCATTTGTGCGGGGCAGGGACTTTCCTGCAAGCTCAGCATCACCCGCCTGGACTTTGGCGGTGTCACATTAACTTCAATTGATGCGCGAGCGCCCGACGCGCCCGAGGCCGCTATCAGCGCCCGGGAACTCGCGATTGATCTTGCCTGGGATGGTCCCTTCTCGCCGCGCCCTGTAGCTGTCGGTGGCGATGATCTCGTTGTCCGCCTGGACCTCACAGGCAAGCGCGCGCTGCTCGGCGATCTTGAACAAGCCATCACGAATTTCACAAAGCCCAGCGATGCGCCTCCCGGTCCGATGCCGCGCCTCGACTTCACCAAAGTCACCATCATCGGCGACACGCTCTCCGGTCCCGTGCGTGCGCTTGGCACGATCACGGCCACCGGCGCTGACGCGTTCGTCGTCGAACTCTCCGCGCCGCCAGCAACGCTTGGCATGATGGGCGCCACGATGCAGCTCGCCGGTGGTCAGTTGAAAGCCACCGTCGCCAACAAGCAGATTTCCGCCAATGCGAGTCTCGATCTCGCAAGGTTCGAAGCGACGGATACGGCTGTATCCGACGTCAAGATCCAGGCGACGCTCGAACAGACATCAGGCGTCCTGAAAGGCGCTGGCTCTGCAACGCTCGGCGAAGTCGCCGTCAAGGATACGAAACTCACGGGCGCACAGGCGAGCGCCAGCGTTGAATCGGCTGCCGTCGATCCCGCCGCCCTGAACGTCACGGCGCTTCTCGCCGGCCTGCGCAAGCTGCAACTCTCCGCAAGCACGGGTGAGGGCGCGTTCGCCGGCACAAGCTGGCGCAAGGCCAAACTCACGGCGCTCATCGAGCCGAAAGGCATCGGCAAGTCCGGCGGCGATGTGACGCTCAACATCGATGACATGAAAGTGGCGCAGGGCGGCGCGGGCCGCGTTGAGCTTGCAGGCAGTGTCGATATCGCCGAAGGCGTCGCGGGGACCGCGCAGGGAACGGCGCGCATCCGGTCCGCCGTCGCGACTGCGGCATCCCGCAAGCAACTGGTCGATTCAATCTCGCTCCCGTTCGAAGCGGCCCTGCCGGCATTCGGCTCGGCCGCGGCAAAAGCCGTCGACCGTGCTGCGCTGAATTTTGATGTTGTCGCGCCTTGGTCGGCAACATCGTCTCCGATCAAGGGTTTCGAGATCACGCTGCGCGACGGCGGTGAGCTCAAATCCGCCAGCGGCCTTCTGCTTCAACTGCATCCGCCAACGGGTCAGCAGAACGTCGCATCATACTCCACCGCTCTGGGCGGAGCATGGCTTGCCGCCGGCTCGCTGCAATTGTCTGGCGGCGGCGGCCCGCCATTCTCGCTTCAGGTCGCCAAAGCTGCGGGCGGCGGCAAGAAGCTTTCGATTTCGGGCGCTGCGGCCCTCAAGCCATGGAAGGTCGGCAGCGACACGCTAGCCGCCGATTTCACCGGCCTCAATTTCAGCGCCGATGACAGCTCCGGCAAAGCCAGCGGCCAGCTCACCATCCATCTCGATGGCGCGTTCGGTGGTGGCGTCTGGAAAGGCGCGCGTGGCACTGGCGCTATCGATGCGGTGTGGGACCGCCAGAATTTCGCCGCCGATGCACCGCGCGGCATGGTGATCCAGTGGAACGAAGCGCGCTATGGCGACACCGTGTTCGGCGCCGCTGCGCTTCGATACGCGCCACAGGGCCGCTTGGCCGAACGCGTCGATGACGGCGTCGTCGGCCGTGGCAGCCTCGATGCCGTGACCATTCCTGTCAAAGGCGGCGCATGGAATGCAAAGGCGGCTCTCGGCGCAATCGGCATCAACTGGCGCGCCGCCAGCGGCTTCCGCGCCAACTTCGATGCGGCCCCGCTCGCCATCGACATGACGCTCGACCAGCGGAAGGTCCCGATCCGTATCGCCGACATCACAGGCACGCTCGATCTTCGCGATGGCTGGCGCATCAACGGCGCATTCAAAGGCGCAGGCGCTCAGGCTGACGAAGGAACGGTGGCCGACCTCAGCGGCAAGTTCAATCTTGGCGGCAAGGGCGACACGCTCGATGGCTCGCTGTCCGACATCGCCATGCGTGTCTTCGATCCCCTGACGGAAGAAGCCGGTAAGCGTTTCGAGGAAGCAAAATTCGAAGGCGCCGCCACGCTGCGCAACAGCGTCGCCAGCTTCACGGGTATCGTCACCATGGCGAAGTCTGGCATGCAGATCGCGCATGTCAGCGGCCGTCACAGCCTCGACAAGAACGAAGGCTCACTGACCTTCGATCCGACGCCGCTGATCTTCGTGCCGCGTGTCTTCCAGCCCTACGATCTGTCACCTTTGCTGCGTGGCCCCGCGAACGTCACCGGCCGCGCGGATATTTCCGGCGTCGCGTCTTGGACGGCCGACGGCATGAAAGCCGGCGCGACGGTCGATCTCCGCAAGATGGGCTTCACGCTCGCCGCAGCCGGCGTGTTCGAAGGCGTCTCCGGCAAGGTCGAGGTCAACGATCTCATGACCATGAAGTCCGCGCCGGGCCAGCAGATCACCATGGACAAGGTCACACTCGGCCTGCCCATCGAGAAGGGGACGATCCGCTTCCAGCTCATCGGCTTCGACGCGATCCGTCTCGAAGGCGCAGAGTGGCCCTTCGGCGGCGGCTTCATCCGCATCAAGCCTGTCGACTTCGCCTTCACCGAAGGCGCCGACAACCGCATCGTCGCGCAGGCCGTGAACTGGGACCTCGCGAAGCTGGTCGAACAGTTCAAGCTGCCCGACGTCAAACTTGTCGGAATTGTGGGAGGTGATTTCCCCGTCGTGTTCAGAACGGGTTCAGCCACGATTGATAATGCTACCCTCGAAGCGACGAAAGAAGGCGGCGTTATCCAGTATTCAGGTTCGCCCGGCGATGCAGCGGCCCAGGCGGATGACAATTCGAAGATGGTCTTCGATGCGTTGAAGGACTTCCGCTACCAGGTGCTGAAAGTGGGACTGAACGGCGACCTTGCAGGACGGATGGTGATGAACCTCAGCGTGCTCGGCCGTAACCCGGATGTACTCGGTGGACAGCCATTCCAGTTGAACATCGGCATCGACAGCGAGTTAGTCAGACTACTGACCTCTACAACCAGCCAGCCGGATATCCGGACAGCTGTTGGTCAGGTGATTGGAGACAAGCAGTGACGGCCAGATTGACGAAGCCCTCAGGAGAGGCAAGGGTCGCTGCAGGAAGCATGGAGCAACCGATGCAAGGCAGCGATTTTCCGCTCGCAAGAACACTGGCGCCCGCGCTCGTCGTCGCGGTCGCGATGGGAGCGGCCGCCTGCACCCCGACCGTGAGGATCGAGGCGTCGGACAAGCCGATCACCATCAATCTGAACGTCAAGATCGACCAGGAGGTCCGCTATCGTCTCGACAAGGACCTCGAGGACGCGATCGCCAAAAACCCAGATTTGTTCTGAGGCAGGAAAGAGAAGGAGCCTGTCATGAGCATGTTCAAGAAATTCACCACCTGGTTCGCCGCGATCTTCGCCGCCGCCACCCTGATGACCGCCTACGCCGCCGATCCCGTGATCGAGCAAGCCAAGGCCCAGGGCATCGTCGGCGAGCAGTTCGACGGCTATCTCGGCATCGCTGATGCCGGCAAAGCCTCGGCTGACGTCAAGCGCCGCGTCCAGGAAACCAATGCCGGCCGCCTGCAGGTCTATTCGGATATCTCGAAGAAGACCGGCGACAGCGTCCAGATCGTGGCCGCCGCGATGGCTGAAAAGAACATCGCCCGCGCCCAGTCCGGCGAGGTCGTCAAACCCGGCGCCAACAGTCCATGGACGAAAAAGCCTTAACGGCTGCTCCGTCCATATCCGTGCTAGACTTCGCGGCCCCGGATCATCTCCGGGGCCGCTTCGCATCTGAAACCAGCACCAGAGGCACGATGTCGCGCAAGACCATCATCACGCTCGCCCTTGTCCTCGTGCCCGTCGCGCTCATGGTCCTGCTCGCCTGGACGGGCTGGCTGGGCGATCAATTTCCAAATGGTCATTTTGTGTTGGCGTTTGCATTGGGCGCCACGGCCACAGTGCTTCTCTCTGTCGGCTTGTTTGCCTTGTCATTTTACAGCGCCCGCTCCGGCCATGATGAAAAAATCGGCACGGAACAGGACTCGGATGAGGCCTAATTCGCGCTTGGGCTCACGAGTCGAAATCAGCTAGCTTCCGATTCGTTTTCAGGGCGGGAGCTGCACATGGCAGTCATGGAATCGTCAAAGCTGGCGGCGTATGTCGCCTCGCGCATCTGTCACGACGTGGCGTCTCCGCTCACGTCGCTGTTGCAGAGCTGCGAACTCCTGTTCGACGACAGCATGGGCCCCGCCATGAAGGCCGAGGGCGAGAAATCCCTGCGCACCGGCCTCGCCACGCTCGAGGCCAAGCTCCGTTACATGCGCTATGCGCTGGGCAGCCAGGCCCTCAACGACAATCTCTGCAGCATCGGCGAAGCCAAGGATCTCTTCGAGAAGCTGTTCGCCACCAATTCGCGCACCAAGCTCGACTGGCAGGTCGAAACCCACCGCATCTCCAACCGCCAGATGCGCATCCTGATGAACATGACCCTCATCATGATCGACCCCGCCGCCCGCGGCGTCTGCCGCGTCTCCGCTACGGAAAAGGGCGGCAAGCTGGTGTTTGACGTAGAGGCCCTTGGCCAGTTCTCGAACTTCAAGTCCGAAGTGCTCGACGCCCTCGCAGGCAAGGAGCCCGGCGGCGGCTGGGGCGGCGGCGCCGTCCAGCCCTTCTTCACCAGGGTCCTGTGCGAGGAATCCGGCTTCACGCTTGAGCCGCGCATCGTCCCGCAGGCCGCCGGCCTCACGGCCATCGGCGCGCTCCCAGAGGGCTGAACGATCGGCCCGCCGGCGGGCCAATTCCTCAAATCCGCAGCGATTTCTTAACTCGCCCAGCGTTTATTTGCCAGAAGCACGTAATTTTCCGCGTGCAAGCTGTGGATATGCGCCATGGACGACCTGCTGAGCGAATTCCTCACTGAAACCGCCGAAAGCCTCGACGTCGTCGATATCGAGCTCGTCCGCTTCGAAAGCTCGCCGGACGACAAGGCGACCCTGAACAACATTTTCCGGCTGGTTCACACCATCAAGGGCACCTGCGGCTTCATCGGCCTCCCGCGCCTTGAATCGATTGCCCACGCTGGCGAAACGCTGCTCGGCAAATTCCGCGATGGTGCGCTCGACGTCACGCCCGAAGCCGTCACGCTGGTGCTCGCCTCGATCGACCGCATCAAGTCGATCCTCGCCCATCTCTCCGACACGCAGGCAGAGCCCGCCGGCGACGACCGCGACCTCATCGCCCAGCTTGAAGACGCGGCCGAAGGCGGCCTGCAATCGAAACTCCCGCCGCCCGTCGTCGCAAAGATCGAAGCTCCCCCTGCCGCGATAGAGCAGGGCGACGACAATGGTCGCTGGGATGCAGACCAGGGCCGCTACCTCCGCCCCGGCGAGGTTTCACTCGCCGAACTTGAAGCCGCCTTCCGCTCCGTCGACGGTCCCGAAGTCCGCGAAGCCAAGCCCGTCGCGGTCGCCGCCGCCGAGCATGAAGAAGACCGCAAGGCCGGGCCGGGCGCCAGCACCATCCGCGTCAATGTCGACGTCCTCGAGTCCATGATGACCATGGTCTCCGAGCTCGTTCTCACGCGTAACCAGCTCATGCAGATGCTGCGCGCCACCGCGGACAGCCAGTTCAAGACGCCGCTGCAGCGCCTCTCCGGCATCACGGCCGAGCTGCAGGACTGCGTGATGAAAACACGCATGCAGCCGATCGGCTCGGCGTGGAAGAAGCTCCCCCGCATCGTCCGCGACGCCGGGCAGGATCTCACCAAGAAGGTCGATCTCGTCATGGAAGGCGAGGCGACCGAGCTGGATCGCCAGGTTCTTGAACTCATCAAGGACCCGCTCACCCACATGATCCGCAATTCCTGCGATCACGGCGTCGAAACGCCCGCCGACCGCATCGCCGCCGGCAAGGGCGAAACCGGCACGATCAAGCTGCGCGCCTATCATGAAGGCGGCCACATCATCATCGAGGTCAGCGACGATGGCGCTGGCCTGAAGACCGATCGCATCCGCGCCAAGGCGCTGGAAAAGAACGTCATCGACGCCGCCGAAGCAATGTCGATGACGGATGCACAGATCCATCGCCTCATCTTCGCGCCCGGCTTCTCTACCGCGGCGAAAGTCACCAACATTTCCGGCCGCGGCGTCGGCATGGATGTCGTGAAAACCAACGTCGAACTGATCGGCGGCACGATCGATCTCAAATCGCGTCAGGGCGCTGGAACGACCTTCATCATCAAGATCCCGCTCACCCTCGCGATCATCTCCGCGCTGATCGTCGGCGTCGGTGAACATCGCTTCGCCATGCCCCAGCTTTCGGTGCTTGAACTGGTCCGCGCCGGCAAGCGCTGCGAGCACAAGATCGAGACGATCAACGCCACGCGCGTCCTGCGTCTGCGCGACCGCCTCCTGCCGCTTGTCGCCCTATCGGATGTGCTGAACCTGATCGACGATCGCGGCGAGCCCGATCACGCCTGCATCGTTGTCATGCAGGTTGGCGACACCCGCTTTGGCCTGATCGTCGACGAAGTGTTCGATACCGAAGAGATCGTCGTGAAGCCGCTCGCCAAGCGCCTCGGCTCCATGTCGGAATACTCTGGCGCCACCATTCTCGGCGACGGCGCTGTCATCATGATCCTCGATCCGAACGGCGTCGCCAAATCCGTCTCTGGCGCCGAACGCGCCATCAGCCGCGCCGCTGACGAAGCCGCCGCCGCTTCGGCCCTCGCCGCCGCGAAAGCCGAAGGCGAACGCACCAGCCTGCTGCTGTTCTCCGCCGGCTCGCCCGAACCGCGCGCGTGTCCGCTCTCGCTTGTCACGCGCCTTGAGGAACTCGACGCCTCGTCGTTTGAAGTCACCAGCCGCGGTCACGTCGTGCAGTATCGCGGTCGCCTCATGCCGCTCGCTGCCGCAGGCGGATCCATCCGCAGGGAAGGGAAGCAGCCTATCCTCGTGTTCAGCCAGGGCGACAGCGTCATCGGTCTCGCGGTCGATACCATTCTCGATATCGTCGAGGATCGTCTCGACATCCAGCTCAACGATACGGCGCCCGGCATTCTCGGCACGGCTGTGCTCAAGGGCCGGTCAACCGAGATCATGGATGTCGGTCACTATCTGGGTCAGGCCGATCCCGCCTGGGCCGCCGCCGCTGCGCAGCTTGAAACGCGCCGCGCGCGCAAACGCGTGCTGCTGGTTGATGCCCATCCCTTCTTCCGCAACATGCTTGCGCCGATGGTCACGGCCGCCGGCTACGATGTCACCGTGGCTGCCGACCTGCAGGAAGCGCGTGGCCGTATCGCCCAGGATGCCGCGTTCGATGTCGTCCTCGCCGACACCGACATCACGGACCCCGATGCGCTCGCAGGGATCAGCAACGCTCGCATCGTCCCGCTGTCCAGCCGCCGGGATACCGAAGCTGTCCCCAAATCCGACCGTCACGCGCTTCTCGACGCCATCGAACGCGCCGTGCGCCACAAGGATTACGCGCTGGGAGAGGCCGCATGAGCACGCAGGAATTCGTCACCTTCCGCATCTGCGACCAGATGTTCGGGGTCAGCGTCTCGGAAATCCACGATGTCTTCCGCCCGTCGGCGATGACGCCGGTGCCTCTTTCCGGTCCGGAAATCGCTGGCGTCCTTAATCTTCGTGGACGGATCGTTACAGCCATCGACGCCCGCTCCCGTCTCGGGCTGCCAATCTCAACAAAATCAACGACTTCGCAGCGTCTGGCCATCGGCGTGGAGCGCCATGGCGAGAGCTTTGGGCTGATAATCGACGAGATCGGCGAGGTGGTTCGGCTCGAGGAAAGTGAATTGGAGCAAAACCCCGTTAACCTTGACGCGACATGGTCAAGCGTATCTCGCGGCGTTTACCGCCTGGAAGACCGCCTCCTGGTCATCATGGACGTTGACCGGATGCTGGCTGGCGCAGGCGCCGAGGATACTGCTGCCGCGGCCTGATCGCGGTTATTGGAGAGGGCGAGCATGAAACGCTGTCTGATCGTGGACGATAGCCGCGTGGTGCGCAAAGTCGCGCGCCGCATCGTCGAGGACCTTCGCTTCGAGGCTGATGAAGCCGCCGATGGCCAGCAGGCGCTGGAAAATTGCCGCAAGGCGATGCCGGATGCGATCCTGCTCGACTGGAACATGCCGGTCATGAACGGGATCGACTTCCTCCGCGCGCTCCGCCGCGAGCCGGGCGGCGATCGCCCCACCGTCGTGTTCTGCACGACCGAGAACGACATGAGCCACATCGCCGAGGCGATGCGCTCGGGCGCCAACGAATACATCATGAAACCCTTCGACTCCGAGATCATCGAAAGCAAGTTCTCGGAAGCCGGCCTCGTCTGATTGGATGCAGTGACAGCCGCGCTCCGCCAGCCCGCATCCTCCCGCCCCGTCCGCATCATGCTTGTGGACGACAGCGCGATCGTGCGCGGCTTCATGCGCCGCTGGATCGATGAAGACCCCCGCATCGAACTGGTGAAAGCCTGCTCCGACGGCGCACAGGCGGTCGCCGAAGCCGCCAACATCCGCCCCGATGTCATCGTCCTCGACATCGAGATGCCGAACATGGACGGCCTCACCGCGCTGCCCCAGCTCCGCAAGGCCGCGCCCGACGCCCGCATCGTCATGGCCTCCACGCTCACCGCCGCCGGCGCGCTCCAGACCGTAAAAGCCCTCGCCCTCGGCGCGTCGGACTTCATCGCCAAGCCGCAAGCCAGCGCCTTCGGCAGCGTCGACAGCTACCGCCGCGAACTTCTGGAAAAGATCGTCGCGCTCGGCGAAAGGGCAGGGAACCGCCTCACCGCCGCGTCGTCCGCTCCCATCAAGCTCCGTCCGCGCACGCTGCACACATCGCCGCCCGCCGCTCTGCTGGTTGCGGCCTCCACCGGCGGCCCCACCGCGCTTCCCGCCTTCCTCGCCCCGATCGCCAACCGCATCGATGCGCCGATCCTCATCGTGCAGCACATGCCCGCCGCTTTCACGCCGGTCTTCGCCGAGAAGCTCGAATCCGCCATCGGCAAGCACTGCCGCGAAGCCCGCGAAGGCGACACGCTCGCCCCCGGCACGATGCTCCTCGCCCCCGGCGACAAGCACATGCGCGTCGCCCGCTGCCCCGCCGGCCGCATGATCCACCTCGACCAGGGCCCGCCCGTCAACTACTGCCGCCCCGCAGCAGACCCCCTCTTCGAAACCGCAGCCGCAGCCTTCGGCGCGCGCGTCCTCTGCGTCGTCCTCACCGGCATGGGCCATGACGGCCGCGCCGGCGCCGGCAAGATCGTCGAAGCCGGCGGCCGCGTCATCGTGCAGGACGAATCCAGCAGCGTGGTCTGGGGCATGCCCGGCGCCGTCGCGCAGGCCGGCTACGCCGAGGCTGTGAAGCCTCTCAAGGAACTAAGCCAGCTCGCGCTGCGCATGATGATGGGAGAAGCTGCGTGAACAGCCAGGACTTCGAATTCGTCTCCCAGCTCCTGCGCAAGCGCGCCGGCATCGTCCTGACGGGCGACAAGATGTACCTGCTCGAAAGCCGCCTCGCGCCGCTCGCCCGCAAGGAAGGCCTGCCGTCCATCGACGATCTCATCCACGTCGTCCGCGCCCGCCGCGAAGAGCGCCTGATCGGCCAGCTCGTCGATGTGATGACCACCAACGAAACCTTCTTCTTCCGCGACAAGACCCCGTTCGACCACCTGAAGGACGCGATCTTCCCGGTGCTGGCGCAAGCCCGCAAGGGCAGCCGCATCCGCATCTGGTGCGCCGCCTGCTCGACCGGACAGGAGCCGTACTCCATCGCCATGATGCTCGACCAGAACCCGTCGCTCACCGGCGGCGTCCCCGTCGAGATCGTCGCCACCGACATCTCCGACCGCTGCCTCGAACGCGCCCGCCAAGGCCTCTTCACGCAGTTTGAAGTGCAGCGCGGCCTGCCGATCCAGATGCTGATGCACTACTTCACGCAACAGGACGATCACTGGCGCATCTCCGAGCGCATGCGCCAGATGGTGCAGTTCAAGAAGGTCAACCTCATCGACCCGAACTTCAACATGGGCAAGTTCGACGTCGTCTTCTGCCGCAACGTGCTGATCTATTTCGACGGCCCCACCAAGGCCGGCGTCATCGATCGCGTAGCCAGCTCGGTGAACCCCGGCGGCTTCCTCATGCTCGGCGCCGCCGAAACCCTCGTCGGCTCCTCGCAGGCCTTCGAGCCCACGCAGGATCGCCGCGGCCTCTACAAGCTCGTCGGCCCCGCCGTGAAAGCCGTTTCCGCCGCTTAGGGCAGGCGACCGCGCTGACACAACGCTGTCAGCAGCCCGTCTTCCCGTTCCCGAGCCATGCTCTAATCTCCTCCACGATCCCTGGAGGAATCCCATGTTCGGCCTGATCGGAAAAATGCGCGCCGCCCCCGGCAAGCGCGGCGAACTCATCGCCATCCTCGGCGAAAGCACCGAAGCCATGCCCGGCTGCCTCAGCTACATCGTCGCCGAAGACGCCTCCGACCCGGACGGCATCTGGATTACCGAAGTCTGGGACAATGAGACCAGCCACAAGGCTTCCCTCCAGCTCCCTTCGGTCCAGTCCGCCATCACGAAAGCCCGCCCCATCATCGCCGGCTTCGACATGAGCGTGAAAACCAACCCCATCACCGGCGTTTGACGGCCCTCGCGTCAACGCTGTCATCCATCTGACGCGATTCCCGGGCTAAGGCCTGTGGCGTATCGGGAGGACAACATGAAGCGTCTCGCCATCTGGCTGCCCGCCATCTCCACGCTCGCCCTCGCGCTGGCCTCCGCGTGCGCCGCCTCCGCGCCCACCGCTAATTGCAACCTCGCCGCCCCCAGCGCCTCTGCCGCCGGTCCCGGCTGCGCCACGAAATGGATCGACGCCAACGTCGCCATCAACCAGCTCCAGTCGATGGGCACGCACAACTCCTACAAGGAAGAAATCCCGGAAGTCGAAATGGCGCTCATCCGCGAGCGTCTCCCCAACGTCGCCCCCACGCTCGACTATTCCCATCGCTCGCTCGCCGAACAGCTCGACAAGGGCGCCCGCCAGATCGAACTCGATCCGTCAGATGATCCGCAGGGCGGCCTCTATTCCACGCCCCTCGCGCGGAAGATCCTGCAGGAGCGGGGCGTCACGCCGCCCAGCTACGATCTCACCGTCATGTCGAAGCCGGGTCTCAAGGTCATCCACGTCGCGGATATCGACTACCGCTCCCACTGCCTCCTGTTCATCGACTGCCTTCGCCAAGTGAAGGCATGGTCAGACGCGCACCCCGATCACACGCCGATCCTGATGATGATCAATCCGAAATCGTCCGGCATCCCGTGGGCCGGCTCGGTGAAAGTCCTGCCCTGGGGCAAGGATGCGTTCGAACGCATGGACGCGGAAATCCGCTCCGTCTTCCCGCCCGCGCAACTCATCACGCCCGATGATGTGCGCGGCAACCACGCCACCCTGCGCGAAGCCGTCACCACGTCCGGCTGGCCCAGGCTCGGCGCATCGCGCGGCAAGGTCATCTTCACGATCGACCTCTCGCCCGAAGCCAATGCGCCCTACGCCGAAGGTCACCCCTCGCTCAAGGGCAGGGCCGCCTTCATGACCACTTTCCCGAACGCGCCCGAAGCCGCCTACTTCACGATGAACGAGCCCGAGAAACAGCAGGCCGAAATCCAGTCCCTCGTGAAACAGGGCTTCCTCATCCGCACCCGCGCCGACGCCGACACGCGCGAGGCCCGCGAGAACACGACTGCTCGCCGCGAAGCCGCACTCGCTTCCGGCGCCCAATACATCTCCACGGATTATCTCTGGCCCGACCCCCGCTTCGCGGGCGGCTACACAGCCACGCTCCCCGAAGCCGCAACAACCCGCTGCAATCCCGTGAACCCAGCAAACGGCTGCGACGCGAAAGCGGAGTAGGGTAGGCCTACCTCCCTAACCCCACCCACCGCTTGTCATCCCGGAAGCGCGCAGCGCTATCCGGGACCCATTGTCAGAGCACGACACCCCCTGAATGGTTCTCGGCTCTCCGCTTCGCTCCGGCCGGGATGACAACCGTTCGCGAGACAACCACCGCTCGCCTTCCTCCTCCGCGCAAAGCGCGGGGGAGGTGGATCGGCGCGTCTTCGCGCCGAGACGGAGGGGGCAAGCCATAGGCGTGATGCAGAGAATGGGGGATAGGGCGCTATCGAGTTCGTAGGGTAGCCAAAATCCTTCGCCCATGAATCCAGACGCTTAGCCAACAAAGATGGGGGACAACGCCCTCCAGAATCCACCAGCCCCGGAACCAGGGTCATACTCCAACCCATGACCGAGCTGTTCCTCGTTCTCTTGCGCATCCTGTTCCCGCTCGACCCTGTCGCGCGGCTGCGCGAGATCACGCGCGAATATCTCAACTGGCTCGTCACCTGCCTCGAAGACCCGGCCAAGCTGAACGACTTCCTCACCAACCCGGAAGCCTGCGCCGGCGTCGAAGCCCATGTCATCGTCATCGAGCATGGCGTCCAGCTGCTCATCAACGAGCGGGCCAGACAGATCACCGGTCTCCCCTTCATCTACACAGAGCGCCTGAAGCTGGTCCTGCTCCACCGCGCCAAGCCGCCAAGGAAGATCCTCGCCCGCCTCAACCGCGCCGCAGCGCTGTTCGATAACCTCGAACGCCTCGCGCAGAGGCGCGCCAAACGCATGCAGCGCGAGCTGGCAAACAACCCCCTCCGTCTTGCGCCTTCGGCGCAATCCACCTCCCCCAGTCTCCGACTGGCGGAGGCAAACCACCATTGCCTTGCCTCCCTCAGTGCGCAGCACTGGGGGAGGTGGATCGGCGCGTCTTCGCGCCGGGACGGAGGGGGCCTCTTCGCACAACCGCGCGGGCCTCCGTCAAACTCAAGATCCGATTTCAGAAAACTTCGCCTCAGTCGCCCCGCGACCGGGAACGCCCCCGCTTGCCTAATCCCCCACATCTCCTTTACCTGCGCATCAAGGCGGCGATGACCGTCACTCGAGGGAGACCACAATGCGCGCACGTCTAGCCGCCATCACGCTCGCCATGCTTGCCGCCAGTTGCGCCACGCCGCCGCCCGGGCTCCAGCTCCAGCCTCTTCCACCCGTCGACATCGCCCACGCGGATTATTCCAACCCCGCGCTCTGGCTCTGCCGGCCGGGCCTCGCGGATGACAAGTGCAGGATCAACCTCGACGCCACCAGCATCGCGAAGGACGGCAAGACCTCGCTCGAAAAATACGCCGCTGCTTCCGATCCGAAAGTCGACTGTTTCTTCGTCTATCCTACCGTCTCCGACGACAAGACCTGGTCCTCGGACTGGAACGTCGACCGGATGGAGATCGACGACATCAAGCTGCAATTCGCGCGCTTCGGTTCCGTCTGCCGTCAGTTCGCACCCGTTTATCGCCAGACCACGCTCACCGCCCTGCGCATCGCATCCGGCGGTCCGCAGCCTGAAGGCGCACGCCTCCCGCAAGGCGTCGGCGGCTACAACGACGTGATCGATGCCTGGAACTGGTACATGGCCAACGAGAACAAGGGCCGCGGCGTCATCCTCATCGGCCACAGCCAGGGCGCCGGCGTTCTCGCGCGCATGATCGCGCAGGAGATCGAAGGCAAGCCCGCGCAGAAGCAGCTCATCTCCGGCATGATCATGGGCGCATCCGTGATGGTCCCGCAGGGCAAGCTCACCGGCGGCACCTACAAGGCGATCCCGCTCTGCACGGCGGAAGATCAGGTCGGCTGCATGATTTCCTACGTCACCTTCCGCGATCGCCTGCCGCCGCCAGACACGGCGCGCTTCGGCAAGGCCGGAGGCGGCAATGTCGCCGCCTGCACCAATCCGGCGAACCTCGCGACGGGGAAGGGCACGCCCGACAGCTACTTCCTCGCCAAGGGCTTCCTCAACGGATCGGGCGGCACGGTTCAGCCCGCCTGGGCCACGCCTGAGCCCGCCATCACCACGCCGTTCGTGAAAACTCCCGGCCTCGTCTCAACCCAGTGCGTGACCAAGGGCGACTACACCTATCTCGAACTGCACGTGAACGCGGACCCGTCCGATCCGCGCACGGATGAGCTCGCCGGGGAGATCGCCCGCGCCACCGGCCCCGATCTCAACTGGGGGCTTCACCTGATCGACGTTGACCATTCGATGGGTGACCTGTTGCGGATCGCTCGCAAGCAGTCGGCCGCCTGGCTCGCGGCGAACCGCTAGAAAATCGTCTGGAAACAATTCTCTAGGCTGCATTACAGGGTGTTAGGGGTGCGGCTAAATGCGCGCACCCCGCGCTGCTACAGGCTGGCTAGGATGCTTGCTGCGGCGCCGAAAGAGGCATACCTCGACGGCCCGCTGACGCAGGCAGCTGCGTTATGAACCTTTCCGAAGTGGAAGCGTTGTATTGCTCGTTCGTAATACCAACGCAGAAGCGTGGCTGGTGGTGGTTTGATGCCTAACAAGTGCGATGGCGTGGCCAAGCTGAAACGGCTTGAACAGCGTCTGGACCGGAAGTTCTCGCTGTTCGGCGTCAGGTTCGGCACCGACGCGATCATCGGCCTGATCCCCTTCGTCGGCGACCTCATCACTGCGCTCACCGGCCTCTACATCATCCATCAGGCCCGCAAACTCGGCGCCTCGCAGTGGACAGTCTCGCGCATGTTCATCAATTGGGGCATCGACGCCGCCGTCGGCGCGATCCCGATCGTGGGCGATCTGTTCGACATCGCGTTCAAGTCGAACACCAAGAACGTGAAGCTCCTGATCGCCGATCTCGAAAAGCGCGCGGTCGAACTCCGCGAAGTGAATCGCGAACAACGCCTGGCCGCAGCCTAGCCCTTCCGCGCCTTTAGTTCGGAAACATCGCTGCACAGCTGCTTCAGCTGCGCATCGATCGCATCGGTCCGCGCCAGAATGTCCCGTTCCCGCAGTGCATCGAGCTTGTCATGCAGCAGCATGATTTCCAGCTCGGCCCGCAGGTTCACAACATAATCGTGCTCGGCCGCCGCGCGATCGACCAGCGCCTGCCTGTTCTGGCTCATCATGATTATCGGCGCCTGCAACGCCGCCACCATCGAGAGCATCAGGTTCAGGAAAATGAAGGGGTAGGGGTCAAACGCCCGCGTCGCCAGCAACACGTTCAGGGCGACCCACAGGGCCAGCGCAATCACGAACGTGATGATGAAGCCCCACGACCCACCGGTCTTCGCCACCTGATCCGCAAGTTTCTGCCAGCGATCGCGCTC
>DAIRES010000037.1:0-24064 GCA_036795465.1 Hyphomonadaceae bacterium
GACTATTCCGGCCTCAATATCACGCTGCCCCACAAGATCGCGGCGCTTCAGGCCGCCGCTACAGCGTCGGCAGAGGCACGCGCTATCGGCGCGGCGAACACTCTCGTGCGCCAGGATGACTCGACCTGGGTTGCACACAATACCGATGTTGCGGGATTTCTGACTGCGCTCACCGTCGCAATCGGGTCGCAACGCCAAGGGCTGCGCGTCGTGATGATCGGTGCGGGCGGCGCGGCGCGGGCTGCGGTTGCGGCGCTCGCCGCATCCGGCGCAAGCCTCGCAATCGTCAACCGCTCCCTCGCCAATGCAGGCACGCTGGCCGCCGATCTCGCGCCTGGCGCGGATATCGCAGACCTGGCGCAATTGCCCGCGCTCGCAGAGGGCGCTGATATCGTGATCAATTCGGCCAGCCTAGGCCATGCCGGCGCAAGCCTTCCGGCTCTTCCCGCTGGAAAGGGCAGGCCATTTCTCGATCTTTCCTACGGCAAGGCGGCTGCTCAAACGCTTGAATCGGCTGCTGCTTCCGGCTGGACGCCTCACGATGGCTTACCCATGTTGGTTGGACAGGCCGCCGCCGCCTTCCATATCTGGTTCGGGATCTCCCCGGACGAAGCAGGGGCGCTTCGGGCCTGTCGGGAGGCAGTGGCGGCTCGCGCATGATCAAGATCGCACTCACAGGCTCGATTGGCATGGGCAAGTCGGCGACGGCGGCCATTTTCGCTGCGCGCGGCATCCCGGTCTATGACGCGGATGCTGCTGTTCACGCCGCCTACGCGCCAGGCGGTGAGGCGGTCGCGCCGATCGAATGGGCTTTTCCAGGCGTCATTGGCGCCGACGGCGGGATCGACAGGGCGAAGCTTCGCGGCAAGGTCGCAAAGAACGCCGACGCGATGAAAAAACTCGAGAGCATCGTGCACCCCATTGTGGCCGGCTCGCAGCGCGCCTTCCTCGCCAGGGCCGAAGCGGCAGGGCAGGACATTGTGGTGCTGGATATCCCCCTGCTGTTCGAAACCGGGGGCGACAAGCGCGCCGATGTAATAGCTGTGGTTACAGCCCCGCCGGATGTGCAAAGGCAGCGCGTGCTCAGCCGTGGCGGGATGACGGAAGCGGAGTTCGAGGCGATATTGGCGCGTCAGACGCCCGATTCGGAAAAACGGCGGCGCGCCGATTTCGTCATCAACACGGGCTTCGGCTTCCCTTATGCTGAAGCGCAGATCGACGAGATCATCGAGGCGCTGCGCACACGGATCCGGGCGGCAACCGAACAGGACGAAACATGCGGGAAGTCGTCTTCGACACCGAAACCACCGGCCTCGATCCAAGATCGGGCGACCGCATCGTAGAGGTCGGCTGTATCGAGCTGAACAACTACCTGCCTACGGGTCGCGAATTCCAGATCTACATCAATCCCGGCCGGCCCGTATCCGAAGCGACCGTGCGTATCACCGGCATCACCAACGAAACGCTGCGCGACAAGAAGCGCTTTGAGCACCCTGATGTTGTTGACGCACTGATGGCTTTCTTCGGCGATGACCCCATCGTCGCCCACAATGCGGAGTTCGACCGCGGCTTCCTGAACTACGAGCTTGAGCTGCTCGGCCGCCCGCCTCTGCCCAAGGACAGATTCATCGACACGCTGGTGCTGGCGAAGGAACACCGTCCCGGCGCTCCCGCATCGCTCGATGCGGTCTGCAAGCGTTTCAGCATCTCGATCGAGAACCGCGTCCTCCACGGGGCGCTGCTCGATGCGCAGCTTCTGGCGATGGCCTATCTCGAATTGAGGGGAGGCCGCGAGCGCGCCTTCGATTTTGCGAACGCATCTGGCGCCGGCGCAAATGCAATCACCCCGCAGGCTCCGCGACGCCAGCGTCCGTCACCTCTGCCGCCGCTCATCACGGCAGATGAGCACGCAGCCCATCTCGCATTCCTGGAGACGGTCGGAACCAAGGAAGTTCCGCCGATCTGGAAGAAGTACAGCTAGAGCCTAGCTCGCAGCGGCTTGTTGCGCTTCGGCGCGCTGGCGCTGCTGACGGTACAGGCCGACGAAATCGATCGGGTCGATCATCAGCGGCGGATGTCCGCCTTCCCGTGTCACATCCGCAATGATCCGGCGGGCGAACGGGAACAGAAGGCGCGGGCACTCGATCAGCAGCATCGGTTCCACGTCTTCGCGGCCAGCGTCCTGCAGCTGCACGACGCCTGCGTAAACCAGCTCGCAGATGAAAACGACGGTCTCTTCACGCTTGGCGCGAGCCGAAAGCCGCAGCTCGACCGAAAAAATCTGCTCGGCCGGCGGTCCCGGTTCGACCTTCACGTCGATGCCGAGCTCGATTTCCGGGGCGTTGCCACCCTGTTGAGCCGAAAACAGGCCCGGATTCTCGAAAGAAAGGTCCTTAACGTACTGCGCCAGCACCCGGATCATCGGGGGTCCACCGGCCGCTGCGGGCTGGTTCGGATCCTGTGCGGGTGCGTCAGTCATGTGAATTTCAGGTCCAGAATTGGCATATAAGGAAGGCAGCGCGGCTATCACGCTACCGCGACGCCCGCAACAACGGGCTGACTCGGAGACTTTTGTGTCTATATTGATCAGTCAGGGAGCAAGGCCCGTGCCTTTTTCCTACCGAATACCTGAAGGTCGTCTTGAGTATTGATCTGATCATCCTTGCGGCTATCGCGGTCTTCGTGATTTCCCGCCTTTACGCTGTCCTGGGCCAGAAAACCGGGGCCGAGCCGCCTGCGCGCCGTTATCGCGAGGCGCCCGCACGGGCGCCTGAGCGTGAAGATGGCGCTCCGGCCGAGGGCGAAGACCGGCCGCGTATCCGCGCCGCGTTCACGGGTCCTGCTGCCGCCGGCATGGAATCCATCGCGGCGGTTGACGCCAATTTTGCTCCAGAAGACTTCGTGAAGGGCGCCCGCCGCGCTTACGAGCTCATCGTCGGCGCGTTCGCCGATGGCGACCGTGACGCTCTGAAAACGCTGGTCGATGACGACGTGCTCGAAGTCTATGTCGCCGCGATTGCCGAACGCGAGAAGTCCGGCGCCGAGCCGATGCGTCTCGTTCGCCTGCGTCAGGCTCGTATCGTCGATGCGTCGGTCGATGGGGCGAAGATGGCCCGCGTCGAAGTGTCGTTCGAAAGCGAACTGAGCGACGGAGACAATCTGCGCCAGGCCAAGGAAATCTGGACGTTCAAGCGCTCGCTTGTCAGCCAGGATCCGAACTGGCTGCTGGACGAGGTCGCCACCGCGAGCTGACCGGCTCGCGCTGTGATAATCGGCGCGCCCATGAGCCAGCGATCATGACCCGACGCCTCACACCCGATGAACGCAGGCTCTGGTCGCGTGTCGCCCGCACTGTGCGGGTGACGTCTGGCCGCGTGATCGAGGATGACGAGCCGGAAGTGACCGCGCCGGCATTGACGCCCGTTGCTTCTGCTCAGGAAGCCCAGCGCGCGGGACAGCCGCTTCGACCCGCCATTCGCCGCCCAAGCCCGCCTGAAGATCTTTCCGGCCAGCGCCGTATCCGACGCGGCCAGAACGAGATCGACGCCCGCATCGATCTCCACGGCCACACGCAGGACACGGCCCATCGGGAAGTCGTGGATTTCATCCTGCGTCAGGCAGCGCTGGGCGCGCGTTGCGTCTTGATCATCACCGGCAAGGGCAGGCTGGGAACGGGCGTCCTCCGCTCGCGCCTGTTCGACTGGATCGCCGATCCCGACTTGCGCCCATTCATTGCTGGCTATGCGACCGCCCATCCAAGGCATGGCGGCTCCGGGGCGGTCTATCTGTTCCTCAGGTCGAAGCGGTAGCCGCCTTCGCTTCGGCGGCAGCGGCGAACTCATCGTAAGCGCGCAACGCATCCGCTGAATGCACCATGCTGGGCCCGCCGCCCATCTGCACAGCTACGGCAAGCGCCTCCGCTACTTCCTGGCGCGTGGCGCCGGCGCGCAGGGAGTTCCGGGCGTGATAGGCGATGCAGCCATCGCAACGCATGGCGACGCCAATCGCCAGCGCAATCAACTCCTTCGTCTTGTGGTCCACCGCGCCGGCCTTCTGCGCCTCGCGGCTCAACGTTCCAAACGCTTTGATTGCGTCCGGCGCCAGCTGCGCCAGTTCGCGCGAATGCTTGTCCAGCTCCGCGATACGATCGTGGAATTCTCCCATGGTCCCGCTCCCTTTATTGGTCTGCGCAGCGCTCAGCCGCGCGAAGCTTTCTCGTCGATACCGGACTTGCCCTGACGGGCCTCCAGCGCTTTCGCCAGCGTATCCAGCGGCACGCCACGCGACCGCAGCGCGACCAGCAGGTGATAGACCAGGTCGGCCGCTTCCGCCGCTACGGCCTTGTCGTCCTGCGAGGCAACAGCGAGAGCGGCTTCCACGCCTTCCTCGCCAAGCTTCTTCGCAGTGAGAGCAGGGCCGCCCATCAGCAGCTTCGCTGTCCATGACGAGGATGGATCAGCGCCAGCGCGCGCATCAATCGTCTTGGCAAGTTCGCCCAGCACTTCGCCCAGGAAGGCGGCGGAACCCAGCGGATCATGCATTGCGCAACTCCCTCAGGCAGGTTCGATCATGCGCACAGGCGCGCCCGCCGCGGCGATCGCGCGCTTGGCGTCCGCAACTGTCGCTTCGCCGAAGTGGAAGATCGACGCGGCCAGTACGGCATCCGCGCCGCCCTTCATCACGGCATCTGCCATGTGCTGTACATTGCCGGCGCCGCCAGAAGCGACGATCGGTACGCGCACCACATCTCGTACGGCACGCAGCAGCTCGATGTCATAGCCCGTCTTGGCGCCGTCACGATCCATCGACGTCAGCAGGATTTCGCCCGCCCCGAGTTCAGCCGCACGTTTGGCGAACTGGATCGCATCAAGGCCGGTCGGGTTGCGGCCGCCATGTGTGAATACGCCCCATCTTGGCGGAGAATTGGCGTCTCCCTCGCGCTTCACATCCAGCGCCATGACCACAGCCTGCGAACCCACCTTGCGCGCACAGGCCTTGATGATCTGGGGATCAAGAACAGCGGCGGTGTTGATCGCCACCTTGTCTGCGCCGGCTTTCAGCATCGCCACCATGTCGTCCGGCGTGCGCACGCCGCCGCCCACGGTCAGCGGCATGAAGCAGGCGTCGGCCGTCCGCTCCACAACGTCGATCATCGTGCCGCGCTTCTCATGGCTCGCCGTGATGTCGAGGAAGGTCAGCTCGTCCGCGCCCTGCGCGTCATAAGCCCTGGCCAGTGCAACGGGATCGCCCGCATCGCGCAGGTCGACGAAGTTGACGCCCTTCACGGTGCGTCCGTCCTTCACGTCCAGACACGGTATGATCCTGACCTTCAGCATGAGCTTCTACTCGCGCGCGGGCGGGCGAAGGTCAATTGTCCGGCAGGGCAAAGGTCGCGAACAGCGGCCTGTGGTCCGATCCGATGTCAGGACCGACGCTGTAATCGGCAAGGCTCAGCCCGCCGCCGAATTTGATGTGATCGATCGGCAGGCCCAGCGGCCCCGCGAACGCCGGAAACGTACCTTCGAACCTAGGATCCCCCGCGCGCATGCCGGGAACCGCGCTGAATATCCGCCCCCACGGCGTCGTATTGAGATCGCCCATCACGATAAAGGGCCGCTCTGTGCTCAGCCCTTCTTCGATCCGGGGCAGCTGTCGGTTCCGGTCGAACGCCAGATGCGGCGAGCCCGGCGAAGGCGGATGCGAGGTCACCACCTGAACGCCTTCATAGGGAAGCCGCAGGATCACGCCATTGCTATCGTTGAAGTACGTCACGCCCACCTGATCGGCCGCGCCAGCACGCGCCACGACCAGCGAACGCTTGAACAGCCAGAGCCCTTCAGGCGTCTCGCTCGGCAAAACCCGCAGCGGCATGCCGGGAAAAAGAGCGGCGAGTGCATTGTCTTTCAGATCGTCCGGCGCTTCGTAAATGGACACGACATCGGCGCCATAGTCGTGCGCCATCGCGGCGAGTCTTTCGAGCGCGTCATGAGACTGATGCACATTGGCGCTGACGACGCGCACCATTTTTGCTTCTGGAGCTGCGGGTTGGGGCAGCGCGAAGCTGCCGGTATTCAGCACGATTGCCGCGTTAAGCGCCGCGACCGCCGCAGCAACACCGGCCGGTCGCAAAAGCCGCATCGATCCTGCCGCGAACGCGACGATGAACGCCGCGATGAAAAGCTGCCGCGGCCAGTGCGCGAACAAGTCGAACACCCAGCCCGGCCAGCCCTGCAGGCCGACGCGGTCCAGCTGTCCGAGAAGCGTTGCGCCAGCAACGCCTCCTGCAAACAGCCAACATGCAATCGCCGCCCACCTCATGATGTGCGGACGATGTCAGTAAGCGGCGTCACACGCCAGACTATCCATCGTCCGCGCCGATATCGCGGCGCAGATGAGCAGGCAGCCGTGTCGCAAGCGAGCGGTTCGCACGCCTGCGGTCGCGTTGGGGGTCGTTGTTGCGTGGAGGTTGATCCGCCTTGCGGCGCAATCGGTCGGCGAGGCTAGCGGCGCGCGCCAGCCATCTTGATATGATCATGTGATCCTGAAGCTTGGGATTGAAGACGAGCGTTCGTGCAATGAGCGTGATGCATGAGCGTCTCCTTCCCTGGCTTCAGGCCGCGACAGCTTCGCGGCGATTGAACGTGCAACGTGCATAGCACGCCGCAGGCCCTCAAACAATGCTGGGCTTAGCGCGCCGCGAGCAGCGCTTCGGTCGGATCAATGTCGCCGTCGTACAGCGCGCGGCCAAGGATCGCTCCCGCGATCGGCGTTCCCTTCCGTTGCTTCAGCGCGGTGATATCCGAGACATTCTTCAGGCCGCCGGAGGCAATGATCGGTATAGAAACGGCATCCGCGAGTTCGCCCGTCAGGTCGACGTTGACGCCGGTCTTCAGGCCGTCACGCGAAATGTCGGTGACGATGATCGCCGCAACCCCGCAGCCCTCAAACACCTTCGCCAGCTCGACCGCGCGCATGTCCGTCGTCTCGGCCCAGCCCTGAACAGCCACGCGGCCATCGCGCGCATCAATGCCCACCGCAACCTGATCGGGAAACATCCGCGCTGCATTCTTGACCAGCGCCGGATCGCGCACAGCCGCCGTGCCAAGGATCACGCGGCTGACCCCGGCGTCCAGCCAGCGTTCGATGCCATCCATGTCGCGAATGCCGCCGCCAAGCTGAACCGGCGCGCGCATCACGTCGAGGATCGAGGCGACGGCATTGTGATTCACCGAATGACCTTCGAAGGCGCCATTGAGATCGACGACGTGCAGCGCCTCGAAACCCATCGCGGAAAAGCGCAGGGCCTGATCGGCGGGATCGTCATTGAACGAGGTCGCGGTCGTCATCTCGCCGCGCAGCAGACGGACACACACGCCGTCCTTGAGATCGATGGCAGGATAGAGGTTCATCTTGTCTTTCGTGTCTGGCGGCGATTGGTTGTCGTCATGGCTTCCAGCGCAGGAAGTTGGCCAGGATGGTCTGGCCCGCCTGCTGGCTTTTTTCGGGGTGGAACTGCGTGCCGAACAGGTTGTCGCGTGCAACGGCCGCCACGAACTTGCCGCCGTAATCGCAGCGTGCCGCAACATGATCGCGGTTCTGTGCGGTCAGCGCGTAGGAGTGCACGAAATAGACGTGCGGTTCGGGCTTCAATCCGTTCAGCACCGGATGGCTCCTGATATCGGTCAGCACGTTCCAGCCCATGTGCGGCACGGGAAGATCAACGCCGGCGGCGTCCTTTGGCTTGATCCGTTCAACCGCGCCGGGAATCCATCCCAGTCCCCGCGTCTCTGCGTCTTCACGCCCGACATCCGCCATCAACTGCATACCGACGCACACGCCAAGGAAAGGCCGGCGACTGCGAAACACGGCTTCGTTCAGCGCCTCGGTCACGCCATTGCGGCTGGCCAATCCTGCGGCGCAATCGGCAAAGTGCCCCACGCCCGGCAACACGATGCGGTCCGCCTGCCGGATCCGGTCGGGATCATCGGTCAGAGCGACAGTGAGCGGGATCTCGAAATGGTTCGCGGCGGCTTCCAGCGCGCGCTGAACCGACCGGACATTGCCCGAGCCGTAATCGATGATGGCGAGACGGGTCATGGGCACCGGCTTTAGCCGCCAATCCCCGGCCTGTCATCCTGCTAGAGGCTGCCCTTGGTGCTCGCGACCTGGCCCTTCAGCCGGTCATCGACCACGGCCGCCGCCCGCAGCGCCCGCGCCAGCGACTTGAAGCTGGCTTCGGCAATGTGGTGCGAGTTTTCGCCGTACAGCAGCTCAAGGTGCAGGCACACGCCGGCATTCATCGCGAACGCGTGGAAGAACTCCTTGAACAGCTCGGTGTCGACGACGCCGACCTTGTCCCGGGTGAAGCTCACCTTCCAGATCAGGTAGGGCCGGTTGCACAGGTCAACCGAGGCGCGAACCAGGGTCTCGTCCATCGGCACATAAGCGTGACCGAAGCGGATCACGCCCGAATAGCCGCCAACCGCTTCCTTGAAAGCCTGGCCCAGCACGATGCCGACGTCTTCCATCGTGTGGTGCTGGTCGATGTGAAGGTCACCTTTGGCCTCCACGTTAATGTCCATGGCGGAGTGCTTGGCGAAGCTTTCCAGCATGTGGTCGAAGAAGCCCACGCCGGTGGAAATCTTTGATTTTCCAGAGCCATCCACGTCCAGGGAGACCCTGATCGAGGTCTCCTTGGTCTCGCGGACCACTTCTGCTTTGCGTGCTCTGTCCGCCATGGGCGGGCCTCCGGCATTAACTGTGCGTTCGCTTCCAGAACCTAGCTTTACCCGCGAACGGTCGAGGAATCCTGAATGCGCGTGCATTTAGGCCGCGATACGCACGAACGCCACCGGAATCCGGACCCTGACGCAGCAAAATGCCCGATAAGCTGGCCAAAAGCTCCGAGGAGCGCAAACAGAAGCGCCCGGCGAAGCGCCAGCTCGGCCTCGCTGGCCGCGTTACCCTGATCGCAATCGGGGCGGCGGTTGTTGCAACCCTGGCTCAATGGGTCGCCACGCCCTTCATGGCCCAGGGCGAAGTCCGCAACCAGCAGGCCATAGCCGTGACCAGCGGCGTGAACCTGCTCGCTGACGTCAGCACGCTTCATGCCCGCGCCGGACACTGGAACGAGATCAAATACCTTGTCGACGCGCTGTCCGATGGCCTGCCCGGCGGACAATCGGCTGTGTTCAACGCTGACTGGCAGCTCGTGGCGAAAGACGGCTCGACCGCCAGCCTCCCGTCCGCGAAATCGCTGCAGGCGCTGGCGCATGATCCCAAGGCGATCCTGAACGCGGGCGACCGCGTCTATGCCGTCCGGCCGATTGGCGATCCGGGTAACACGCTGGGCTATGCCGTGTTCTCCTTCGCCCCGCGCCCGGCGCTGAACATCTGGATGGGCATTGTGATGCTCAACGCGCTCGCGCTTTTCCTGGCGCTGGCCGTGCTTGGGCCGTTTGTGAACACGCTGGCGCGCCGTGCGCTCAAGCCGGTCACCGATCTTGAGCGCGGCATCCGCCAGCGCGACGCCAAGGACAAGTCCAAGCTTGCCGACTCATCAGAAGACCGGCTGCTGAAGCCGCTGCTGACTGCCGTCGACGAAGTTCACGAACGATCCGAAGCCGCGATGCGGCGTGCGCTCACCATGGCGTACACCGATCCTGTCACGCGCCTCCCCAATCGCCTTCGCTTTGTCTCGCGGCTTGATTCAGCCGTCGCCGGCGGCCAGTCGCTGTTCATGGTGATCTGCGATCTCGATCGCTTCCGGCAGGTCAATGTCTCCTTCGGCCCGCGCGTGGCCGACATGGCGCTAGCAACGATTGCGGAGCGCCTGCGCGCTTCAGCCTCGCAGGCGCAGCTGAGCGGATTTTTCCTTGGCCGTATTGGCGCCGATCAGTTCGGCATCATCCTGCCTGTCGACGAGCCATCCATCGTCGGCGAATTCCTGATGAACGCGGAAAAATCGATTTCGGAGGGGATGGTCCTCGACGAACAGCAGGTGCGTGTCACAGCCGCGTTTGGTGTCGCGCGCGCCCAGCACGATGCGACGACGGGCGCCGATCTGCTCAAGCTTGCAGAGGTCGCCCTCAAGGAAGCCAAGAGCCAGTCCGGCGCACGCCGCGCCTTTTTCGACAAGGTTCTGCTCGCCAAGGCCCACGCCAGGTCGAAACTGGAAGGCGAATTGCGCGAAGGTCTGGAACGCGGAGAGTTCATCGCTGTCTTCCAGCCCAAGGTAAAACTCGAAACCGGGGAACTCGTCGGCGCGGAGGCGCTCGCCCGCTGGCGCAGGCCGGATGGCGCAATCGTTTCGCCGGGCGTCTTCATCCCCATCGCGGAAGAACTCGGCCTCATCCAGGCGCTCGGGAAAAGCGTCATGCGCGACGCCTGCTTCGCCGCCGCGGGCTGGAACAGCCGGGGCATCATCTCGTCCGTCGCTGTCAACGTTTCCCCCCACCAGTTCGACGATCCGGACTTCGTGAACTCGGTCTATCAGGCGCTCGACGATTCCGGCCTGCCGCCGCAACTGCTTGAACTCGAGATCACTGAAAGCGCCGCCGTCGCGGATGCCGATCGCGTGGCTCGCATCATGTGGCCGCTGCGCAATCGCGGCGTGCGCCTCGCCATCGACGATTTCGGCACCGGCCACTCCAACTTCGCCGCGATCACACGCCTGCCGTTCGACGTCTTCAAGATCGACCAGCAATTCGTCCGCGCGCTGTCCACCGACCCGCACGCTCCCGCCATCGTCGAAATGATCCTCGCCATGGCCGAAGCGCTCGGCCAGGAAACCGTCGCTGAAGGCGTCGAAACGAAAGAGCAGGCAGACTTCCTGCTCCGCCGCGCCTGCGCGATCGGGCAGGGTTACTATTACTCCCCGCCGCTCCCCGCCGCCGAGTTCGACGCCTTCGTGCGCTCCTATCGTCCGCGTCCGGCGGATCGCTTCGCGGCCTAGCAGCCCGCAGCCACTGCTTCGGGAATCAGGCCGGAGCTTGGCGCCAGCATGCCGCTCTCAAGCTTCCACATCACGGTCGTATCGACTGGCACGCTATTGTTGTTGCCGCTGTAGTTGACGGCGAAATCCGTGTCGGCCGTGTAAGGCTTGATGATGACGCCACCAATATCGACAGCGTCCTGAGATCGGCCCAGCGGCGCTTCAAGGATCTCTTTCGGCCCGCTCTCGTCGAACCGATAGACCGAAACATTCGTCACCGTGCAGCCCTGCGCCGTGTAGCCGGACTCATCCGTCATGCCGACGCCGCCATTGCGGGGAAGGGTGAGCGCGGTGATCTCGCCCGGTTGGCCCCAGCCGCCCGACTCGTAGAGATCGCGATAGGTCGCCACGACGCTCAGCGCGCCCTTTGTATCCTCCAGATAATAGACGGAGATGGCGGCCGAACAGGCATGGCATGCATCCGTGTGCTCTTTCGCCGTCACCAGATAGAAGCGGCCCGCTTCGCCGGCGATCACCGTCACAGGGCGCTCGATCCGCGCAGGCGTATCCGCCGACGCCGGGATCGCGACTTCCCCCGTCACCGCATCAGGAAACACAGCCCGCATGGCGGCCTTGGGGTCCGGCGTCGCGGCCGCCGAAGGCGTTGTTGAAGCTTCGTTCCCTGCCGGCTTCCCCTCGCCACAGGCCGACAAAAGCAGCGCCAATCCGACTCCGAGGGCTGCGGCGCATCTCGCTGGAAGCCTGCCCATGGTCTTTAATCTCCTGATTTTACGTGAAATATCGGTCCCGAACGCGCCAGCGGCCAGATAATTCCAACAAGCCAACATATCGAAAGTCGATAAATTTGCTTGTTGGACCGGACCGCACGACATAGACTGTTCAACGGTCAGGAAGTTACTCGCATGTCGTCTGAGCCCACTTGGCATTCAACCACCATTCTCGCCGTGAAGAAGGGGCGCAAGCTCGTCATCATGGGCGATGGTCAGGTGTCGATGGGGCAGACCATCATGAAGGGCAACGCCCGCAAGGTCCGGCGCATCGGCGATAAAGGTGAGATTATCGCAGGCTTCGCCGGAGCGACCGCAGACGCCTTCACACTCTTCGAAAGGCTTGAGCAAAAGCTCGAACGCTTCCCCGGCAATCTTCAGCGCGCCGCCGTGGAACTCGCGAAAGACTGGCGCACTGACAAATACCTCCGCAACCTCGAGGCGCTCATCATCGTGGGCGACACGACATCGCTGCTCGTCATCACGGGCAGGGGCGACGTGCTCGAGCCGGAGTTTCCTATCGCGGCCATTGGTTCAGGGGGCAACTATGCGCTGTCCGCCGCACGAGCGCTGTATGAGTACGAAGACGACGCCGAAAAGATCGCACGCAAAGCGATGACGATCGCGGCTGAAGTCTGCGTGTACACAAACAGCAACTTCGTCCTGGAGACACTGGATGTTTGACAAGACAGACATACGCGCAGCGGTTGAAGCCGGCGCGTTGAGCGACGACGGCGCCAAGCGCCTCGAAGCTTTTCTGAGAGCCCGCAACGATCCGGATCGCATGCTCGACCCGGAAAACCTGCGCTTCCTCTCGAACTTCAACGACGTCTTCCTCACCATCGGCATCGTGATCCTGATGGTAGGCCTCGGCTTCCTGTCGGGCATTTCCGTTTTCAACGTCGTCGGCCCGCGGCTGATCGACCCCACCAGCATTGCTGAAGCGACAGCGCTCGCCAACACCATGAAGCTGGTCGTCATCCTGACGCCCATCCCGGTGCTCGTCGGCGCATGGCTGCTGGCTGAATACTTCTGTGGCAAGCGCCGCCTGCTCCTGCCGTCCATGGCGCTGTCGGGCATCATCGTCTGGGCCGCCGCCGCAATCGCGCTCGGCCTGTTCGCTCCGGTCGACCAGTCCGAATCCTATTCGAACCCGTTCAACCTCCTGTTCAGCATGAGCTATGCCGGCTTCATCGGCGGCGTTCTCGCGGCCGCAGCGATCTTCTGGCGCTTCCGCCTGCCGTTCTCGCTCTTCCTGCTTGCAGGCGGCGTCGCTGGCCTCTTCTACACCGCCGTGGCCCAGCTCGCTGGCATCGGTCAGGTCGGTAGCGGCTTCGCCATGCTCACGGTCGGCATCGGCACGCTCGCCGCCGCCATCGCCTTCGACATGAAGGACCCGACGCGCTCCACCCGCGCGTCCGATTGCGCCTTCTGGCTCCACATGGCCGCAGCCCCGCAGATCATCCTCGGCATGCGCGGCTTGCTGCTCGGCTCGGGCTTTGCCCCCGCCAGCATGACGGACGCCACCGTGATGCTGCTGGTGCTGATCGCCTTCGCGCTGCTCTCGCTCGCCCTCAACCGGCGCGCGCTCATCGTCTCCGGCCTCGTCACCTTCGCCACCTCGCTGTGGTTCCTGGTCAACGAGCTGGGCGGCGGCGGGGTCAACACGCTGATGCTGACAGCGCTCATCATCGGCGGCGCCATCGTCCTCCTCGGCGGCGGCTGGCGCACGGCCCGTCGTGCGATCCTGAAAGTCTTCCCCCAGCAAGGAACACTGGGCCGTATCTTTCCGCCCGAACCGGCCTGAGAAGAACTAGCTTGATGACATGAGCAGGCATGAGCTAGCGAAGTCGCTTCAGGCTTCTTAGCTCATGCCTGAGCTGTCATCAGAGAATCCATGTCCGAATTCACCCCCCGCGAAATCGTTTCCGAGCTGGACCGCTTCATCGTCGGCCAGCCCGACGCCAAGCGCGCCGTGGCGCTGGCCCTGCGCAATCGCTGGCGCCGCAAGCAGCTGCCCGAGGCGCTGCGCGAGGAAGTGACGCCGAAGAACATCCTGATGATCGGCCCCACCGGCGTCGGCAAGACCGAGATCTCCCGCCGCCTCGCCAAGCTGGCGAAAGCACCCTTCCTGAAGGTCGAAGCCACCAAGTTTACCGAAGTCGGCTATGTCGGCCGCGATGTCGAACAGATCGTCCGTGATCTGGTCGAGATCGCAATCTCGATGGTGCGCGAGCGCCGCCGCAAGGATGTGATGGCAAAAGCCGAAGCCGCCGCTGAAGAGCGCGTGCTCAACGCGCTCGTTGGCGCAACGGCGCAGCCCAGCACCCGCGAAAGCTTCCGCGCCAAGCTGCGGACAGGGCAGCTCGACGACAAGGAGATCGAGGTCGACGTCGCCGACAATGCATCCCCGCTCGGCGGCTTCGATATTCCCGGCCAACCTGGCTCCTCGATCGGCATGGTCAATCTGTCTGACCTTCTGTCCAAGTCCTTCGGCGGCCGCACCAAGCGCGTGCGCACCACGGTGAAGGACGCCTACAAGCCGCTGGTTCAGGAAGAATCCGACAAGCTCCTCGACAACGAAGCCGTCACGCGTGAAGCGCTCCGCGTCACCGAGGAAGACGGCATCGTCTTCCTCGACGAGATCGACAAGATCGCCTCCCGCTCCGAACGCGCCGGCGCTGATGTCAGCCGCGAAGGCGTGCAGCGTGATCTTCTGCCGCTGATCGAAGGCACAACGGTTTCCACCAAGCATGGCCCGGTGAAAACCGACTATATCCTCTTCATCGCCTCCGGCGCTTTCCACGTCGCCAAACCGTCAGACCTGCTGCCCGAACTGCAGGGCCGCCTGCCGATCCGCGTCGAACTGAAAGCCCTCTCGCGCGATGATTTCCGCCGCATCCTCACGGAGCCGGAAGCCAACCTCATCACCCAGTACATCGCACTGATGAAAACCGAAGGCGTCGATCTCGTTTTCGAATCCGACGCCATCGACGCGCTCGCAGACATCGCGGTCCAGGTGAATGACTCGGTCGAGAATATCGGCGCTCGCCGCCTTCACACGGTGATCGAACGCGTTCTCGACGATATCAGCTTCACCGCTTCGGATCGCAACGGCGAAGCTTTCCGCATCACCGGCGATTATGTGCGCGAAAAACTCGGCCGCATGGCAGGCGACAAGGATCTGTCGAAGTACATTCTCTGAGGGAACCTACTTCGCTGCCTCGCGCCGAACCGGCATGTGTTTCTTGCCCCAGTCCTTCAGCCCGACCAGCGCCGGCGAAAAATCCCGGCCCTTGTCGGTGAGCCTGTAGTCGTAGCGCAGCGGCCGCTCCGAATAAGCGTTCCTTTCCAGAACTCCCGCTTCGACCAGGCGTTTCAGCCGGTCCGAAAGCACATGCCGGGTCATGCCCAGGCTCTTCTGGAACTCGTCAAACCTTGATTTTCCAAGGAAACAATCGCGAACGATCAATAGCGTCCAGCGATCCCCGATCACGGACATCGCCCGCGCCACCGGACACCAGTCCGTCGCCAGATCATCCCAGCGGTTCGCTTGCGCTCTTGTTCGTTCCATTACGGCACCCTGCACGGATTGCTTCGCTCTGCAAAGAAGGTAGGTTCCTTTTCTGAACGGAGAGTTGCCAATGGCCGACAAACGCGCAGCACTGATCGTCGGCGCCGGCGACGCCACCGGCGGAGCCATTGCCCGCCGCTTCGCCCGCGAAGGCTACGCCACGGTCTGCACCCGGCGCGAACTCGCCAGCCTCGAACCCCTGCTCGAAAAGATCCGCGCCGATGGCGGCGAAGCTCACGGCTTTGGCTCGGATGCGCGCGTGGAGGAAGAAGTCGTCGCCCTGTTCGAAAAGATCGAAACCGAAATCGCCCCGCTGGAAGTCCTCGTCTTCAACATAGGCGCGAACGTGAACTTCCCGATCCGCGACACGACGACCCGCGTCTATCGCAAGGTGTGGGAGATGGCCGCCTTCGCCGGCTTCCTCGCCGGCCGCGAAGCCGCAAAGGTCATGGTTCCGCGCGGCAGGGGCACGATCATCTTCACCGGCGCCACCGCATCAATCCGCGGCGCCTCTGGCTTCTCCGCTTTCTCCGGCGCCAAGTTCGCCCTCCGCTCGCTGGCGCAATCGATGGCCCGCGAACTGGGGCCCGAAGGCGTCCACGTAGCGCACACCATCATTGATGGCGCGATCGACACCGAATGGATCGCCAAGAACTTCCCACAGCGCCACGCGCTCAAGGATCAGGACGGCATCCTGAATCCCGACCACATCGCCGACGCCTACTGGATGTTGCACGCACAACCACGCGATGCATGGACGCACGAACTCGATCTGCGACCATGGATGGAGAAAATGGCCTAGCGCCACAAATAGAGGGAGGCATGGACGGATGCCGAAACAAGTCGAGTTCTTCTACGATTTCACCAGCCCCACGGCCTATCTCGCCTGGGCGCGCCTGCCTGCCATCGCGCAGCGCACCGGCGCGAAGATCATCTATCGCCCCATGTTCCTCGGCGGCGTGATGCAGACCACGGGTAACCGCCCGCCCGGCACGCTGCCGCAGAAAGCCAGATGGATGGCCGAAGACCTCCAGCGCTGGGCGAAGAAATACAACACGCCCTACAATCTGAACCCGCACTTCCCGATGATGACGCTGATGGTTCAGCGCGCAGCGCAGGAATGGGTGAACCGTCCGGACTTCGACAAATACCTCGCCGCCATCTTCAACGCCGCATGGCGCGACTCGAAGAACATCGCGGACAAGGCCGTCCTCACCGAAGTGCTGTCCGCCGCCGGCTTCTCGCCGGAAGAATTCTTCGCCGCCACGGAGAACCCGGCCAATAAGGAAAAGCTGAAAGCCACCACCGACGAAGCCGTCGCGCGCGGGGTCTTCGGCGCGCCGACCTTCTTCGTCGGCGACGAGATGCACTTCGGCCAGGACCGTCTCGATTTCGTCGAGGAAGCGCTCGCCCGCAGTTGAGCCAATTGCTCCGCCCCACGCCCGTGCTAGAAGCGGCGCGGGGAAGGTGGGGTCATGTCTGAAGACGCGAACAAATCTGCCGGTCCCAAAAGCGGTCTGGCAAAGAAGGTCGTCGGGCTGCTTGTCGGCCTCGTCGTCACGCTGATCGTCGGCGCCATCGCCGAACGCGTCACCGACGCCGAATGGCTTGTTCAGGCCGAGGACGCGCAAAGCCAGTGGATCGGCGCCGTCGCCGAAACCTCGCCCGTCAGTGTCGCCACGACATTCTGGACAGAGCTGCAGGGCGCGATCTCTGGCGACACGTCGCAAGGCGCATGGTCCGCGATCGAGGCGCCGGACGGCCACGGCATTTCATCGCCCGCCTATGCCTTCATCTTCACCGCGCTGAAGCTCTGGCACACCAGCGGCATCGCCGCGATCGTGCAACTCGTACTGGGCGCGCTCGCTTTCGCGGTATTCAACTTCTGGCGCACCAAAGGCGAGACGATCTTCGTTGGCGAGTTCTGGCTGACGCTCATCATCGCCCCGCTTGCCATTGTCGCGCTCGCCAGCCTGATCGGTATGGTGCTCTGGGGCCTGATGATGGGCGCTCTCTACGCGCTCAGCTGGATCACCGGTCTCGCCGCAACTGCGGCCGGCGCAACCGGCGTCGTCGGCTTCTGCTGGCTATGCCTGACCGAGCTGACGAAAAAAGGCGCTGAACACGTCATCACGCCGAAGATCTAGACTCAAACCTTCAGCCCCGCCGCAACGGCCAGCTCGCGCAGGTTCACCGCGGGGCGCGGCCCGATGTGCGAGATCACTTCGCGTGCGCACAGATTTCCCAGCGTCGCGGATTCCTGCAGCGAAAGCCCGTGCGTGATGCCGTACAGTACGCCAGCCGCATACTGGTCACCCGCACCCGTCGCATCCACGACAGACGCTTCGCTCACTGGCGCAGTCCATGTGTCCGAACCCGATACGATCACCGATCCTTTCGACGAACGCGTAATCGCCGCGATCTGGCTGTCATTGCGGATCTGGTTCACGGCCTCTTCGAAATTGTCGGTCTCGTAGATCGCCAGCAGCTCAGCTTCGTTGGCGAACACCAGGTCACAGTGCGTGCGGATCAGGTGCACAAAGCTCTCGCGATGCCGGTCGACGCAGAACACGTCCGACATGGTGATGGCGACTTTCCGCCCGGCTGATTTCGCCACCTCTGATGCGTGGATGAACGCCGTCTTCGCCGCCGGCTTGTCGAACAGATAGCCTTCCAGATACAGCCACTCGCCGCTCGCAACGGCGCGCGCATCAACGTCGCTCGCCGCAAACTCGGTCGATGCACCCAGATATGTGTTCATCGACCGCTCGCCATCCGGCGTCACTGCGATCATCGAGCGCGCCGTCGTCGGCCCGCCCTTCAGCGGCGTGCCGAAGAAGTCTGCCCCGATCAGCCGCATGTCCTCGACATAGGCCGCGCCGATCTTGTCGTCCGCCACCTTACCGAGAAAGGCCGCATTGGCGCCGAGGCTGCGCAAGCCCGCCACCGTGTTGCCGGCCGATCCGCCGCTGGTCTCCACGCGGCTGTCGGGAAGGGCGTTGTAAAGATAGTCACAGCGCTCCGTCGTGATCAGGTTGGTGCGCGCCTTCGGGATGTCGTGCTTCACGAGGAAGTCGTCATCGACCTGCGCGATCACGTCCATGATGGCGTTGCCGAGCGCGACGACGTCATACTTCACTGGCATGCCACAAAACCCGAAACCGGCCCGGACGCTCCCCGATGGGCGCCCGCCGCGCTGGTCTTAAAGACCGCGCTCCGCCCGGACGCAAGTCACTGCAACCAGAAGCCCGCCGGCCCCGCTGTCAGTCCGTGATTTTGGGCTGCGGCGTGTGGTCCTGGATCAGTTCGATGGCAACCCGATCCGGCCCCTCGATAAAGGCATGGCGCCAGCCCGGCCCGCCCGTCGCCGGCTGGGCGAGTATGGTGACGTTGTACGGCTTAATCGCCGCCATCGCCGCATCCAGGTTCGGCACCGAAATGCCGATATGGTCGATCACTGTGCCCGTCGTCGGCTTGATTTCAGCCTCGCCCCGCTCCAGCGAGAAGATCGTGTTCACATTGCCGAAGTGCCGGCGCGACATCCGGTCGCCGATTCCATAATGCGCCGCCTGGCCGGGAAATACAGGGTTGGATTCGGCCAGCCCGAACATGTTGCCGTACCAGTCGCTCGCAGTGTGAGGCTGGCGGTTGTAGAAATGGATGTGCCCGAAATTGTCGTCCTCATCCGTGTTCAGTTCGATGATCTCGCCATTGGGCCCGATGAGATACATGAAGGAGAAGGCCTTCTTGGTCGGACCGCCCAGCCCGACGCCGATATCCGTGATCTCGGGATCGAAGGTTGCGCCCAGCGCCTTCTGCCGTTCAAACTCGGCGCGCGGGTCCGGCGCGCCCCATCCGATATGGTTGATGCCCGTGCCCGCCGATGGGGCCGGCTTCTCCTTCACCTCGTTGAAAAGTATCCACGACCGCTGCACCCAGATCGCGTCTTCTCCTGCGAACGTCTCGGCCCGCGCGTCGACATGCTTCAGGTAATAAGCGATCGCCTCCTTGCGGTCAGTGACGTTGAGATGCACGTGATGCAGCCGCGCGCCTTTGATGATCGGCCGCCACGCTTCGATCAGGTCCTGATCCGACGGCGGTACGGGCGAGGCGCACGCGCCCAGCATCAAGGCGGCCACTAGAAAGCTGGCTGGCGTTTTCATCCCGAGTCCCTATGTCTGCCTGCAAGGCGTGCGGTCACCGATAATGACTGTCCGTCACACGCCGTCACACATTCACGCGAGCATGGCATACAAGCGCGTCATGCCGCCTCGCGCGAGGAGACAGACCAGAATGACCGCGATCGCGCTGCTGATCTCTGCCAACCTCGCATCGAACGCGCCAGACCGCCGTTCGGACGCCCACCGCTTCGATCTCCAGCTCGACATCCTGCAGCAGGGCTTTGCCCCGCACGGCCTGACGCTCGACGCCGTCCGCTGGTCCGATCCGGCCATCGACTGGAGCCGGTACGGCGCCGTCATGGTCAACTGCGCGTGGGACTATCAGGATGACCACGAGAAATTCCTGCGCACGCTCGACGCTATAACCGGCCTGGGCGTGCCCGTCTTCAACTCGCCGGACACGGTCCGCTGGAACATCCGCAAGACCTACCTGCGCGAAATGGAAAAGCGCGGCATCGCCATCATCCCCACGCTCTGGCCCGAAGCGCCCACCGCGCCCGATATCCGTGACGCCATGGCCGCCTTCGGTGCGAACGACGTGGTTCTGAAGCGTCAGGTCGGCGCCGGCGCGCGCAGCCAGGTGCGTTACACGAAAGACAACATCCCCGCCTCCGGCCGCGTGCTCGATCGCCCCGGCATGATCCAGCCCTTCGTCCCGTCCATCGCGACAGAGGGCGAGTACTCCTTCCTCTTCGTCGACGGCGAATTCAGCCACGCCCTCGTCAAGCGTGCAGCCGAAGGCGACTACCGCATCCAGGAAGCCTATGGCGGCAAGTCCAGCACGATCGACCCATCACCCGCAGACCGGCGCCAAGCCTCGGCCGTCCTCGAAGCCATCGACGAAACCCCGCTCTATGCGCGCGTCGACATGGTCCGCGGCCTCGACGGTTCGCTCCTGCTCATGGAACTCGAAGTGATCGAGCCCGATCTCTATGTGAAGGACGGCCCGCATATCGGCGCGATGCTCGGCAAGGCGCTCGCACGGCGACTGGGCTAGAACTGCAACCCACCTCTTCCGCCTGCGCCTCGCGCCCCTTACCTTTGACGCGGGAGGTCAGTCACGCATGCAGTATGTCTGCGAATCCACCAAGGGCCGAACCTGGTTCCGCATCGAAACCGATGCAGAGGCGGAAGCCGAAACCGCTCTGATGCGCCACGCGGTCGAGAAACATTTCCGCCGCGAACAGGCCCGCGCCCGCAAATCCTATGTGCCGGGGCAGGGGCTGGAACGCGACATCGGGCTCAAGGCCCACATCCAGCGCACCACCCCGCTTTTCCTCACGCTGCGAGCCGATGACGGCACTGGCCTCGCTACCGCGATGCTCCCGCCCGGCGGGAAAGAGGTCGCTGAATTCCCGATCATCATCGTCGGCCCCGAAAACGCCGATCCATACCCTGATCATGGCGACGCCATCGAAGCGCTCGCCCGCCACTACAAGCTGCCGCTGCCCCGCGCCCGCTGCTATCCGTACGCACAGCGCACCTAGCGGCTACTCCCCCGTCTTCGCCTCATACCCGCACATGTCACGCACCACGCATTCCGGGCACCCCGGCTTGCGTGCAAGACAGGTGTACCGGCCGTGCAGGATCAGCCAGTGATGCGCCCCGCGCTTGTAAGCGTCCGGCGTCACCTGCAGCAGCAATGCCTCAACCTTCTCCGGCGTCGTCTCAGGCGCCAGCCCCGTGCGGTTCGAAACGCGGAACACATGCGTGTCCACCGCAATGGTCGCCTCGCCATAAACCTCGTTCAGAACCACGCTCGCCGTCTTGTGGCCAACCCCCGGCAGCGCCTCCAGATCCTCGCGCGTGCGCGGCGTCTCCCCGCCATGCTTGTCGAGGATCATCTGCGACAGCGCGACAACGTTCTTCGCCTTGTTGCGCCACAGGCCGATCGTCCGGATGTGCTCGGCCACGCCCGCTTCGCCCAGCTTCACCATCTTGGCTGGCGTGTTGGCCGCCTTGAACAATCCCCTGGTCGCCTTGTTGACCGAAACATCCGTCGCCTGCGCTGAAAGCGCCACGGCCACCACCAGCGTATAGGGATCGGTATAAACCAGCTCGGTCTTGGGATCGGGCCGCTCCCCGGCCAGCCGCCGGTAAAACTCCGCCGCCTTTTCCGGCGGGAAGCCCCGCGCGCGTTTCGCCGATTTTTTAGCCTTGGCCATGGAAGCCAGCTTACCAACAGCGCTTGTCATCCCGGAAGCGCGTAGCGCTATCCCGGACCCATTTCTCAACAAACGAACACTCGCCAAGGGTTCCGGGCTCTTCGCTTCGCTAAGGCCGGGATGACAACCACGACACTTGCCTCTGCCGGCAGGGTTCATAAGCTTCACCCCATGCCAACGGTCTATCTCGATGCCGTGCTCGAGCCGCCACGCTCGCTCACCCCGCGCGGGTTCAATCGCGTCATGCTGGTGCTCGGCGGCATGAGCTTCCTGTCCAGCCTCCTGTTCCTGTCGATCGGCGCATGGCCGGTGATGGGGTTCATGGGGCTCGAATTCCTCGTGCTGTGGATGGTCTTCCGCTTCTCCTTCCGCGCACAAACCGCCCGCACCTATGTCCGCGTCACCGCCGAGGCCGTCGACGTCCGAAAAGTGGATGGCTGGGGGCGCGAACGCCGCGCCTGTCTCGCCGCCCATTTCGCCCGCGTGGAATTCGACCGCGCCGCCGATGGGTCCAACGCCCTGCGCGTCGCCGCATCCAACCGCGCCTACGCAGTGGGTGAATTCCTCACCCCGCGCGAGCGTGAAACCTTCGCCCGCCGCCTAGCTCAGGCCATCAGCGACGCCCGCCGCGAACGCCACACCGGAGAAGAAGAATGAGTGTCGAGTTCCTCCACGCCATGATCCGCGTCGGCAATATCGACTCTGCCGTGAAATTCTTCTGCGATGGCCTCGGCCTCGCCGAAGTCCGCCGCAACGATTATCCGCAAGGCAAATACACGCTGGTCTTCCTCGCCGCGCCGGAAGACGTGGCCCGCTCCGGCTGGAACGGCGAGGGCAAGCTGCCGGTCGGCCTGCCCATGGTGGAGCTCACCCATAACTGGGACGAGAGCGAATACGCAGGCGGCCGCAATTTCGGCCACCTGGCCTATCGCGTCGACGACATCTACGCCGCCTGCGAACGCTTCCAGAATCTCGGCATCACCATCAACCGCCCCCCGCGCGACGGCCGCATGGCCTTCGTGAGATCGCCAGACGGCATCTCGATAGAGCTGCTGCAGAAGGGCGAACCCAAACCGCCCGCCGAGCCATGGGCCAGCGCCCAGAACATCGGCAGCTGGTAGGTCAGGTATTCGCAGCCGCCAGTATCAGGAACAGGTCGTTCATCTGCACGCCGAAGATCGACAGGATTCCGACAATCGCCAGCGCCATGCCGGAAAGCAGGACGGCGTATTCGATGGCAGTCGCGCCTCTGCGATTACGCGCGAAACGTTTGATGATGGTCATGACAGATCCCCAACTCGAAAGCCGTCAGCCTTGCGGCGGCAGATGAACGCGGCCTCAAGCGGATCGCATCAATTTCCGGGACGACTTTAACCCGCCGACTACCGTTTCGCGGGCTTCGGCTTCACCGGCTTGACGGGCTTGGGCGGCTTCACCTTCGGCGCCGGTTTCGGCTTCACGACCTTCGCGGGCTTCACCGGCTTTTCCTTGACCGGCTTCACGGGCTTCGGCTTCGGCGCTGGCTTGGCCTTCACCTGCTTGCCCTTGATCCGCGCCGGAAGCCGCGGCGCAGTCAGCATCTCCTCCGGCGGACGCTTGAACCCGCCCATCTGCGATTCCAGCGCTTCGGCGATCGCCAGCACGTCCAGATCGCCGCCCTCCGGCCCGATGATCTGCACGCCGCACGGCAATTCACCCGCTCGCCGCGGCACGGGGATCACAACCGAGGGCAGGTGGCACACCGTCGCCAGCGCAATCCACGCATGGAACATGTGATACGGCATAGGCTTGCCATCGACTGTCATCAGCCGCGTGACCGCGTCCCCGCTCTCGACATGCTCGAACGCGGTGGTGGGCGACACCGGCGTGATGATCGCGTGCCAGCGCGAGAAGAATTCAGACACGGTGCGCTTCAGGCGCCGGCGCACTTCGTCGGCCTTCAGCCAGTCATGGTGCGTGGCCGCCGAATACAGCGCCCACTTCCCGCGCGAGAAGGGTTCGCCCCGCGCCATCAGCTTGGCGATCGGCCGTCCCGCCTCCAGCGCCTTCACCAGCGGCGCCGGCATGTCGCTCGCCAGGATCGGCAGCAGCAGCTGGAGATAAAGATCAATCAGCGCATTGCCGTCCACGTCGGGCTTCGCCACCAGAACCTGCGCGCCCGCCTCCGCCGCCGCCTCCGCCGCAATCTCCACCGCTGCGGTGCAGGTATTTGAAACCGCAAACGCCTTGTCCTCGGCCCAGATGCCGATCCGCCGCCCCTTGAGCCCGACCTTGCGCGGCAACAGCGTCACGGGCTGGTCCGTCAGCACCTGGAACATCACGCGCAGGTCAGCCACATCGCGCGCCATCGGCCCGGCCACGTTGAGGTCGCGCACCGCCAGCGATCCCGGCGCGGGCGGCACATGCCCCATGATCGGCGTCCG
>DAIRES010000217.1:0-5119 GCA_036795465.1 Hyphomonadaceae bacterium
GTGCGCCACCAGCTTTCCCAGTTGCCGCCGGTTGCTTCCGACCATTCGACGGTGGAGCCGATGTATTCGATGGGCGCGTCGAACCAGACGTAGAAGACCTTGTTCTCGAAACCGGGACGCGGGGCGCCGTTGCGCGTGACGGGCACGCCCCATGACAGGTCTCGCGTGATCGAACGGTCGATCAGGCCCTCGTCGAGCCATTTATAGGCGATGGACGTGGTGAGGTTCGGCCAGTCGGCTGCGCGCTTGTCGACGAAGGCGCGGACTTCGTCCTGCAGTTTGGACTGGAGAAGATAGAGATGGCGCGTGTCGCGGATCTCGACATTGCGCGAGCCGGAGACGGATGAGTACGGGTTCTTGAGTTCGATCGGATCGAGCAGCGTTCCGCAATTGTCGCACTGGTCGCCGCGAGCTTTCTCGTAGCCGCAGTTCGGACATGTGCCCTCGACATAGCGATCCGGCAGGAAGCGCTTGTCGTCGATGGAATAGACCTGCTTCGAGGTGCGCTCGTCGATCAGGCCGTTGTTCTCGAGGACGTCGGCGAAGTGTTGCGTCAGCTTGCGGTTGGGTTCGCGCGAGGAGCGGCCGAACCAGTCGAACGACAGGTGGAAGCCCGCGCCTACCCGCTTCTGGATTTCGTGCTGCTCGTCGCAGTATTGCGCGGCGGTCTGGCCAGCTTCGATGGCGGCGAGTTCGGCGGGCGTGCCGTGTTCGTCGGTGGCGCAGATGAAGAGGACGTCGTGGCCCATGGCGCGGTTGAAGCGGGCATAGACATCCGCCGGGAGCATCGAGCCCGCGAGGTTGCCGAGGTGCTTCACGCCGTTGATGTACGGCAGGGCCGAGGTGATGAGGATACGCGCCATTTTATCTTCCAGTCTGCCGGCTGATGATGCCGTTTGAGCGGGCTTGTAACATGGGCGGGCCGTGGCGCCAGCGCACGGTTTAGGGGCGCTTTAGTTGCGAATTGGGGTGAGTTCGCAGCGTTGCAGGAACTCGGTCTGGCTCGTGCTGGCGGCGGCGGCGCGGGAAACGACCAGCTTTGCCATGCGCTGGGACTGCCCGCTGGCGGGGACAAGGGCGGCGCCGGTGGTGTCGTCAACGGCGTTCAGGGGCGTGATGCGGCCGTCGATGATTGCATCCCAATTGGCCGGGTTCGAGACGTGGCAGACGACGAGGTAGCGCGTTTCGGGCTTTGCGGCGAAGCGGAGCGTGATGGCGGCGGTGGGCGTGAGCTGGCGGCTGGGCAGATAGATGATTGAGGGGCCAGTGGCGGTGCTGGCCCAGTAGCCGGCGCGCATGCTGAGCGAGAGGCCGCTGGCGACAGGATCGCGTGGCGTGACGGCGCGCATTTCGGCGCTGAGGATGGTGTTAAGCGGAACGGGCTTGCCCGAGAGATCGCCAGCGGCGCGGGCGCGGATGGCGGGCGTGAGAACGGTCGGCTGGCGCGACAGGAGGGCCGCGACGTCGGCGGAGAGTTTGATCTCGTCGTCTTCCGAAGGTTTTGCGGGAGCGGACTTTGGCGCGACGTATTGCACGCGCGGAACGCTCGGCTTGGTCGGAGCCTGGGGCGGTTTTGTCGTTGTGGACGGCTGCGCCGTGGCAAGGGGCGCACAGGCGAGCGCCAGCAGGAAGAATAGCGACCTAGACAGAAACTCCTCCCGCGGTTGGCGGGAGGAGTCTTGCACAGGTTGCGGGGAAAGTAAGTGCGTCAGCCGATGGCGATGCGCTGTCCGCCGGCGACGCGGACGATGACTTCGCGGTCGGCCACTGATTCTGCGGCCGGCACGGCGCGCGGATTGCCGACGACGATGACTTTGACGCCAAGGTCCTGGAAGGCGTGCGAGACGGCCTGTGCTCGATCGGGCCCGGATTTGACTTCGGCGACAACCTGCCGTGCGCCGCAGGCTTTCGCCTCTGTCGCGACGCGTTCGACGAGCTGTTGCGAGAATTTGTTGAACTCGGTGGTGTCCTTGTCGAAATAGATCGACACTTCCCGCGAGGAGCATGAAGCGGGCGTTTGCGCCATCGCGCTGTCATAAACGAATCCGCCAAAGCCGAGCAGAAGAGCTCCAGCTGTCATCAGCGTAAGTCGTTGCATGTGTGCCTCCCAGTTCCGTTCCAGTCCCAACGTGCCGGGATTGAAGCTAGTTCCGCGATAGGCGTTCGAAGGGCGCGATCCGGGCGGATTGTGGCGCCCAATGGGTCATTTCGGGCCGGTTTACATGGGGCTTGCGCATAAACGCTGCGGCGCCTATTCCCCGGTGATCCGCGAGCCGCGTTAGCTCAGCGGTAGAGCAGCGGTTTTGTAAACCGAAGGTCGGGGGTTCAATCCCCTCACGCGGCACCACTTTCCGAGCTTCGCAGGGGGGTCGTTTGGGGCAGGTCGACAGCAGCCCGGGCGGTGCGGCCAGGCGCGATGCGGGCTGGCTGATTCTGGCGGCACTGGTAGTTGCCGGCTACTTCATGGGCATCTGGCTCTATGCCCTTCGCGCGCCGTTCGGCGACGATTTCGGAATGATCGCGGGTGCGGAGGCGTTCGGATCGGCTGCAACGCCGAGCGAGGCATGGGCGGCTCTGGCGGGACAGCATAACGAGCACCGGCCTGTCATCGTGCGGCTGGTGTTCTGGCTGGTGGGGTTGCTGCCCGGTCCGCTGAACACGCAGCTGATCGTGCTGGTCGGGAATTTGTCGCTGGTTGTGATGTTCGCGCTGCTGGTGCGCGAGGGACGGCGGGTGATGGCGCCGGGGGCGTTCGTTGTTGTCGCCACGGTGATGATGTTCAACTTCGGGACGTCGGAAGCGGCGATCTGGGCGATCACGGCGGTGCAGAATTTCGGCGCGCTGTCGATCATGCTGGTGATGCTTGTGCTGCTGTCGAAGGGCGGCGCGTGGAGCTGGGCGGCGCTGGCGTGCGCGGTGATGGCGGTGGGCGTGCAGGGTAACAACCTGCTCGCGCCTTTCCTCGGCGCTGCTTTCCTGGTGCTCGACAAGCGATGGGCGCAAGCGCTGATGTGGGCGGCGGTCGGTGCGGCTCTCGCCGTCTGGTATCTGAGCGATTTCACGCGAGCGTCAGGCGTCAGCGATCCCATGGCGCTTATTGGCCGTGCGCCGGAGATCATTGCCTACGCCCTTGCCTTCTGTGGCGCTGTTGCTGGGTTTGGCGGCGAGTCTATTCCGTCGGCGGTCAACCTGCTGTTCGTTTCCACTGCAATGATCACCGGCGCGGCGATGATCAGCCTATCCGTCTATGCCGGCTGGCGTGGAGGCTTCGGAGGGCGGCGGATCGCGCTGTGGGTGAACATCTTCATCGTGATATCCGCGTTTGCAGCGGCGGCGTCGCGGATCGACTATGGCATCCAGCAGGCGCTTGTGCCGCGCTATCACATCAATTCGTGCCTGATGGTTGTGACGACGCTGATTGCTCTGCTTGATCTGCCGGAAAACGATCCCGTCCGGGCGTTTATCCGGAAGGCCATGAGCACTTTTGGTGTTCTCGCGTTCCTCTACGCCGTCGCCGTGACGCCGATCCTGTTGCTGATGCATCAGATGTATATGTCACCGCCCCCTGCTGAGGCGGCGGCAGCCATTCCGATGGCCAAGCTGGACGACGCCTGCGCATATCCCGTCACCAGACATGGAATAACTAGCGGGCCGCCATGCACCTCGTCCTGAAAGCCGTTTCAGTCATCGCGATGATTGCGGGGTTTTTCGTGCTGGATGTGGAGCCAGACCAGATCCTCGTCGCTGCGGGAGAGTGGTTGCAGGGAAAACGGCTGGACCGGCTGGCAGGCGGAGTTGCGGTTATCGGATTGGGATCATTGATCTGGTACATCAGCACGCGGCTGGAACCGCCGGTCGAAGACTGAACGACCTGCCCGGCCCCACAGCTTGCTTTGCGTCAGGCGCAAATACAGCCGGTTGATCTGGAACAACTCCCACTTTTTCAGCAGCTTGGGGCTTTGCATCCCTATCGCGCGGCTGCGCACGCGATAATGTGATCGCGCACGAATACGGGACTGGGGACTCAGGAGGACGTCGTGGGGACGAACAAGATCTGGCGCGGGCTTTCGCTTGCGGCGGCGGGGATCATTGCAGCTGTGGCTCTTCACGGCTGCGGCGGGCCGGCTGGCGGCGGGGACGCCGAGGCCGTGATGGGCAAGGATCAGGGCCCACGGCTGGAAACGCGACAGGGAAATTCGCCGCGCGCGGGCGCTTCGGGCGAGTTCGAGTTCGTGCGGTATGCAATTGATGTGACCGGCAACCTGCCGCGCGCATGCCTGACCTTCTCCTCCACGCTGAACCCGGCGACCGATTACCGGCCCTTCATCGACATGGGCGATGGCCCGCAGATCGCGCTGCAGACGGAGGGCGCAAACCTGTGCCTTGGCGGCCTGACGTTTGGCGCGGACCGGGAAATCAAGATCCGGTCGGGCCTGCCGGCCAATGACGGGCGGACGCTGCCGTTTGAAGAAACTGTGGGCATCTCGTTTGGCGATCGCCCGGCCTATGTCGGCTTCAAAGGCGATGGCGTGATCCTGCCGCGCATTGATGCGGATGGTCTCGGCCTTGAGACAGTGAACGTCGACAAGGTGAAGGTGACGATCTCGCGCATCACCGACCGCGCGCTGGCCTTCAAGACGATTACGCAGGGCTATTCGCATAGCCAGGGTAGCTACGGCTACATGGACTACAATTCGGAAGTCTATGACGTGGCCGAGCCCGTCTGGACGGGCGAGCTGGATACGCCTGCCTCGCCGAATACCGCCAAGACGACGGTGTTCCCGATCGCCAAGGCCGTGCCGAAGCTGCAACCGGGCGCATATTTCGTGGAACTGGACCAGCTGGGCGCGTCGGGCGAAGTGCCGAACAATGCGGCGCGGGCCAAGCGCTGGCTGGTGATCACCGATCTCGCGCTGACCACCTATACGGGCAATGACGGCATGTCGGCGACCGTGCGGTCGCTGCAGTCGGCCAAGACGATTTCCGGCGTGAAGCTGGAGCTTATTGCGCGCAACAACGAAATCCTGGCGCGCGGCAACAGCGATGGTTCGGGCCGCGTGAACTTCTCCGGCCCGATCATGCGGGGCGAAGGCAATGTCGCGCCGCGCATGCTGATGGC
>DAIRES010000218.1:0-5109 GCA_036795465.1 Hyphomonadaceae bacterium
TCGGCGGCGTTGTCGGTGCGGACGCTGAGCGGGTTGATGATGGCTTTGACGTGGGATGCGGCGGGGGCCTTCGGGTCGAAGTCGAGCGTGGCGTCGAAATCAGCGAAGCGGGCGGTGTAATAAGAGAGACCGAGGTGCTTCACCCGGAAGGTGAGGGAGCCGTGGGGTTTCTCGAGCTGGTATGCGCCGGCCGGGAGGGATTGCAGCGCTTGCGGGGTCTGCGTCGCCGTAAGAGCGCAGGCGGAAAGCGCGAGGGGTATAAAGAGAGCGATGATGCGCATGGAATGGCTCCCTGTGCGCGGGTTGTCTCTTTATACGCCTGTTGTCGGGGTTCGGCGAGCATGGCCGCCGGCTGCCAGCTTGTTGGCCTTGTTCACTCCGGGAAAGCGCCCCATCTGTCGCCGCATGCTGCTCAACATCACCTTTCTTGACGACGCCACGCGCCCGCCCGTGCAGAAGCTCGAAGGGCTGACGGAGGCTCAGCGCGCGCCCGGCCTGCATCTGCGGATGGTTCACGACCATCTGCGCGATAATATGAAGACGCTCGGCAAGCTTATCGAGCGGGCCAACGGTGGCGGCGTCACGCGGGCAGAGATCGCGGTCGAAACCGACAATCTGGCGATGGTCTCGAACTACCGGCGGTTCGGCAATCTCTGCGGTCAGCACTGCCAGATCGTCCACACACACCATTCCATCGAGGACTACGCCATCTTCCCCGCGCTGGCGCAGCAGGGCGCGACGTTCAAAGCGATCGCCGATCGACTGCGCGCCGAGCATGTCGTGGTGCATGAACTGCTTGAACGCCTGGTCGATGCGCTCAATGCGCTGGCCGCGGAACCGACGGAAGCCCGCTTCGAGGACGCCAAGACGGTCTATCACGCGCTGGAGCGCGTGCTGCTGTCGCATCTCGGGTATGAGGAAGACGCGATGGGGGACGCGCTGGGGTATTTCGGGATCGGGGCGTAGGTGGGACGCCCTCAAGGGGCGGAGCGCATCGCTCTCTATATATAAGTGACTGCATCCCCCTTCGCGGGGAGTGCGGATACCCACGCGAAGGGGTATCCGCTTCCACTTATTACTTCTGAACCAGTTCCGAGTTGACCTCGATCTTGATCTCGTCGGCGATCGGGCCGCCGGCGGGCATGCCGAAGTCGGTGCGCTTGAGCGTTCCGGTCAGCTGGAAGCCGACCTTGTGCTTGTTGGCGCGCGGGTCGTTACGGTTGCCGATGTAGGTGATGTTCAGGGTGACGGGCTTGGTCACGCCCAGGAAGGTGAGGTTGCCGGTGACCTTGCCGGTCTTCTCGCCGGTCTTGGTGACGGCGGTGGACGCGAAGGTGATCTTCGGGAATTTGCCGGCGTTGAAGAAGCGCGCGTCAGTGGCCAGCTCGTTGTTGAAGTCCGTCGTGTTTCCGGCGGGGCGGGTGCGCGTGTAATCGGTTTCGATCGATTTCGGGTCGATGGTGGCGGTGACTTTGGACTTGGTGACGTCAGCCGGATCGAAGGTCAGCTGGATGTCGAAGTCGGTGAAGCGGGCGCTGTACCAGGACAGGCCGTTGTGGAGGCCCTGCCATTCGACAGTCGTGTGCGTCTTGTCGGAGACGTAAGCGCCGGCCGGCGCCTGGGTCGCGCCCTGTGCGAGGGCGGGGGCGGCGAGAAGGGCGGCGGCGGTAATCGCGGTCAAAAGGCGGCGCATCAGATCACTCCGGGGGCTAGGTGTTGCGTGTTCATGCAGCATGGAGCGATCCGTGTCGCCGCAGCGTGGCTGAAGGGTGGGTTGCCCAAGGCTTATCGTCCATAGCCTGTCTGCCCATCAAACCATCGATCCACACGGGTTTGACGCGAAATTGATCTTATTGTCAGTGAAGTCCCGCCGGATGCTGGAATTGCCGCGCGTGCGGCGTTAGCGTCCGGGCGACGATGGCGATGGGGCGCGCCGGATGGGACAGAGCTGAATAACGGAGGGGACGGCATGCGCGGCAGTATGTTGCCTTGCTTGATGGCGGCGACCGTGGCGCTCGCGCAGCCTGCGCTTGGGCAACAGCCTGAAGCCATCGCGGACGAGCGGGATGCGGAGCTGTATTGCGTCTATGACGTGCTGTCGCAGTCGGGAGAGATCACGGAGATCGCCGAAGCAATGGTGGCGACGGCTGCGACGGACGAGCAGGTCGAGGCGGCTGACAAGGCGCTCGACACGGCGGTCAATGATTGTTCGGACGTGTACAAGTGGAACAGCGAGGTGGCGGAATACGCCGCTGCCGTGGGAATGCATGGCTCGGTCGTTGATGTGCTTACCGGCAGGATGATGGCCGAAGGCGTGGCGGAAGAAGCGGTCGCCGTTATCTTCCATGTGCTGGATGGCCTGACAGACGAAGACATCGACGCTTTCCACGGCTCTGCATGGTCAACCGACGCCAGGTTCCAGAAGCGGATAAACCGCACGCTGATCGCGGCTGGCATGCCGGAAGAAGATGTCGTGCTGGATAACTCCCTGCTGGTGATGGAGTCGTCGGTGCTGGCCGCGCAGGCCTTGATCGACTGGCTGGCCGTCGACGACGGGACGCCAGAGGCATCGCCGGCGATAGCTGCGGCGGCAGTTCCGGCCACGCCAAAGAAATCCAACAAGTCGAAGCGCGATCCGGTTGGCAGGCTGGCTGGCAGCGGAACCGGCTTCTACGTCGCGCCGGACGGGTATCTCGTCACCAATGCGCACGTGGTTGAAGGCTGCAAGCGGATGACGCTGAAAAGCGGAGACTTGCTGCAAGTGCTGGACGTGCAGGCTGATCAGGACCTCGCGCTGCTGAAGGGGGAGGCGGCCGGGCCGGTTCTGTCGATCCGTGATGGCCGCGGCGTGCGTCTGGCGGAGGATCTTCTGGTGGCGGGCTTCCCGCTCGGCGGCATACTTTCCTCCGGCATCAATGTGACGGTGGGTACCGTGTCCGCGCTGCTCGGCATTGGCGATGACGAGAACCGCTTTCAGTTCACCGCCCCCGTGCAGCCGGGCAATAGCGGCGGCCCGGTGCTGGACATGTCTGGCAATGTGATTGGCGTGGTCGTGTCGAAGCTGGATGCTATGTCGGTCCAGAACGAAGTTGGCGATATTCCGCAGAACGTGAATTTCGGTGTGGCGCTGCCGGGCCTGAAGTCATTCCTTGAAGCGAATGATGTCGCTTATCAACCGCGCGCTTCGGGAGCGAAGATAGACAAGGTGGATCTGGCCGAGCTGGCGCGGGATTCCACGGTTTTGCTCCAATGCTATCGATAGGTTTACGGAATGCGGGCGTCGCCCGCCGGAGGACTGACATGCGTTCGTTTTTGATATCGGGGTTCCTTGCGTCCGGCATGGCCTTCCTCGGCGGCGTGGCGAGCGCGCAGGACTCAACGACGCAACAGCCACTCGGCGAAGAATACTGTGTCTATGAAAAGCTGACCTCCACGCTGGATTACGAGATCATCGCGGAAGCCTATCTGTTCGGTGACGACGACGACGCGGACATGCTGGCTACCCTGAAGAAAGCAGCCGACGCGTGCGCTGCTGAACACGGAATGAGTGAAGACCAGAAAAGCGCCGCGTCCGAGGTTGGCATCTATGGAGCCACCGCAGACTACCTGGCGGAAGAGCTTATGATGGTGGGCGTGTCCCAGGACGCAGTGGACGGCTTGTTCGGCGTGATCGAGGAGATGTCCGACCAAGACCTGGACGTGTTGTTCGAAGAGGACTGGCGCAAGAACGAAGCCATGTCCGGCCGGTTGAAAGCCGCTGTCATCGCACATGGAATTCCGGGGGATGCCGATTCAGTCGATCTGGCGACCCAGGTCGTAGAGCTTTCGGCTTTCGCGATGGATGCTGTCATCGGGTATGCGTTGGCCGAAGCGGGGGACGGCGCGTCGTGAGGGCGGCAATCGTCGCCGCATTGGCCTTCGCGCTCGTCACCCCGGGCGCTGCTCGTGCGCAAGGCCTGAGTGATGAGCAGTCGCAAGAAATCAACTGCGTTCATAACGCGCTGATCGGGCGCAGGGCGACAGCTCTGGTGGCGCAGTCCTATCTCAGCGAGACGACAGCGAACGGGTTTCGCGGGCGAGCGGATGGTGCGCTGGAAGCAGCCGCGACGGGATGCGCTCAGCTATATGAGTGGGACGACATGGTGCGCGGGCTTGGCGTGGCAATCGGCACGATGGGCGCTACGGGAGACTTTCTACGCGCACAGCTGAAAGACGCGGGCGTGGACGAGGCAACGGTCGAAAAGATCGACGAATTGAAGTCGGGTCTGTCGCAGCGCGACAAAGAGCTGCTGATGGATGGCGGCTGGAGCGACGACCGCGCCTTCATGGCGCGGATGAGAACGAAGCTGATGAGTGTTGGCGTGCCGGATGATAATGCGATCATCCTCAGTTCGGTGAAAATCCTGGAGACCAGGGTTATCGGAGCAGACTTCGTGGCGTCGTTCGTCGACGTTCAGTTCAGCTAGCGCGATCCGTTACCGGCATGCGTGCTGGAACGGGTTGTACTGAACGAACAGCCAGTCGCTGAGCGTGCTGACCTGAGTCTGGTCGTCCATGTAGGCCTTGGGCCAGATAATGGCGCGGTACGCCGCCCACGGCATCCAGTTGGGCGGACCATCCAGAGATTGTGCTGCCGCATTTACCCGCAGGTCGCCGGGAATGGTGCAGGTCGTATGTTTCCAGCGTGCATCGGTGCTGAAGCTCCACGCGGCGCAGCTGAACACGACAAGCGCCGCCGTGAGATAAAGACCAAGCACGAAGCCGATGATGTTGCGCATCCAGGTCTCCCCGCCCGGAACCTAACGCGATCGCGCCTTGTGCCAAGTGGGCAGGGCGTGCCCGACGTAGAGTCAGGCGACTGATTTGCGGAGCCGGGTGGAAGCGGGGTACGGTCGAGGCTGGATTTACGCGGGAATTCGCCATGGATGGCTTTGAAGGCAAGACCGAGCGGGCGCGTTACGACTATCCGTTCGCCGAACCGCCGGCCGTCGGAACGACGATGGAGGTTGCGCCGGGCGTGCGCTGGGTGCGGATGCCGCTGCCGTTCTCGCTGAAGTGGATCAATCTCTGGCTGCTGGAAGATGGCGACGGCTGGACCGTGGTGGACAC
>DAIRES010000219.1:0-5088 GCA_036795465.1 Hyphomonadaceae bacterium
CCGAAGTCGAGCGCTCCGGTCGAAGGACGCTTCGTCCTGCCTGAAGAGGCTGTGCAAAGCGTGGAGGGCCGGGATGTGGTGTTCGTGCGCGAGGGCGACGCCTTTACCGCCATGCCTGTGCGCGTGGGCTCAAGGGGCGGCGGACGGATCGAGGTCATTGAAGGACTGACAGCGGGTCAAGCTGTCGCGGGCAAGAACGCGTTCCTGCTGAAGGCCGAACTGGGCAAGGGCGAGGCTGAGCACTGAGGCTGGCCGCCCCATCCCCACAACATCCTTGAAGGTTCTCCCATGTTCGATCGCCTGATTGACCTCTCTGTCCGCTTCCGCTGGGGCGTGCTGGTTGCCGTCCTCGCCATTTCTGCTGTTGGCGTCTTCAACGTCCTGCGTCTGCCAATCGACGCAGTGCCGGACATCACCAACAAGCAGGTGCAGATCAACACCGTTGCGTCGTCACTGTCCCCGACGGAGATGGAGACGCGCGTCACATTCCCGATCGAGACCGCGCTTGCAGGCATCCCGGGTCTGGAATCGACGCGGTCGATCTCGCGCAACGGTTTTAGCCAGGTGACGGCCGTCTTCACCGAGCAGACGGATGTCTACTTCGCGCGTCAACAGGTGTCCGAACGCCTCGTGCAAGCGGGTGAAAGCCTTCCTGCCGGCATCGAACCGTCCATGGGGCCGGTGTCGACGGGCCTTGGCGAAGTCCTGATGTGGACGGTCGCCTACGAGCACCCCGAAGGGAAGGGCGCCAAGATTGTTGATGGCCAGCCAGGCTGGCAAAGCGACGGTAGTTTTCTCACGGCTGAGCGCGAGCGCCTGGACACCCCGATCGCCCGTGCCTCCTACCTCCGGACCGTGCAGGACTGGATCGTGCGGCCGCAGCTTCGGTCGGTTCAGGGCGTGGCCGGTGTCGACAGCATCGGCGGTTATGAAAAACAGTTTGTCGTGGAGCCAGACCCGACGCGCATGGCGTCGTTCGGCGTCTCGTGGAGCGAGCTGGCGCATGCCCTTGAAGCCGCCAACCAATCCGTAGGCGCCAACTTCGTCGAGCGCGGGGGTGAAGCCTTTCTCGTTCGCGCCAATGCCCTGATCCAGAATCTCGACCAGATACGCACCGCCAGCGTCGCGACGCGGGAAGGCGTTTCCATTCTCGTCCGCGACCTCGCCGAAGTCCGGATCGGCGGCGACCTGCGCACGGGCGCAGCGTCCGAAAACGGCGAAGAGGTCGTCGTCGGCACTGTTCTCATGCTGGTCAAGGAAAACAGCCGCACGGTGTCCAGCGCCGCAGCCGCGCGCCTCACCGAGGTCGCAAAGAGCCTGCCGGCCGGCGTCAAGGTGCAGATCGTCTACGATCGATCCAACCTCGTGAATGCAACGATCGAAACGGTCGAGCGCAACCTCGCCGAGGGCGCTGTCCTCGTTGCGGCGGCATTGTTCCTGATCCTGGGCAACTGGCGCGCGGCTTTGATCGCGACATTGTTGATTCCGCTCTCGATGCTGATGACCGCGATTGGCATGAATCAGCTTGCTGTGTCGGGCAACCTGATGAGTCTCGGTGCGCTCGATTTCGGATTGATTATCGACGGCGCCGTCATCGTCATTGAGAACTGCTTGAGACGCCTGTCGGAACGGCAACACCATGAAGGTCGTCTGCTCACGCTTGATGAGCGTATGAGCGAAGTGATCGCGGCGACGCGCGAAATGGTCAAACCGACAATCTATGGCCAGATCATCATCCTTCTGGTGTTCGCGCCGCTGCTGACCTTCACTGGCGTTGAGGGCAAGACATTCTCGCCCATGGCGATCACCTTGATGCTCGCGCTCGTGTCCGCTTTCATCCTGTCGCTGACACTCGTTCCGGCCCTCGTGGCAATCGTCGTGCGCGGCAAGGTTGCCGAGAAGGAAGTGAAGCCGATCGTCTGGTTCAAGCAGGCGTATCATCCCATGCTCAAACGCGCGGTCGTGACGCCCTGGCCCTTCATCGGGGCAGGGGTTGCCGTCTTCGCTTTTGCCGGGGTGCTGTTCAGCACGCTCGGCCAGGAGTTCATTCCGCAACTCGACGAACGGGACATGGCCGCCCAGGCGCTGCGTATCCCGTCAACGTCGCTTGAGCAGTCGCTCAAGATGCAGCGCGATGTCGAACGTGTCGTCGCCACCTTCCCGCAGGTTGCCTATGTCTACTCCAAGACCGGGACAGCTGAGGTCGCCAGCGACCCGATGCCGCCCAACGCATCGGACAGCTTCATCATCCTGAAGCCGCGGGAAGAATGGCCAGATGCATCTCTCGGGAAAGATGAACTGGTCGAGCAGATCGAGGCCAAGCTGAAAACGCTGACCGGCAATGCGTATGAGTTCAGCCAACCTATCGAGATGCGGTTCAACGAGTTGATCGCAGGTGTGCGGGGCGACTTGGCCATCAAGATCTACGGCGACGATCTTGAAGCGATGACGGCGACGGGCGGCAAGATCGCCACCATCCTGAACTCCCTGCAGGGTGCAGCCGACGTCAAGGTCGAACAGACCGACGGGTTCCCGACCCTCGACGTCGCCTTCAACCGCGACGCCATCTCGCGCTACGGCCTCACAGTTGAAGAAGTCGGTGACGCCGTCTCGATCGCCATGGGCGGGCGAGAAGCCGGCCTCATCTTCCAGGGCGATCGTCGCTTCGATGTTGTCGTGCGCTTGCCCGACAGCATTCGGAACGACCTCGACGCCGTAGGCTCGCTGCCGGTCTCATTGCCCGAGACATCCAGTGGCGTGCGTGGGTCTGTGCCTCTACGGGAGCTGGCTACTTTCTCGTACACGGAAGGCCTGAACCAGGTCAGCCGCGAGAACGGCAAACGACGGGTCGTCGTCCAGGCCAATGTGCGTGGACGCGACATCGGCTCGTTCGTGCAGCAGGCGCAGGCGCGCATCGACAGCGAAGTCAAACTGCCCGCTGGCGCGTGGCTTGAGTTTGGCGGTCAGTTCCAGAACCTGCAGGCTGCATCCCAGAGAATGGCGCTGGTGGTGCCGGTTGTGTTCGTCTTGATATTTGGTCTGCTGTTCATGGCGTTAGGCGGATTTGCACCCGCTGTCGCCGTCTTCACCGCTGTGCCGCTGGCGCTGGCGGGCGGCGTCTTTGCGCTTGTCCTAACGGGCATGCCTTTCTCGGTGTCGGCCGCCGTCGGGTTCATCTGTCTGTCGGGCGTCGCGGTCCTCAACGGCCTCGTGGTCATGGGCGGCATTCTGCATCGCCTCAAGATTGGCCTGCCGCTTGAGCAAGCCATCGTCGATGGTCTGATGGAGAAGGCGAGGGCGGTCCTGATGACCGGCATTGTGCCGGCGCTTGGCTTCGTGCCGATGGCGCTGGCGCATGGCACCGGTGCCGAGGTTCAGAAGCCGCTGGCCGTTGTCGTCATCGGCGGCCTGATCACGGCAACTGCGCTGACCCTGATCGTTCTGCCTGCGATCTGCCGCCTTGTTCTCAAAAGTCGTTCTGAAGCGACTGTGCCGAAGCGGTCGCCTCCGAGCTCCGCTCATCCCGTAGCGGCGGAGTAAGCGCATGTCCGAGACCCATGATCACGGGGGCAAGGAAAGCAAGTTCAGTGAACTGGGCTTTGCGATTGCGTGCGGCGTCAGTCTCGCGCTGGGTTTTGGCCTCGAAACCCTGACTGAAACGCCTGCGGTGGTCCCGCTGGGACTTTACGTGCTGGCGTATGCGCTTGGCGGCTTCTTCACCCTCAAGGATGCCATCGCTTCGCTTCGGCATGGAAAGTTCCAGATCGATACGCTGATGCTCGTCGCCGCCATCGGCGCGGCGAGCCTGGGGCAATGGGCGGAGGGCGCGCTCCTGCTGTTTCTGTTCAGCATCGGACACGCCCTTGAGCACTACGCCATGGGACGTGCGCGGCGCGCAATCGAAGCCTTGGCTGAACTCGCGCCTGAAACAGCTCTGGTCCGGCGTGATGGGGCCACGACGACCGTACCGGTGGAAACGCTGGCGCCCGGCGACATCGTGATCGTCAAGCCGAACGAGCGTCTGCCGGCAGATGGCTTCATCATTCTGGGCGACACCAGCATTGATCAGGCGCCTGTGACAGGTGAGAGCGTTCCGGTCGATAAACGCGCCGTACCTGATCGGGAAATCGCTCTTAATCGCCCGGAGACGGTCACTGCGGAGCATCAGGTTTATGCCGGCACGATCAACGGCGCCGGGGCCATCGAAATCGCTGTCACCCGGGCATCGTCGGACTCGACGCTGGCGAAGGTCGTGCGGATGGTCAGCGAAGCCGAGGCGCAGAAATCGCCCACCCAGCAGTTCACCGACAGGGTCGAGCGGTGGCTCGTGCCCGGTGTTCTGATCCTTGTCGTATTACTCATGTTCGCGTGGGTCGTGATTGATGAGCCGTTCCGCGACAGCTTCTACAGGGCCATGGCTGTGCTCGTCGCTGCCAGCCCGTGCGCGCTTGCCATTGCGACGCCGAGCGCGGTGTTGAGTGGGGTGGCGCGCGCAGCGCGGGGCGGTGTCCTCGTCAAGGGTGGAGCGCCGCTTGAAAATCTCGGAACGGTGTCTGCGATCGCATTCGACAAAACCGGCACTTTGACGGAAGGCCGTCCGAAAGTGACCGACGTTGTCGCTGCTTCGGGCGTTGACGAAAGTCTATTGCTGACCACAGCGGTGGCAGTCGAAGCGCTCAGCGATCACCCACTAGCGTCGGCAATCGTCCGCGATGGCGCAGAGCGCCTGGGCGGCAAGGCAGGGGAAGTCGCCACAGACATTCGAAGCGTAACCGGCAAGGGCGTCGCTGCTTCCATTCAGAACGAGGCGGTGCATATCGGCCGCGATGAGCTCTTTGTGGAGGCGGGCGGCGTCGCGCTGACCGACGAGATAAAAACAATCGTCGAACGCCTGCGCAAGGACGGGCGCACCACCATGATCGTGCGGCGCGGAGACCGCTATCTCGGTGTCATCGGACTGATGGATACGCCGCGTGCCGCCGCCGCGGAGAGCCTCAAGCGCCTGCGCAAGCTTGGTATCCAGCGGATGATCATGATCTCCGGCGACAATCAGAACGTGGCGGATGCGGTCGCGCGGAGCGTCGGCCT
>DAIRES010000038.1:0-15047 GCA_036795465.1 Hyphomonadaceae bacterium
GCGGCAATCACGCTGGCATTTCTCGCGGCCGCCAACGGGTTCGCCATTTACATTCCGATGTGGGCAGGCCTCGTCATCGTTTCTATCGCGGCAGCCATCGCTGCTTTCATCTTTATCCAGTCTGCGCGCCACGCGATCTCTCCAAAGGCGCTGAGCCTTCCGAAGACGCGTGATCAGATCGGCCGAGACATCCAATCTATCAAGGAGCATCTTCCCTCATGACCGAGACAGACAAAATCGAGCAGGACATCAATCGCTCGCGCCACGCACTCAACGACACGATCGAGCAACTCGGCGGCAAGCTTTCGCCGGGCCAGATCGTCGACGAAGCGGTGGGACTGATTCAGGGGCAATTCGGACAACTTGGCAGCAATCTCGGGCGTCAGGTTCGCGACAATCCGATCCCGTTGCTGCTGATCGGCGCCGGAATCGGCATGTTGGTGCTGGCCAATCGCAGTGGACATATGTCGCATAAAGAATCAATCAGCGCTGAAGACTGGCGCGCGGAACACCACTTCCGAAAGATCGAGCGCGCGCGAGAATCCGTGACACGCGTAACCGATGAGGCCGAGGACAACTTTTCTCACCGCCTGCATGAAGCACATGCAACAGCGCTGGATCTGAAACAGCACGCCGGAGAGGCGTTAGATGTCTTCAAGGCGCGCGTAGCACGCACCATCGAAGGCCTCGAGCGTCGGGCAGTGTTCGTGCGCGATAGCGTTCAGTCGGGCGTGTCCAAAGCCGGCGCATTCGTAGGCGACCAGGCAAAGCACGCAGGCGCCATGGCGCACGATGCGAAAGATCAGGCCGGCGCATTCTACAACGGCAACCCTTTGGCGGCCGGCTCAATAGGGCTTGCAATCGGTGCATTGATCGGTTCGCTGACCCCGCTGAGTTCCGTCGAACGAGACGGCCTGCATGACGTCGCCGACAAGGCGGCCAAAGCTGCTGCGGATCTAGCTGAGCGCGGTGCCGACGCGGTGCAGAAAGCGGCGAGTAATATCGTTCATTAGGCTCTGAACTTCTTGCTATCCAAGGAAGTGGGCGTCGCCAAAGGCGGCGCCTACCTCGTTTCGCACTCCCTCCAGCCCGTTCGCGATCCGCCGTGGCTCATTGGCTGCGTCACCGAACTTTTTCCCAACCGCCATGTCAGCTTCACAAGACTGAGAACCAGCGGTCACACAATCCTCCTAACCCCCGCCCTGCGCGCCTTAATTGAACGGCGCTGATGCGAAGGGGTGTCTTGTGAGAATCAAGCTTCTGATGGGCGTGGCGATTGTTTCGCTTTGCGCCGGAAATGCGTGGGCGCAGTCGGGCGTGCCCGCTGAGACCGAAGACACGAGCCGCGACGTTGTCGTGATCATCGGCCAGGGCGAAACCCGTCAGGTTCAGACGCTGACCGACACGGACCTCGCACTCGAAGCGGCCGGATCGAGCCCGATCAAGCTGATCGAGAGCCTGCCGGGCGTGAACTACACCGCAGCCGATCCGTTCGGTGCCTATGAGTGGGCCGTCAACATCAACATCCGCGGCTTCCAGAAAGACCAGCTCGGCTACACGCTCGATGGCGTGCCGCTGGGCGACATGAGCTATGGCAACTACAACGGCCTTCACATCAGCCGCGCCATCATATCTGAAAATCTCAGCCGTGTTGAACTGGCGCAGGGCGCAGCCTCGCTGTCGACGGCGTCGACGTCCAACCTTGGCGGCGCTCTGACCTTCTTCAGTCGCAAGCCTTCGGATGCGTTCGGCGGCGAAGTCGCGCTCACGGCTGGCGATGAAAGCATGTTCCGCGGCTATGCCCGCCTTGAGTCCGGTGCGATCGATGCGATCGGCGGCGGCAAGGCTTCGATCTCCTACGCCAACCAAGAGATGGACAAGTGGAAGGGCGAAGGCCCGCAGAAGCTTGAACAGCTCAACATCAGCTTCGAGCAGCCGCTCGGACCGGGCACGCTGTCTGGTTTCTATGACTGGTCCAAGCGCCGCGAGACCGACTATCAGGATCTCTCGCTCGAGATGATCAATCGTCTTGGCTCTGGCTGGGACAACTTCGCTCCTAACTGGGCGCTGGCCCAGCAGGTAGCCGACATCGCCAACAACCGTGGCGACACTGGCGCGCCGATCACCAATCTGGCAGCAGGCACAAACTATCCCGCACCGATCGCAAGCGTTGACGACGCGTATTACGACGCTTCGGGCCTGCGTGACGACACGCTGGCGCGCCTGACATACGATTGGGACGTCACCAGCGACATCAGCGTCTCGGCAACCGCCTACATCCACGAGAATGAAGGCCAGGGCATCTGGTTCACGCCGTATGTGAGCCCGTTCCAGTTCGGCCAGGGCGGAGCCAACGTTTCGCCGATCTCCGTGCGGACGACCGAGTACGACATGAACCGTTCGGGCCTGCTGGGCCATGCGAGCTGGGCTCTTGGCGATCACACCGTCGAAGGCGGCTTCTGGTACGAGTACAATGATTTCAACCAGGATCGCCGCTTCTACGCCAACACGCGTACAGCTCCGCGCTCGACGCTGAACTTCATGCGCAACCCGTTCGCCACGCAGTGGTCCTACGCGTACGATTTCGAAACCACGATGTTCTACATTCAGGACACCTGGACGGTGACGGATGCGCTCACCATTTCGGGCGGCTTCAAGTCGGTGAAAGTGGAGATGGCGGTTGACACCAACATCGCCGGTTTCGTCGCGCCGACGCCGGGCTCCAACGCCGATCTGGACGGTACGATCACGTCAGAAGACAGCTTCCTGCCGCAAGTGGGCTTCAACTATGAACTCGCCGACAACAGCGAGGTCTTCGGCGGCTACACCGAGAACATGCGCGCGCATACGCTGGCCCCGGCGGCCAGCCAGACCCAGTCGGGCTTCGACTTCATCAAGGAGAACACCGATCCGGAAAGCTCCAAGACGGTGGAACTCGGCTGGCGCTATCGCAACGGCCCGTTCCAGGGCGTCGCGGCGGCCTACTATGTGAAGTTCGACGACCGCCTGCTCGGTCTTTCGTCGGGCGCAGGCATTGTCGGCAACCCGTCGGTGATCAAGAACGTCGGCAGCGTGACCACCAAGGGTCTCGAGCTTGCGGGCTCCTACGACCTCACGGACGAATGGACGCTGTTCGGATCCTACGCTTACAACGACTCGAAATACGACGACGACGTGGTCGATGCGACCCTGCCGGCGCCGATCCGCACCAGCGGCAAGACGGTGGTGAACGCGCCGGAGCATCTGTTCAAGGCCGACCTCGGCTATGACAACGGCGTGTTCTTCGGCAAGCTTTCGCTCGCCTACACGGGCTCGCGTTACTTCTCGTACCTGAACAACGCGGAAGTCGACGGCTACACGCTCGCCGACCTCACAGCGGGCTATCGCTTCTCGGGCAATGAAATGCTTGAAGGCCTGGAGTTGCAGCTCAACGTTACCAACCTGACGGATGAGGACTATGTGTCGACGATCGGCACCAATGGCTTCAACGTGAACCCTGACAACCAGACGCTGATGGTTGGCTCGCCCCGCCAGGTGTTTGCAACGGTCCGCAAGTCGTTCTAGCGCGACCGCAGACTGTAGAATTGATTGGGCCGCCGGAGCTGAGGCCCCGGCGGCCTTTTCACGCGCATCAACCAGTTAGCGCGGGCTTTCGAACGACGCCTGCATCTGCCCGATCGAAATCGACGGGAGCGCTGAGTTCCGGGCCGACATAAGGCTCGATCGGCGAGTTGATGACGGGCGCGACCGGTCGCGGCGTTGGGCACGCCGGGCATAGTGCTGCGATTGAAAAGATCAGGCCCCACGCCTTCATTCGCGTCTCCCGCGCTGAAGCATGACCCCGCGCGAAAATTGCGATGGACGCAGCCGGTTGTAAAGCGGCCTAGTTGAAGGACTTCGCCAGTTTATCGACGGCCATGATCTGGCGCATCAGTTCTTCGAGCTGGTTGAGCGGGACCATGTTGGGGCCGTCTGACGGCGCCTTGTCCGGATTCTCGTGCGTCTCGATGAAGACAGCGGCGATGCCGACCGCTGCAGCGGCGCGGGCGAGGATTGGGACATACTGACGCTGCCCGCCGGACGTTGCGCCCTGCCCGCCGGGCTGCTGGACGGAGTGGGTTGCGTCGAACACCACCGGTGCGCCGGTGGCGGCTAGTTCCGGAAGCGCGCGCATATCGGAGACGAGCGTGTTGTAGCCGAAGGAGACGCCGCGTTCGCAGACGAGCACGTCACGGCAGCCGGATTGGACCAGCTTGTTCACGACATGCTTCATGTCCCACGGAGCGAGGAACTGACCCTTCTTCACGTTGATCGGCTTGCCCGCTTGAGCGGCCGCTACGAGGAGATCAGTCTGGCGCGAGAGGAAGGCGGGGATCTGCAGCACGTCGACCGCCTGCGCGACCTCAGCGCATTGTTCCGGCAGGTGAACGTCCGTGATGACCGGCAGGCCGGACGTTTCGCGGATCTCGTTGAAGATATCGAGCGAGGCCGAGAGGCCGAGGCCGCGGGCTGTCGAAATGCTGGAGCGGTTCGCCTTGTCGAACGAGGTCTTGTAGATGACATGGGCGCCGACTCTGTCCGCGATTTCACGAAGCGCGGCGGACATTTCCAGCGCGTGCGCGCGGCTTTCCAGCTGGCAGGGGCCGGCGATGAAGGCCACGGGAAGTTGCTGCCCGATACGGACAGTCCCGCGCGGCGCGGGGACTTCCACGACACTGTTGGGGGTGAGGTTCAGGCCGTCAGCCATGGCTTGCTCCTGTGCGTTGGGCCCATATGGCGCCATTGGCCCCCCAGCGCCAGTGGCGGGGGCGGCCGATAGCAGTCTGCATGGTCGCAGCCGCCGTTAGGTCAGGCCAGCAAATCAGCGGGGAGGTACTGGCTGGATTGGACCTTGAGCTGGGCGGTCAGCTGGTCCGGATCAAGGGATTTGAGGTCAACCTCGCCATCCACCGGGGTGATCTGTTCCTTGATTTTCTCGGCGATCATTTCCTCGATCATCTTCCGCTTTTCCGGGGGCATCGAATTGAGGTCGTCCTCGGTCAGACCCAGCGATTTGAGGATGCTGTCGCGCAGACGCTCCTCGGGCGATTTTTTCATCAGCTCGAGAAACTGATCCGCGGCGGAGGGAGCGGCGGGTTCTTCGGTTTCCTGCAGGGCCCGGAGTCCCTCCGCGCCGAGGGCGACAGGCGAAGAGGTAGGAAAACTTGTGTTCGACACGGCAGGTTTTGCCGGATCGTTCTGGCCGGTCTTCGTCGGCGCGAACGGGATGCCCGATGCGCTCTCAGCCGTTTTGCCCAATGAATTGAGCAGGATTGCCGCCGGGCCGCCTAAGCCGCCAACCTGCATGACTGCGTACTCCCGCAACTTCGCAGGATACGTCGCAAGGCGGGCGCCAGTTTATTCGCGGTCGAGAGCCGCCACGACGCCGTCGACAGCTTCGCGGACGAGGTCATCCGTTTCGGCCTGCGCCATGACGCGGATCAGGGGCTCGGTACCGGATTTGCGAACCAGCAGACGGCCACGCGCGCCCAAGGCTTTCTCGGCTGCGGCGATGGCGTCCTGCACGGCCTTGCGGCTGAGCGGATCAGCGCCGGTGTACTTGCGATTGACCAGCTTCTGCGGCGCCGGATCGAAGACGTGCGCCACTTCGGACAACCGCTTGCCGGTCTCGACCATCACAGCGAGAACCTGAAGCGCGGCGAGAAGACCATCGCCCGTCGTCGAGAAGTCCGACAAAACGACATGGCCGGATTGTTCGCCGCCGACATTGAGACCCTTCTCCATCATGCGCGCGACCACATAACGGTCGCCTACCTGCGTGCGCTCCAGCTTCACGCCGATGCTCTTGAAGTGGTTCTCGAGGCCAAGGTTCGACATGACGGTGGCGACGACGGTGTTCTTCGCCAGCCTGCCCTGCTGTTTCCAGGATGATGCGATCATGCCAAGCAGCTGGTCGCCGTCGATGATGCGGCCGTTCTCGTCGCACATCGCGACGCGGTCGGCGTCGCCATCAAGGGCGATGCCGATGTCGGCGCGATAGCGATGCACCGCTTCCACCATGGCGCGGGTGTCGGTCGAGCCGATCTCGCGGTTGATGTTGAAGCCGTTCGGCTCGTCACCGATCGGGAAGATTTCGGCGCCGAGTTCGTAGAGCGCTTTGGGCGCAACCTTGTAGGCGGCGCCGTTGGCGCAATCGATCACGATGCGCAGGCCCGAGAGACGCAGCTTGCGCGGGAAGGTCGATTTGACGATTTCGATGTAGCGCGATTGCGCATCGTCGACCCGCTCGGCGCGCCCGAGGTCCGGCGAGGCGGCGAGGTTCTCGTCCAGCGGACGGGCCATCAGGCCTTCGATGGCAATTTCCGCATCATCGGAGAGCTTGTAGCCATCGGGGCCGAACAGCTTGATGCCATTGTCCTGATAGGCGTTGTGGGAGGCTGAGATCATAACGCCGAGATCGGCGCGCAACGAGCGCGTTAGCATGGCGACGCCCGGCGTCGGCAGCGGGCCAAACAGCCGGACATCCATGCCCATGGCCGTGAAACCGGCCGTGAGGGCGGGCTCCAACATGTAGCCGGACAGCCGCGTATCCTTGCCGATCACGACAAGGTGGCGGCGCGGGTCGGAGCGACGGAAATAGGTGGCTGCAGCCATGCCCAGACGCATCGCCATCTCAGGCGTGACATTGCCCTGGTTGGCCGTGCCGCGAATACCGTCGGTTCCGAAGATTTTCCGGGCTGTCATCGTTTCTCACTCAAACACGCCCGGCAAAGTCGCCAAGGCGGCGGATATCGGGCATGGCCGTAGTCAAAACTCCATAACCGGCCATGAAGTCGTGATTTTCATGACGGAGCTAGGCCAAGTTTTGCAATACTTTAAGCCCACCCATCTTCTAGATCACCCGGATATGGGGCGGCGTGGAGTCTGGTCTAATGTGCGGCATCATCGGTATTCTCAGCGATCAGCCGGCGGCGCCCCGCCTGGTGGAAGCCCTCAAACGGCTGGAATACCGGGGATATGATTCGGCGGGCGTGGCGCTCCTGGAAGCGGGAAAGCTGAAACGCCTGCGCGCGCCGGGCAAGCTGACCAATCTCGACGAAAAGGTGCGCGGCCTGCCGCTGAAGGCCGGGGTCGGCATCGGGCACACCCGCTGGGCGACGCACGGCCAGCCCAACGAAACCAACGCCCACCCCCACGCCTCTGGCCGGGTGGCGATCGTCCACAACGGCATCATCGAGAATTTCCGCGAGCTACGCGAGGCGATGGAAGCCCGTGGTCGCAAATTTGAAACCGAAACCGATTCCGAAACCATCGCCCACCTGATCGATGAGGGCCTGAGCAAGGGCCTGACGCCGAAGGACGCCTTCAAGGCGACGCTGGACCAGCTTCGTGGCGCGTTCGCCATCGCGGCGATCATCGAGGGCGAGGAGAACCTTATCCTTGGCGGCCGACGCGGCTCGCCGCTGGTGATCGGCATTGGCGAGAAGGAAATGTTCCTCGGTTCCGACGCGCTGGCGGTGGGTCCGTTCACACAACGCGTGATCTATCTGGAAGAAGGCGACTGGTGCGCCCTCACCCGCACGTCGTTCGAGATTTTCGACGCCGCCGGAAAGAAGGTGGAGCGGGCCGAAACGCATGTGCCGGCCGCAGGCGCAGCCGCCGAGAAGGGCAATTATCGCCACTTCATGCAGAAGGAAATCTACGAGCAGCCAGACTTCGCTGGCCGCACCATCTCCGCCTATGTCGAAGCATTCGATCTCAAAGCTGTGCTGCCGACGCGTCCGGGCAAGAAGACGCTGGATTTCACGCAGTTCGAACGTATCCAGATCGTGGCGTGTGGCACGGCCTTCTACGCAGGCTTTGTCGCCAAGTACTGGTTCGAACAGCTTGCGGGTATTGTAACCGATGTCGATGTGGCGTCGGAGTTCCGCTATCGCGAGCCCGTGCTGGGACCGAAGACGCTGGCTATCGTCGTCACGCAATCTGGCGAGACAGCAGACACGAAAGCCGCGATGGAATACTGCAAGGCGAAAGGCGTGATGACGGCTGCCGTCGTGAACGTGCCGACGTCCTCCATCGCGCGTGAATGCGACGCCATCCTGCCGACACTGGCCGGCGTGGAGATTGGCGTCGCCTCAACCAAGGCTTTCACAGCCCAGCTCTGCGCCTTGCTCGCGACCGCCATCGCTGCAGGACGCGCCCGCGGCTTCCTTTCGCGCGAAGTGGAGAAGGAACATGTCGCTGCGATGCTCGAACTGCCGCGTCTGATTTCCGAAGCGCTCAAGACCGAACCGCAAGTACAGAAGCTCGCTATCGAGATCGCAAAGGCGCGCGACGTTCTCTATCTCGGCCGTGGTCCGCACTATCCGATCGCGCTCGAAGGCGCACTGAAGCTCAAGGAAATCTCCTACATCCACGCAGAGGGCTATGCGGCAGGCGAGCTGAAGCATGGTCCCATCGCCCTGATTGACGAGCACACGCCAGTCATCATGGCGGCGCCGCATGATCACCTCCTCGAAAAATCGCTGTCCAACCTGCAAGAAGTTGCGGCCCGGCGCGGCAAGGTGTTCCTTGTGTCGGATGCTGCGGGCATCAAGCAGGCGGGCTCTGCGCCGTGGGGCACGATCCAGATTCCGGACTGCCTGCGCGCCATCCAGCCCATCGTTACCACGATCCCGCTGCAGCTTCTGGCCTATCACGTCGCCGTCGAAAAAGGCACGGACGTGGACCAGCCGCGCAATCTCGCGAAATCGGTAACGGTCGAGTAGTCCCGCTCTGGCAGGACGGTTGCAATTCAAGCACTAACAGCAACCGTGATAGCCATACTGTCGCGTCCTGAACCAAGGTCTGGGGAATTTACCATGAAGCCTGTCCGCAAGGCCGTTCTGCCTGTCGCTGGTTTTGGCACGCGTGTGCTGCCAGCCACCAAGGCGGTTCCCAAAGAGATGCTGACCGTGTTCGACCGCCCATCGATCCAGTATGTCGTGGACGAAGCGCGCGAGGCGGGCATCGAGCATTTTGTGTTCGTCACGGGACGCAACAAGCACGTCATCGAAGACTATTTCGACAAGGCGTTCGAGCTTGAGCACACGCTGGAAGCCAAGAAGAAAGATGCGATCCTCGCCGAAGTGCGCGCCGCTGCCCTTCCCCCGGGCGCTGCAAGCTTCACACGCCAGCAGGCCGCGCTTGGCCTTGGCCACGCCGTTCTGTGCGCGCGTGACATCATCGGTGACGAGCCCTTCGCCGTCCTGCTTCCCGACGTGATCGTGAAGGGCAAAGGCGGCTCGTGCCTGAAGCAGATGGTCGACGCTTACAACGATGTCGGCGGCAACATCATCGCGGTGGACGAAGTTCCGCAGGATCGCGTCAATCAGTATGGCGTCATTGATCCCGTCACCGCAGGCGATCAGGGCCCGCTGGTGAAAATGAAGGGCATGGTGGAAAAGCCCCCGATCGAGCAGGCGCCCTCGCGCCTCAAGATCACCGGCCGCTACATCCTGCAGCCGCAGGTTTTCGACCTGCTCGCCACGCAAACACCGGGCGCGGGCGGCGAGATTCAGCTGACCGACGCGATGCAGCGCCTGATGGGCAGCCAGGATTTCCACGCGTTCAAATACGCTGGTCAGGACTATGACTGCGGCGACAAGCTTCTCTATCTCGAAGCCTTCGCAGCCATGGCGCTGGCGCATCCGGAACTGGGCGCGAAGGCGAAAGCGGTTCTCGAGAACGTTCTCAAGAAAGGCTGAGGCAAACCTCAACCGCAATGCTCGGTGTAGTCGATCGTGGGCGCCAAGCCGGCGCGCCAGCCGCGCACCTTGTTGTCCTGGACCTCGAACACGAATTTGGCGACACCGTCGGTCACCGTGATATCGGTGACTTCGGGTTCGTACTTGTTGGGCGCATCCATCGCGGCGGCGCCGAACCTGTCGCGGATCGCCTGCGCGTCCGTGCCGACACCAAAGCCATCGACCGTGCGCGGCGTTTCGGTCAGGAAGTCGACACGGCCGACCTTCCTGCCTTCGACCAGGAAGCTCACGCTCTGCACCGGCTCGACGCCGAACATCTCGAAGCAGTGATTGGGGTCCGACTGCCTGTCGGGATCGGCGCCGTCATAGCTCTCAAGCCCGACCGGAAAGCTTCTGCTTGCCTGCTCTGGCGTCATCCCGAAGGTGACGCCGCAATATCCCTGCGCCGTCACAGGGCCGCATGAGGCCAGCGCAGCCTGTTCAGCGGCGGGCGCTTCGGGATCAAGCGGCGCGGGCTCGACCGACGCAGTTTCCTTTTCCAGATCCGCCGGAGCAGGCGCGGGGCCACACGCCGAGAGGGCGCATATGACGAGAAACGAGGCGGAAAGCTTGAAACGCATGGACGTCCTCAGAACGGCTCGAAGCAATCATAGTTGCGCTGGCGGATGATCAGCCCGTCCTCATACTCGATCACCTGACAGATACGCGCCCGCATCGCCTCGCCCGGACGCACCGAGCCAACGGGCGTGCGCGGATAACCGGTCCATGTGTATTCGAGGATCACGCGGTCGCCGAGCTCCGTGACGGTGTGAACATCATAGATCTGGCGCTCCATCAGCTTCGAGCCGGAATCGGCGCCGCGAAGTATGTCAGCCAGTTCACGCTGGGCGCCGTTCGGCACGAGACGGTTGGGAAATTCGTATTGCACGACATCGGGGTGATAGAACCCGGCCAGGTCATCACCCACGGCCCCGCCTTCGACGGCCGCGATATAAGCCCGGGCCTTTCTTTCGAGCGACATAGGCCAGCTCCCGCTTCGCGCTTGTCCCGCTGGATCGCGGGGCGCTGAGTCGGACGAGACTAGAGCACCATCTGGGTCTGCGTCACCAGTGCGACGGTTTTGCCTGCTTCACTGGTGATTTTGGTCTGCCAGATCGAGGTGCGACGGCCGATATGGATCGGCGTGCAGACCGCGACGACGGTCTCGCCAGCCTTGGCGACACCGATGAAATTGGTCTTGCTTTCAAGCGTGGTCGTTCCCTTGGCGCCTTCAGGCAGGTTCATCGATGCGCCCATGGCGCCGAGCGTATCGGCAAGCGACATGGCCGCGCCGCCATGCAGGCCCGCCACCGGATTGCACAGGTCCGGCCGCACCAGCATGTGCGCCTCGATCCGCTCTTTCGTTGCGGAAACGACCTCAATGCCGAGGACGTTGGCGAAAGGGATATGCTTGCGGATCTGTTCGCTCATGCAGACGATCTGCGACAGTCGGCGGGGGCCTGACAAGTACCTTCGAGGTAATCGATCTACTTGCGTAGCGGGTGGACGCTGCGCTGGTGCGCAATCGCGGCCGCCCGGGAGGGATAGATCTTCGCAGGCTCCACACCCAAACACGCGGCGTCGAGAATCTGGGCTCCAAGCGGCCAGTCGGCTGCGGTACGCACAGGCCAGGTCTTGCCATCGGGGAAGCCAGGCTCAAGGAATTTGGTGAACGTGACATCGCCGGTCTGCGTGAGCGTGCGCGCCTTGCAGTCAAGTTCCAGGGTACGCAGGGCGATGACGGAATAGTTCCACTGCGGCTCGGGCGGCGGCGGCGTATCATCGCCCAGCACGTCCAGCGTCTGCACCTTCGCCTTGTCGCCTGCGCGCGTGATCCGCGACCAGTCGATGAACGACATGTTCCCTGTACTCGCTTCCTCCCGGATCAGCCCGAAGCGCGCAGGCGCACTGTCGGCCGGCGGAGGATCGGCCCGTTTCGGATCTGGCTCGGGCGCGGCCCTCGCGGTCAGTTGCAATTTCGCGTCGGCCATCGCCTGCTCGACGCTCATGCCTTTTGTGAAGCTCTTGCCCGTGTGGCACGCGGCTGGCGTCACCACTACCTTCCAGCCATGCGGACCGTGGAAAGATCCCTGCGAGAATGGCTCAGGCCCGGAAGATTCCAGCGTCTTGCCCGTTGCATCGATTGTCCTGCTGCCCTGCATGCCACCGATGCTGGCGCTCCACACACAGGAAAGCCTGTGGCGCGTGATGCTGCCGCGAACTGGCGCATTGGCGCCGGGGCCAGTCTTGTAAGGCTGCAGCACTTCGACCTCGAATGCGTCTCCCGTCCGCTTGATGCTGGCCGCATCCCAGTAGATCGGCCCGCCGGCCTGAACAACGCGCTGGAACGAGACCTGCGCCAGAGCCGGCGCAGCCACGCCTATCGCCATCGCGATGCTGCCCATCAGAGCCCAGATACGCATGCAGGCACTCCCAGTTGCACGCAGGATATTTCGACACGCCTCCGAATGAAAGAGAGCGGCGCATTCCGTCAGTTCGTCGCGGCGAATGCATCCACAGCCGCGAGGTGCTTCTTGACGTCCGCTTCATCAAGAAACGAGCCGGTGAACGAGTTCTTCGACAGGGCAATGATGTCGTTGCGATCGAGACCAACGGCCTGCGCTGTGCGCACGTAATTGTCGGCGAGATAGCCGCCGAAATAGGCCGGGTCGTCCGAATTGCATGTGGCCTTGAGGCCGAGCTGGAGCATCCGCTTCATCGGATGGTCCTTGAGATCATGCACCACGCAGAGTTTGAGGTTCGACAGCGGACATACGGTCAACGTCATGCCCTCGCTCACCAGCCGCTGGATCAACACCGGGTCTTCCAGTGCGCGGTTGCCGTGATCGATACGATCAACCTTCAGGATATCGAGCGCCTCGTGCACGTATTCCGGCGGGCCCTCTTCCCCTGCATGTGCGACAATCTTGAGGCCGCGTTCCTTCGCAGCCCTGAACACGCGCGCGAATTTTGAAGGTGGATGGCCCTTCTCGGAGCTGTCGAGCCCCACGCCCACAATGCGATCGAGATACGGCTCGGCCGCCTTCAGCGTTCTGAACGACGACTCTTCGTCGAGATGGCGCAGGAAGCACATGATGAGCTTTGAGGTTATGCCGAAAGAAGCCTCGGCCTCCTTCATGCCGGCGAGCAGGCCATCGATTGCGATCGAAAACGGCAGGCCCCGGTCCGTATGCGTTTCCGGGTCAAAGAAGATTTCCGCATGTCGCCCACCATCGGCATGCAGACGCTGGAAATAGGCCAGCGCGAGATCACGGAAATCTTCCTCGGTCTGCAGCACATTCGCGCCCTGATAATAGATATCGAGGAAATCCTGCAGGTTCGAGAATGCGTAGGCCGTCCTCACCTCATCCACCGACGTGAAGGGTATGACGACCTTGTTGCGCTTGCTGAATGCGAACATCTGCTCGGGCTCCAGCGAGCCTTCGATGTGCAGATGCAGTTCCGCCTTCGGAATGCCGCGAATGAAGGTAGCGATATCAGTCATGAGCAGCTCCGTTGACGCAACCTTGTATCAGATGCGTCGCGATCACGCTAAGCTGCACTCAGGCTGAAACGGGAGCAAGGCGATGGCTGAGCACAGGATGATCACACGGCTTGCAGGCGCCACGATGATCGCGCTGCTCGCTGCCGGTTGCGCGGGCGCGCCCGCGACCCAAACGGGTGGCGCCGATATCGATTTCATACGCGGCTGCTGGGTCGCCAAGGACGCACCGGGTGGCACGATCATTTCCTTCCTCAGGCTGTTGCCCCCGGAGATTGGCAGCGACAGGCTTGAAGGCGAAGTCCGCCCGGTCGCCAGCCTCTATGCCGATCAGGCCGTCCGGTTTTCGTTCGCTCGAGACGGCTCTGCTGCAACGCTTGACCATCTGATCGAGGGACAGGCCCCTGACACATACGTCCGCGATGCTTCGGCAGCGGGCGGCGCACCGGCATCGCCACGCGCCGTCTATGTCAGATCGGGCTCCAGCGGCGATCGGTTGATCGTCGAGGGGCGTGAGGAAGGCATGCGGATATTCACCTCCAGCCAAGGCGGCGGAGCGACGAAAGACCAGTTCAAGGGCGAACGCGACGGTTGCGATTGATCGAATTTCATCGATCCGCTTTCAGTGAACCTAACCAAGCCCTGCTAGCGTCCAGCTTCAATTGCCTGGATGCACGCATGACCGCCTCTGGCCTCATCGCACTCGTCGGCGACGCCCCGCACGCCTGGACAATGGTCAATTCGCTGCGCAATCGCTTCGGCGATTTCCCCGTCCTTGTCGAGCGCGGCGAGCCTGCCTCTGCCTTCTGGGAAAGGCGCAAGAAAAAACTGGGCGCTGGCGCAGTCTATTCAATGAAAGCCGCGCAGCTGGCCGCCAAGGTGACCAAACCTCTGTCACGCGAGCGCTTGGCCGAGTTGCGCGCCGAATGCGATGCGGAGCCTGTACCCAGCCATCTTCGTATCGACGTCGACAACCTCAATGATGACGGAGCGATCGCCAAGATTCGCGCCCTGAAGCCGAAGGCAGTGTTCGTCGCTTCCACAGGCATGCTGCGCAGGCCGTTGCTCGAAGCGTGCGCATGCCCGGTGGTGAATTATCACTCGGGCGTCAACCCGGCCTATCGCGGCATCAATGGCGGCTATTTTGCGCTGGCAAACGGCGAGCCCGAAAATTTCGGCGTCACGCTTCACCTTGTCGATCTTGGCGTCGACACCGGCCCGATACTCGCGACCAATCGCATCGAGACGGCCGCGAACGACAACATACAGACCTACATGACGCTGATGGCGGCGAAGTCGCAGGACCTCGTCGTGGATACGATGGCGCGGGTGCTGGCCGGCGAGGCAAAGCCCCTCCCGAAAAGCCCGCTTCCTTCGGCGCAATGTTACGCGCCCACGCTCGGCCAGTATCTCGGCAACGGGCTGAAGCGCGGCGTGTGGTAAGCGCCGCGCTCCCTCCCCGTCAGGCGTGGTTATAGAGTTCCACGAGATAGTTCTCGAGCGTGATCGTTTCCGTGGAATTGGCCAGCTGGCCATAGAACACCAGATCCTGCGAAACTGACGTATCCACCGCACCCGTTGTCAGCGTGTTCGTGCCCTGCCCGAGACCGCCAATCGTAGTCGCGCGCCAGGACACTTGTGAAGATGCGCTGTTGCGATTGGCAATCTCGCGCTGGTCACGCAGCGCAGCAACGGTAGCGCTCGCCTCACCCCTCGACATGAAGACGGAACCGCCAAGCTCGAACGAGCATGTCTTGGTG
>DAIRES010000038.1:15147-23765 GCA_036795465.1 Hyphomonadaceae bacterium
GTCGCCGCCATTGCCTGCATCATGCTCGGAGTCCTGTGGCGCGTGTCGGCGGATGACTGGCGCTGGCTGGTCGTCGCTATCACCCTCGTTCTTGTGGCGGAGCTGTTGAACACCGCATTCGAGCACCTCTGCGATGTTGTTCAACCCGAACTCCACGCATCGGTGAAAGCCGCCAAGGACGTGGCTGCTGGAGCGGTGCTGGTTGCGTCGATCGGCGCGGCGGTGATCGGCGCGCTGATATTCTGGCCCTACCTAGCCAACCAGATTTGGCCGCCCCTGCCCTGAAACAGGGAAAAGCGCGCTGAAGGCTTGCAGCGCAGGCCCTCCCCGCGCATATAGCCGGCATGAATTCGCCCCGCACCCTCTACGACAAGATCTGGGACAGCCACGTCGTCAACACCGACAAGGCATCGGGCGAGAGCCTTCTTTATATCGACCTGCACCTCATTCACGAGGTCACGACCCCGCAGGCGTTTGCGGGTCTGAGGGCCAATGGCCGCAAGGTGCGCCGGCCCGACCTGACGCTGGCCGTCGCCGACCACAACACGCCGACCGAAGGCCAGGCGCTCGGCATGGCCGGCGTGAAGGACCCCGAAGCGCGCGAACAGCTCGAGACGCTGGCGCGCAACGTGAAGGAACACGGCATCCAGTTCTTCCCGATGGGCGACATCCGCAATGGCATCGTCCACGTCGTCGGCCCCGAACAGGGCCGCACGCAGCCGGGCCTCACGATCGTTTGCGGCGACAGCCACACGTCCACGCACGGCGCGTTCGGCGCGCTGGCTCACGGGATCGGCACAAGTGAAGTCGAACACGTGCTGGCAACGCAGACGCTGCGCGCACGCAAGATGAAGAACATGGCCGTCCGCGTCGAAGGCGAGTTCCGCCCGGGCGTCGGCGCCAAGGATCTCGCGCTGCACCTGATCGCCATTATCGGCACAAATGGCGGCGCCGGTCACGTGATCGAATACATGGGCTCGGCGATCCGCTCCATGTCGATCGAGGGCCGCATGACGCTGTGCAACCTGTCGATCGAAGGCGGCGCCCGTGCAGGCCTCGTCGCGCCGGACGAAGCGACCTTTGCCTACATGAACGGCCGCCCCGCTTCGCCCAAGGGCGGGCAATGGGAAACCGCCATCCAGCACTGGAAGACGCTGTTCTCGGACGAAGGCGCGCACTGGGACGAAGTCATCGACATCGCCGCCGAAGACGTTGCGCCGACGATCACCTGGGGCACCAGCCCGGAACAGGCCGCGCCGATCACGGCCAGTGCGCCTATCCCTTCGCAGATTTCGGACAGCGTGAAGCGAGACGCCGCCGAACGCGCCCTCGCCTATATGGGCCTTGAGCCCGGCCAGAAGCTCGAAGGCCTGAAGATCGATCGCGTCTTCATCGGCTCGTGCACCAACTCCCGCATCGAAGACCTGCGCGCCGCCGCTGAAGTGGCGAAGGGCAAGCATGTTGCCCAAGGCGTGCGCGCGATGGTTGTCCCCGGCTCCGGCCTCATCCGTGCGCAGGCGGAAGACGAAGGCCTCGACAAGATCTTCACCGACGCCGGCTTCGAATGGCGCGAGCCCGGCTGCTCGATGTGCCTCGGCATGAACCCCGACATCCTGAAGCCCGGCGAACGCTGCGCCTCGACCTCGAACCGCAACTTCGAAGGTCGCCAGGGCCGCGGCGGCCGAACGCACCTGATGAGCCCGGTACTTGCCGCAAAAGCCGCGCTGGCGGGCGTCATCACGAACTGACGCGCGAGAGCTTAACAGCGTTCATAATTGCTGCCTGCGATACGCGCGCTGGCGCCTAAAGCTTCAGCACGTTGAATTCACATGATTTTCAATCCTTTCACGTAGCGTCACCTTGTACCGCTAATGCGGGCGCGTGGTGGGACGGTTATGAAGGCGGGTGACATTGCAAGGCGCGTCAGCTTCGTGACGCCTGACACGCTCGCCGGCGAAATCGCCGTGCGTTTCAAGAATGATGCGGGCATCACCACCTTCCCCGTCGTGCGCGCCGGCAAGCCGGTTGGCCTGATCACACGCGATCGTCTGAACGCAATGCGCAAGATGGGCGGACTGTGGGAGCGCAGGCCGGCAGCGCATTTCATGAACGCCGCGCCGATCGTGATCTGCGAAGACATGGCGCTGGCGGACGTAAGCGCGGTCATCGCGCCGATGTCGCGTGAGTCACTGTTCGAGGGCATCGTGACGGTCGATGCGTCCGGCGAGTATGCGGGACTGGCCGGCGCCTTCGAGCTGTTCCGTACGGCGATCACTGTTGCCGAAGAGCGCAACCGTGATCTCTCCAGCCTTGCCGACCGACTGGCCGCAGAGACGCAGAAAGCGAACGCCGCCTCAAGCGCCAAGTCGGACTTTCTGGCGACCATGAGCCACGAGATCCGAACGCCGCTCAACGGCGTCCTCGGCATGGCGCAAGCGCTGGCCATGGACACGCTGGCGTCCGATCAGCGCGACAAGCTGAATGTGATCCTGAGTTCCGGCGAGACACTGACGGCCCTGCTGAACGATATTCTCGACCTTTCCAAGATCGAAGCCGGCAAGATGGAAATCTCGCCCGTGGATTCCAATCTCAAGGCGGCGCTGGACCGCGCCGTCGGCCTGTTCGAGCAGATCGCGCAGGACAAGGGGATCACGCTGGCGGTCATTCGCGAGGGCGGCGGGCCTGATTGGCTAAGCTTCGACCGCGTGCGCGCGCATCAGTGCGTGACCAACCTGATCTCCAATGCCGTAAAGTTCACGCAATCTGGACGCGTCGACGTGCGCTGGAGCGTGGCGGCCGCGCCGAAGAATGCGCCTCACCGCGTGCGTATCAGCGTGACGGACACAGGCATCGGCATGGACGAACAGGCGCTGGCGCGTCTGTTCAATGCCTTCACGCAAGCTGATGGATCGACGACCCGCCGCTTCGGCGGCACGGGACTTGGCCTTGCCATCACGCGTCGCCTCGCGCGCCTCATGGGCGGGGATGTGCACGTGTCGAGCGCAGTCGGCCAGGGCTCCACTTTCACGCTGACCTTCGAGGCGCCCGCGGCGGCCAGGCAGCTGCATCCCGTGATCCAGCAAGCAGAAGCCGCATATGCAGTCGAGCCGCAACGCGCCGTGCGCATCCTGCTGGTCGATGACAACGCGACGAACCGGCAGGTGGCGAAACTTTTCCTGGCACGCCTCCACTGCGAAATCGTGGAAGCCGAAAACGGCGCGGAAGCGCTGGAGCATCTTCACGCAACGCCCTTCGACGTTGTGCTGCTGGACGTTCACATGCCGGTCATGGACGGGTGCGAAGCGATCCGCCGCATCCGCGCGTCGGAAAAACCGTGGCGCACCCTGCCCGTCATCGCGCTTACAGCGGATGCGATGGAAGGAGACCGCGAGCGCTTCGTGGCGATGGGAATGACGGACTATCTCGCCAAGCCGATCGATCGCCGCTTGCTGCTGAACAAGATTCACGAAGCTACCGCAGGTATCGCGATGCCTGCCCCCGCCGAAGCGCCACAAGCTGCCGCGCCAGCCGATATCGACCTTTCGGACATTCTCAGCGCTATCGACATCAGCGCGGCGTAGCGGGGCGGTTCTTACTCCGCTAAACAGTGGAGCGGAGGACACAGCAATGACTGATATCCAGCTGCCCATCACCGGCGGATGCATCTGCAAGGCCGTGCGCTATTCAGTAGCCACGCCGCCTCTGGCCTCGCGGCAATGCTGGTGCCGGGACTGCCAGTATTTCGGCGCGGGCTCCTCGACCGTGAACATGATCTTCAACACCGGCGATGTGACGATCACCGGCGAGATCAGGAATTTCGTGTCGCTTGCAGATTCCGGAAACACGATGACGCGCGGCTTCTGCCCGTCATGCGGAACGCCGGTGACCAGCGCATCAAGCGCCCGTCCACAATTCCTGATCCTGCGCAGCGGCACGCTGGATCATCCCGCTATCGCAACGCCCGCCATGAATATCTGGACCGACTCCGCACCGGCATGGGCGCATCTGGATCCTGATGTGCCCGCGACTGCGCAACAGCCACCCGCGCTGCCTGCTGCGCGTTAAGTTCCGATCTTAACACTTTGCACGGGGCCAACTGCGGCGATTGCACTCGCAGGTTGAACCTGCCATGTTCTTGCCTAAGTTCGAAGGCTTCTGCAGGGCACGGGGCGGCAGCCGGGATACTCATGAAACGACTGCTTCTTGCCCTTGTTCTGGTTGTCGCAGCTGCTGCGATATTCCTTGGTCCGCCGCTGCGGGCCGCCTTCGCCGCAACCAATGTCGATATCGTGATCGGGCGCGCCGAGCTGCATCCGACCGCGCAGGCGCTGGCCTTCATGCTGAAGGCGCCGGAGGACGAGAATCTCAACGCAAAGAAGAAGGTGAAGCTGTGGGCGACCTATTACCACATGCCCACCGTGCGCCCCTCGTGGACGAGCGTCGCGGCCAAGCCGCTGATCGGAAAGAACGGCAAGGCCGTCTCCCCGCCTCTCTCCACGAATGACTGGTGCGATGCGGCCATGCAGGGCTCGATCTGGGTCGACAATGGCAAGGACGATCCGCAGGCGTTCATGTATGTCGACAGCCGCGGCCCCGAGCAGGTGGTCTGCGACAAGCATTTCGGCGAGCTGTCCGAGCGTATCAAATCAGCGACGAGGCGCGCGCGCTTTGCGCCCTTCTTCCATCCGCAGGCCTGTGACGTCCGCGTCATTCCGCTGATGGCGTTCCGCACAATCGCGGTGGACCGCGAACGCTTCAAGATGGGCACCGTGCTCTACATTCCGAAACTGCGCGGCGAAACGTTCTGGAACAATGGCGAGATCTTCGTTCATGACGGATATGTCATTGCCAGCGACACCGGCGGCGCGATCGAAGATAACCACATCGACATGTTCGTTGCCGACGCCAACGTGAAGCCGTTCCCGGACATCGTGCGCTCAAATCCGCGTGGAACTTTCGAGGCTTATCTCGTTGACAGGAACGATCCGGCGGCGGTCGCGCTGCGGGATGCCGGCGAGGAAGTCTGCAAGGATTCAGATCGTCCGGGCCGCAAGCGCAAAAAGCCAGCCAGCGCCATCTGACGCATCGTAATGCTTCGGTAACGCATGGAGCGCTTTCGCTAGTGTCGTGGAAAAGCTGTCAGCCATACTCGGATTGAAATCGGAGCCTATCTCCTCAGGGAGAGAGACCGACCATCCCGTGCCCGCGCTGCGACCGCCGGGACCTCCCGTGTCGGAAGACGGACAGCCGATGCGAGCTTTCACATTCACGATCCTCTTCATGCTGGCGGCCTGCGCAACGGCGGCCGTGCCTGGGCTTCCCGCTGCGCCTGCGGCCCCGCCGCCGCTGACGCCAACCCTGACGCCGCTTGAGCGCGCCGTTGGCTTCGTGCTGGATGAGCCTTCGCCGCAGGCGATGGGTCCAGACCTCAAGCTGTGGGCGACCCACTATCACACGCCGATCGTGAAGGCCGCGCCGGAGACGGTATCCGCCGCCTTCCCGCTGATCGGGCGCAACGGGACTGCGATCTCAGCGCCGCTGAGCCAACGCGACTGGTGCGAGGCAGCGTTGCAGGGTTCGGTGTCGATCAGGCAAGGCGGCAAGTCGACAGCCTATGTCTATGTCGACTCGAACGGCACCGAGCAGACCAACTGCGACGAGTTTCTCGGATCGCTTTCCGATGGCGTGAAGAACGCGACCCGTCGCGCGCGTTTCATGGCCGTCAGCCACGCGCTCGGTTGCGGCGTACGCAATCTTCCGTTGATGCCGTTCCGTACCATCGCGGTCGACCCCAACGTGATCCCGCTGGAGAGCGTGATCTTCGTGCCCGAGCTGCGTGGACGCAAGTTCACGCTGAACGACAAGGCCTACATCCACGACGGCTATCTCTTTGCGGGCGACCGTGGCGGGGCGATCAAGGGCAAGCATATCGATGTGTTCCTGATCGACGATCATTATGAGCCGCTGGAAGACCTGTTCGCATCGACCAACAGGCGCACATTCGCCGCTCACGTGATCGATCATGACGACGCACGAGCGATCGCCATCAAGGCGAGCCAGTCCTCGACCTGCGCGCCTGTTTCGCCCTAGCGGATAGCCATTCACTCAGGCTTGACGCGCCGCAATATGGACAGCCCCACCCGGGACGCGGCAGATAGCGTCAAAATATAAAAACCCGGGAGAGACTTCATGAAACGACTGCTGCTTGCCAGCGCCGCGCTGCTGTTTGCGGGATGCGGCCACGACTATGCGAAATCGGCCCCGCAGATTCCGGTGGCCCCGACAATGGCCGCGCAAACCGCGCCACAGACGCCGAACCCCGTAGCGCCCGTCGCCGCAACCCCTGCCCCGCAAGCCGCGACTGCTCCTGCAGGCCCTTCCTCGCGGACGGACTATTCGATACCGGCCAACTGGCTGTGCAAGCCGGGCGTTGCGAACAATCCGTGCGACGTGAACATCGACGCAACGGTCGTGAAAGCCGATGGTTCGACCGAGCTTCAGAAGTATGCCGGCAATCCGAATGCGCCGATCGACTGCTTCTACGTTTATCCGACCGTGTCGCTTGATCCGTTCACGCAGTCTGACCTGATACCGGGGCCGGAAGAACTCAACGTCGTGAAGTCGCAGCTCGCGCGTCTTGGATCGCAATGCAGGATCTTTGCGCCGATGTATCGCCAGATCTCGCTTGGCGCGTTGCGCGCCAGAATGTCTGGCGGAGCGCCCGTTCCCACAAGGGGCACGCCGGCGGATGCGAATGCGGACGTCGATGATGCCTGGGCCTGGTATCTCGCCAACGAGAACAAGGGGCGCGGCGTCGTGATCCTCGGCCACAGCCAAGGCTCGGGCCAGATCACGCGGCTGATCGCGGCAAAGGTCGACGGCAAGGCGGATCAGGCGAAGCTGGTGTCGGCGATCATCATGGGCTCGACCATCCAGGTTCCCAAGGGCGCCGATGTGGGCGGCACTTTCAAATCGATCCCGGTGTGCAAGACGGCGGGCCAGACGGGCTGCGTGATTTCGTTCTCGTCCTTCCGCGATACGGTTCCGCCATCGGAAGCGTCCGGCTTCGGCATCAACCGGGGCGAGACGGAAGCGGTCTGCGTGAACCCGGCGGCGCTGGGCGGCGGCAAGTCGACGAACCCGAAGGCCTACTGGTCGACGGCCAACAAGGAATGGGTGAAGGGCAAGACGATCGCCACGCCCTTCGTCATGACGCCGGGCCTGACGACGACGGAATGCGTGCGCCAGGGCAATCATCATTACCTGCAGGTCCACTTCAATGCGGACGCGGCCGACGCACGCATCGACGACCCGGGCACGGACGTGATGGCCCAGGGCAAGCCCGACCCGAACTGGGGGCTGCACCTCAACGACGCCAACATCGTGATGGGCGACCTTGTCGACGTTCTAGGTAAACAGTCAGCGGCCTGGACCAAGGCCCACCCGTAGCGAAAAGCTGAATGCGATCAGGCGGCCCGGGCACAACATGTCCGGGCCGCAATGATTCTGCGGCAAACGTGGTTAGTGCGTTATCTTGAATTCCGGATGCGCTGCTCATCCAGCCTTAGGTCAGCGGCGAGATATTCCACGCTGACACGGGCGTCGGGGACGCACTGGAAAACACGATGCACTCACAACCTGCGAAGGTCGACGACTGGCTGTTTGGCCAGGACGACAATCTCGCCGCCGGAGAGAAGGCGGAAGATGCGTTCGATTCGTTCGGGCCGATCAGCGATATCCGGCGGGCGCTGCAACAGCCAGCGCATCATCCGGTCACGCAGGGGCCGCATGATTTCACGCGGATTCTCGTAGCCGAGGGCGACGCTTATCACAGGCGCGTTCTGCGCGTTCTGCTGGCGAGCCCGCGCATCTCCGCGATCGAGGTTGAAGATGGCCAGGCTGCGGTGGACCTGCTGGCGCTTCGCTCTTTCGACCTGCTCGTGCTCGACATGGACCTGCCCCGCATGAACGGCGCGGACGTCATCAAATGGGTGCGCCGCAGCCTGACGCCGTGGGCGGACATTCCGATCCTTGGCCTGCTGAATGAGAAGCACAGGCACGAGGCCGGCAAGCTGATGTCGATCGGCATGACTGACTGGACGGCAAAGCCGCTGAGCCGGCACCATCTTGCGGACAAGGTGGTGCACCTTCTGCCAGGCCTGTACGACGCCGGGCTGTAGGCACGCGGGCGCGGCCTCGTTTGTGACGAGTTGGGGTGGGTTTTGATTTTGAGCGCGGCTGCCTAGGCGGCCGCGTTTTTGTTTAGCGGACTCAAAAGTCCGCTCTTCCCGGCGCAAGCCGGGATCCAGGGCTGCTTGCGCAGGCCTGTTACGCAGATCACCCTTGATGCTCTGGGTCCCGACGTGCGTCGGGATGAGCGGAGGGAGGGTGGTGCGGGATTGATGGAGCGTGCGGGTCGCGCGTTCTCGATTGCTCCAATGATTGTCATCCCGGCCGTAGCGCAGCGGAGAGCCGGGAACCATTGCGAGGTGCGTCCCACCGGATGAATGGGTCCCGGATAGCGCTGCGCGCTTCCGGGATGACAAGCCGGGGTGTGATGCACGATGGGCGTGTCGCTTGCGGCGACTGATTGGGGTTCCTGTTGTTGGGTGTCGGTC
>DAIRES010000220.1:0-5059 GCA_036795465.1 Hyphomonadaceae bacterium
AACTAAGCTACTAATCTTTCAGCGGATGCCTTGGGTCAGAGGCGCAAATGCCCGGCGCAATGGATGTCCGTCCAAGAAGACGACACAAGAAAAGGGCAAACCTGATGCAACGTGCTTTCCTCCTCCTCATTCCAGCCGCGGCCGCTTTTGCTGCCTCCGGCTGCGTCGTCGGCAGCGCTTCGGGCGCTCCCTATTCGGAATCCCTCCGCTCGACCTACACGGGCTTTGAAAAGGTCGACGCTTCGGCCGGCGTCGAAGTCATCGTCGCGCAGGGCAATTTCGACGTGAAAGCCGACAGCCCCGAAAATGACGACCTCAAGAACCTGATCGTCGAAGTCCAGGGCAACACCCTGCACATCGGCCGCAAGCAGACAATGATGATGGGCTGGGGCAACGGACCGCGCTATCGCGTCACCGTTTCGGCGCCTGCCTATTCCGGCTTCGAAGTTTCCTCCGGCGCCAGCCTCGAAGGCTCCAGCCTCCAGCTGAGCGATGTCCAGATCGATGTCTCCTCCGGCGCCAGCATCCAGCTCGCCGGCGCGTGCAAGGCGCTTCGCGTCGATATCTCGTCGGGCGCGCAGTTCGATGGCGAAGGCCTGAAGTGCGATACGGCAAACGTCGATGCGTCCTCCGGCGCGCACGCCGAAGCGTTTGCGGCGCGCACGGCTGAAGGCAACGCCTCGTCCGGCGCCAGCGTCAATTTCCACGGCAACCCTGCCTCGCTGCAGAAAGACGAATCGAGCGGCGGCTCGGTCAGCGCGCGCTAGGCCCCGAAAACATCGCCACAGGAAACATCGCAATGAACAGGATCACCTGGCTCCTCCCCATGGCGGCGCTGGCCGCAACGGGCGGCTGCGTCATGACTGAACCCACCGAATCCCGAAACTTCAACCAGTCGGGCTTCGACAGCATCAACGCCTCCGGCGGCGTCAATCTGGTGCTGAAGCAAGGCCCCTATTCGATCAGGGCTGAAGGTCCGAAAAGCAAGCTCGACAAGCTCGTCATTGAACAGCAGGGCACGACCCTGTCAGTTCGCCGCGAGCCGACGATGAACTGGTTCGGCGTCAGCACCCGCGACGTCGTCACCATCACCGCGCCAACCTACACGCGCATCGATGCAACCGGCGGCGTCGATATCGAAACCACCGGCCTCCGCCTCCCAGCCCTCGCCCTCAAAGTCAGCGGCGGCGCCGACATCGACGCCACAGGCTTCAACGTCGATCAGCTCACTGTCGACGGCTCGGGTGGCAGCGACGTGAACCTCGCCGGGGCTTGCAAGTCGGTCACGATCGACGCCTCGGGCGGCGCCGATTTCAGCGGCAAGGACTTCGCCTGCGAAACGGCGACGGTCATCGCCTCCAGCGGCTCGGACGTCGATGTTCGCGTGTCGCTGAACGCTTCCGGCCGGGCCTCATCGGGCGCCGATATCAACTTCATCGGCAACCCGGCGACCTACACCAGCGACCAGGACAGCGGCGGCGAAGTCGAGCTACGCGCGCCCTGACCTGACGGTCCTGGAAAATGCTCATCCCGCTCCGATGTAACTCGGAGCGGGATCCAGGGCGCCATCGCTTGGGACGACGACTCGCTGGATGACCCCGGGACCCGATACGCATGTCGGGACGAGCGAGAGAACCTTCGGCTTCTAGCGTCCGACAGGGTTCATCAGGGTCACGCGCGAGTTGCGCGGAATGCCGAGTTCGGCGAACGACCAGCTCATGCGGCGGCCATCGGGGACGAGCGCCTTGCAGTTGTCGTCCTTGATCCTGCGGAAGCCGACCGCGAACTTGTCATCGCCCCGGTCGCGCACCACGGGGGCGAAGTCCTGCTTCTCGGTGCAGCCATTGGAGTGGGCGATGATCATGACCTCAGGCCCGCGCGTGCTCACCTCGGCGCCGAGCACGTAGCCGAAGTCATCGTCGTGATCCCAGTGCGATTTCCGCACATCAGCATCTACCACGATGCAGCCGGAGAGCGTCACGCCCGCCAGTGCCGCCGCCGCCAGTCCCGCAATCTTCTTCATATCCAGACCCCGTTTTTGTCGTGTTGGGATCATTATCGATATTCGATATGAACGTGCGATGAATATTTGGCTATTTCGGGCGGATCAGACCTTCAGGCGCGCCAGAATTCGCGCCAGCTCAACCTGCCGGTTGATGTCCATCTTCCGGAAGATGCTCTTCATCTGAGCCCGCACCGTCGACGCCGCAACATTCCTGCGAACCGCGATCTCGGTGACCTCCAGACCATCCGCGATCATGGTCGCGACATCGGCCTCCGAGATGGTGAGATCGAACAGGCTGCACAGCGCCGCGGGAATTGCGGAGTCCTGCTTGCCGAGATCCGACAGCACCAGCAGCAACCGCGCGCCCGGCAACGCATCAAGCCCCGCGCCGACAACCTGCGAGGCCGTCACCATCACCGGGTGCCGGCGATCCTGCCCCCTGACCAGTATGCTCCTGCTGACCGGCCCGCCCGATCGCGCCGACAAGGCCAGCCCCGCAAGCCCCGCAGCATCCGCCGCATTGGCGCTCCACAGCACGCCATCCTTCACGCCGAAGTCGCGCCCGAATATCCGCTCGGCCGCCGGAGTGACGGAGCTGACATGCCCCGCGTGATTGATGATGACCGCCGGCGTGCCGCTGCTGGCCAGCCCCTCCAGCATCCCGCCGGCGCGCGACTGCTGCAATCGCGCCGAAAGCGACGCCACCCGTATCGCCGTCCGCGCAACCTGCTTGAAAGCGCTGGCGTCAAAGCCGTCGATCACGCCCTTGTCCTCGCCGCGCGAGGCAGAGCAGAACCACTCCTCGCCGCCGACGTTGAAACGGATGCCGGCATAGTTAGCCATGTTCAGCGGGCGATAGAGTTCGTTATAGACCGCAGAGTTCAGGCGCTCTTCCGCGTCGACCGCGCGGTGATCGAGATAGAGCCGGCCAAGCGGCTGCTGCGGCTCGGTTCGCGCGCGATAGTCGATCTCGCGCCAGCCTCCGTCGAAATAGCGGGCAATGCCGGCCTTCTGCTCGTCGGAAGCAATGAAGGCGGGCCGAGCGAGATCTGCGGAGACGAGGCAGAAGAAATCATAGTTGAGCAAGCGCCCTGCTTCTTCCATTGCCTCTGGCAGCCGCTCGGGCTGGTAGTGACACTCTTCCAGCAAGGCCTCTGCCGCCGCCAATCGCAATTGCTTCTCCCGAACCAGCGTCGGACCCGCTCGGCAAAGCGAACTGTAAGGCTCCTAACAATGATGCATCAAGCCGGCTTGCGACGCATGTGCACGGCGGCGGCGCTTGGGGCCGCTATCAAGGTGCGACTTGGGATCGCGGGGTGCGCAATTGCTGGGAAAGCCTGTTCAAAACGAGCTGATACCGGGTTGACCCGAACACCTGCTTGATCCGATATCGAAGGTTCCGAGGCCCGTCCCCCCAACCCAGGGCCGAGGATGGAGGGGGCGCCGGGCAACCGGCGCCCCCGACACGTTTTAGGGGTTACAGCCACTCACGCGGCCAAGCGGCTTTCGCCGTTCCCCGTAACCTCGGATCCTAGATACCAACCACGGCGAACACGGCCATTCCCCATTTTAGGTATGAGCCAATCCACCCCACGGCCCGTCAGTCGATCTGATACTGCTCCAGCCGATAGCCGGGGTCGGGGTATTCCGGCTTCATTTCTTCCAGCGCACCGCGGATAAGCCGCGCAGCGATCGCATCCCGGCGCGAGCGGCTGTCCGACGGAATGACATGCCACGGCGCCCATGGAGTCGAGCAGCGCTGGAGGACTGCCTCATACGCATGCTGATACTCGTCCCACAGCTTGCGATCTTCGAGGTCGGACGGGTTGAACTTCCACCGCTTAGCGGGAACTTCCAGTCGCTCCCGCAGCCTTTCGCCCTGCTCTTCCTTTGAGACATGCAGCATCAGCTTGAGGATGTGGGTGCCATTTTCCGTCAGTGACTTCTCAAACTGGTTGATCTGCTCATAGCGCTTCTCGACCTGCTTGGGCGGGGCAAGGTTGCGCACCTTCACGACCAGCACGTCTTCGTACTGCGAGCGGTTGAAAACGGTGATGTGACCCTTGCGCGGGGCAACCGCGTGGATGCGCCAGAGATAGTCGTGCGCGAGTTCGATCTCGGTCGGCTTTCCAAACGCGTGGACGTGAACGCCCAAGGGGCTGGTGTATTTGAAACACTCTTTGGTCGTACCGTCTTTGCCCGCGGTATCGATGCCCTGCATCACAACCAGCAGCGAGCCGCATTTACTGGCGAACATGGCGTCCTGAAGTTCGTTGATCACTAACGCGTCCGCATCCAGGGAAGACTTTGCATCCTTCTTGGACTCGAACAGCTGATCGCCACGCGTTGGCCGATCTTTAAGCACGAAGGCTTTTTTGTCCTTAGGATCGACCACCGTGCGCGCGTGGACATCCTTGATGCTTGGCTGGCTGGACATGGCGGCTCCCACTACTTCAGAGCCACGCTAGCGCAGGCACGCCATTCCGTCTTGCCTTTCCCCTCTGGAGCGAAACGGCAAAGCGAAAGGGCGGCCCGTTTCCAGGCCGCCCTCTCCAGTGTCTCGTTCTGTGGCCCGTCTTACGACGAGTAGTATTCGACCACGAGGTTCGGTTCCATGCGGGCGGCGTAGGGGATGTCGCCCAGCGCCGGCATGCGGACGAACTTGGCCGTACCGGCCTTGTGATCCACTTCCACGTATTCGGGAACTTCACGTTCGGCCGAGCCCATGGCTTCGATCACGAGCGCCATGTTGCGCGACTTGTCCTTGACCTGGACAACGTCGCCCGGCTTCACGGTCATCGAGGCGATGTTCGCCTTCTTGCCGTTCAGCGTGACGTGGCCGTGGTTCACGAACTGGCGGGCCGCGAAGATCGTCGGGACGAACTTGGCGCGGTACACGACCGTGTCGAGGCGCGACTCGAGGAGACCGACCAGCAGCTCGGCGGTGTTGCCGGTGCGGCGCGAGGCCTCTTCATAGGTCTTGCGGAACTGTTTTTCCGTGATGTCGCCGTAGAAGCCCTTGAGCTTCTGCTTGGCCATCAGCTGGATGCCGAA
>DAIRES010000221.1:0-5019 GCA_036795465.1 Hyphomonadaceae bacterium
TCGTCGCACTTGTTCACGAAGGTCATGCGGAAGGCGAGACCGATGTCGCCGAAGATCAGCGTGTTCTCGCCCCAGGTGATGACGGTACGCGGGCTCATCACGGTCGAGATGTCGCCGGCGATGAAGGCGTTGCGGGTCATGTCGGCGACGCGGACCATTTTCGAGACGGTCGCCTTGTCGAGATCGGGCACCTTGGCGGAGACGATTTCGACTTCGGCATCGTGCTCGAGATAGTTGAGCGTCGTGACGATCGACCAGCGGTCGAGCTGGCCCTGGTTGAGCTGTTGCGTGCCGTGATAGAGGCCGGTCGTGTCGCCGAGGCCCACGGTATTCGTCGTCGCAAAGAGCCGGAAGTTCGGGTGGGGCTTCATCACGCGGTTCTGGTCGAGCAGCGTGAGCTGGCCCGACGCTTCGAGAATGCGCTGGATGACGAACATCACGTCCGGGCGGCCGGCGTCGTATTCGTCGAACACGAGGGCGATCGGGCGTTGCAGCGCCCACGGCAGGATGCCTTCACGGAATTCGGTGATTTGCTTGCCGTCCTTCAGCACGATCGCGTCCTTGCCGACGAGATCGATGCGGCTGACGTGGCTGTCGAGGTTGATGCGGATCAGCGGCCAGTTGAGACGGGCGGCGACCTGTTCGATGTGCGTCGACTTGCCAGTGCCGTGATAGCCCTGGATCATCACGCGGCGATTGTATTTGAACCCCGCAAGGATCGCCCGCGTGGTCTGACCGTCGAAGCGGTAGGCGGGATCAAGATCCGGCACATAGCTCGACTTCTCGGCGAAGGCGGGAACCTTCCAGTCGAGGTCAATGCCGAATGTCTTCTTCGCGTCGAGCTCCTTCGTGGGCGCGAGCGAGATCAGGGCGTCGGAAGCGTCAGTCACGGCCATGGGAGGAGTTCTCTACTGTCCTGCTCCGCATATAGGCGAGCCGGGCGACACATTGCAACGCAGCACATCGGCCCAACCGATCCGGCAGGAAACCGCCGGAAGCCGCCCGAACGGGCATGAATCCCGTCAAATCCCCCTTCAGGGCGATTGCATCCATGCAAGGTTCAGGGGTTCATGAGCAGGTCAACACAGTCAGCGGGCATCCCTTCATGGCCAAGGTCCTCGGAATCGGCGGCATCTTCTTCAAGGCGAAGGACCCTGCCGCCCTCATCAACTGGTACCGGGACGTGATCGGGCTGCAGATCGAGGACTGGGGCGGGGTCGTGCTCCGGCCCGAGGCCATGGCGGCCCATCCGGGTGCTGCCACCGTGTTCAGCCCCTTCAAAGCAGACACGAAATACTTCGAGCCCTCGACCAAGGACTTCATGATCAATTTCGCGGTCGATGATCTGGACGCGATCCTCGCCAACTGCGCGAAGCACGGCGTCGAAGCGAAAGTCATGCCCGAGGAGCCGAACGGCAAGTTCGCCCACATCAGCGACCCGGAAGGCACCCGGATCGAGCTGTGGGAACCCAAGCCTATGGCGTAAGGCCATCAGACTCGCGCGATAGCGACCAGCACTTCTTCATCGCCAAGCTTCCGCATCTCGCAGCGCACGATCGCGTTGGGCGGAAACTCCCATTGCTCGGTCTCCGGATCGTGGGCCTCCCGCGCAACCAGAAGAAAACCGTCGAGATCGGGGATGGCGTCAACCGGCCGCCAGACCTCCACCCCTTCGCGGAGCAGGCGGACGTGGACCGTCATCAGGTCCATCTCCCTGACATTTATCCATCCTCCCTCATTCGCGAGCGGCGCAAGCGCCGGCCACGCGTTAGCGCGAAGGCTCATCCAGTTGCGTCGCTTGCCCATCCGGCCGAGTTCATCGTCTGTGGGGACGGCGTTGGCCGGCCAGAGCGCGAATTCCTCGTAAGGCTGATCGACGAACGCCGTGAACATGATCTGCCCGCCAGCTTCAGCTTCGACCCGCAGCCAGCCTGATGGATCTGCCGCCAGGCTGACAGAGCCACACAGCTTTTTCGATTCGAACGCGATCGTCGCCAGCCCACGCTCCTGGCTCACCAGCGAAAGCCGAACGCGCGAACCGCCCGGCTTGTCGACATGCCATTCAGGGCGGCGCGACATGTCACGCGCGAAGTTATCGATCAACAGCGGGAGTTCGACGGCCGGGGTGGCTCCCGGGCCATCCCCATCGCCGATGTCGAAGTAATAGGGAGGCCAGGAGGGCGCGCCGGTCACGGCCAGCCCCTCACGCCAGCCCGCTCGACTTCAGCGCCTTGAAGGCGCGGATAACCACATGCAGGCGGTGTTCCATCGAGCGGTCGCCGCCATTGGAATCCGGGTGGTACTGCTTCACCAACACGCCATAGCGCTCGCGGATCGTGGCGCCGTCTGCACTGTGCGGCAGGCCCATCTCGTCGAGCGCGCGGGTTTGCAGCCGCGTGCGATCGCGCACTGGCCCCTGGCCCGTGCCGCCCGTATGGCCGTTGTAAAGCCAGTCCTTCGCGCCCTTCCAACCCTTGGGGTTGTTCATCCGCTGCGCCCGGCCGGCCGCGCCGACCGCACCGCCGCCAAAGCGCCAGGTCGGCTTGTGGCCATGGCTGGCCGACGCCTGGAAGGCCGTGATCTCGTCTTCGGTCATCCCGTCGAAGAAATCGTAGGTTTCGTTGTATTCGGCGGCGTGACGCTGGCAGAAAAAGTGATTGTCCTCGGTCACGACCTTCTGGCCTGGAACCTGGACTGTGCGAGCTGCAAATGGCTTCGGCGCCTTGCAAATCCCGAGTTCGTCACAACCTTTGCGCTCGCAGCGCTGGACATACGCCCCCGACTTCCGCTTGCCACCCGGAGGGTTGACGCGGACATCAATGAACTTCACGCGATAATCGCGCATATTGTCTTCAGCTGCCGACATTGTTCTCGATAGTGGGATGCGTTCGTTAATGCCGCAAGAATTGACAACGCGCACAGAGCGCATTCGGGCCGCTCTAGCCGCTGCTTTTTCCCCGGATGAGCTTGATATAGTGGACGAGTCTCATCTGCACCACGGTCATGCTGGCGCAGCCCCGGGTGGTGAGACGCATTACGCGGTGAAAATCCGTGCGACTGCCTTCACCGGCCTCTCCCGGTTGGCGAAGCATCGGGCGGTCAATGACGCGTTGAAAGCGGAATTCGCGTCAGGCCTCCACGCCCTGCACATCGACGCGGCCTGAGAGACACACACGGTCAACAAAAAAAGCGGCCCCGCCTGATAGTGGAGCCGCTTTCAACCCAGGGCCATTTTCCGGAAGAAACCGGCCCGTCCCGCCCGCATGTGCGCAAACAGCCCCGATGCGCACTATCAGGGTTAACCCTTAAGCCCGCTTTCTGTCTATTCTGAAAGGGCCATTTTACAGGATCAGCTTCAGTTTGGTGGCGATCCGGATGGCGTCGATCATGTTCCGCGCATCAAGGCGGCGCAGGATTTCCGTGACATGGCATTCGACGGTTTTCTCGTGACGCCCAAGCGTCTGCGCCACCTGCTTGTTGGATAGCCCCTCCGACCGCATGAGCAGCACCCGGAGCTGCGTCTTTGAAAGCTCCCGCGTGAGTTCCGCCTCGCGGCTCGAAGGCTCCTCGCCGGACATTTTGAGCATCCGTGCGCCTTCATTGGCGAACACGTCGAACGCGACGCGCAGCGCCGCCCGCGCCTGCTGGCTGCGCAAAAGCTCCAGCCCGGCCGCCATCACCACCGCGACACCGCCTGAATCGAGCATGATCCGCTTCGTGAAGCCGTCCCGCATCTCGAATTCGCGCGCGATGGCCATGACCTCGCGCCCGGCCTTATTGAGGACCAGGCCGCTGATCAACTCGTTCCAGTAGCCATAGGAGCCGCTCCGCACGACGGCCTGGAAAACCGGATCTATCGCTTCGAATCCACGCGCCAGATACAGTTCCTGCCACTGCCGCGGCAGGTTCGAGATCGACTTGTCGATCACCATCGTACCCTGCTCACGGCGCAGGAACAGGCAGGCGAACTTCGTCGCGCCCACTTCATTGATCAACGTCATAAAGCTGGCCGTGAGCGCCTTGCGCGTCTGCAGCTCAGGCGCCTGTGAGGCGAAAGCGAGCGTGCGCTCGGCAAGCGTCATCAATCAACCCAACCCTAGTGTCCCGCCAGCACCTTAGGCCGGACAGACCGATTCAGGAAGCGTTTCAGCCGTCTTCGGCTTCGGAAACCAGAAATTGCTTCAGCGGCTCCAGATCCGCGTCGCGCTGTATGTAGGCCTGTCCGATACCGCGCGCCAGAATGAGCGTCAGACGGCCGTTTCGCGCCTTCTTGTCGTGGGCCATGTGGGCCAGCAGCTCGTCCGCCTTGTAAGGGCCTCCGCCAAGGTCGCGGATGCGCGTCGCGAGGCCCAGCGCGTTTAAAAGCCGCTCAGCCCGGACAGCGTCCTGCCCCGGACAGACGCCCAGCTTCACCGAATAGCGCAGCGCCATCGCCATGCCCGCGCCGACGCCCTCGCCATGCAGCAGGCTCTGACGGTACTCGTTTGCGCGCTCCAGCGCATGGCCGAACGTATGGCCGAGATTGAGCAGAGCCCGCTCGGCCTGCTCTGTCTCGTCGATCGCCACGATCCGCGCCTTGGACGAGCACGAGACACGCACGGCTTCCGCCAGCGTGGCCTTGTGCCCCTCGGCAAGCGCGGCTGCATTCGTTTCCAGGAAGTCGAAGAACTGTGCATCGTCGATCAGCGCGTACTTCGCGATTTCGGCCAGCCCGGCAAAACGCTCGCGCACCGGCAGCGTTTCAAGCACATCGAGATCAGCCAGAACCAGAACGGGCTGGTGGAACAGGCCCACCATGTTCTTGCCCGCGCGGCTGTTGATCGCGGTCTTACCGCCGACGGATGAGTCCACCTGCGCCAGAAGCGTGGTCGGGATCTGAACGAACCGCGCGCCGCGCTTGAGCAATCCAGCCGCCAGCCCCGTCAGGTCGCCGACGACGCCGCCGCCGAAAGCGATGATGAGATCGTCACGCTCCGCGCCGTGTCCGATCAGGTCGCCCAGCACATTGTCGAGCTGGCC
>DAIRES010000222.1:0-5015 GCA_036795465.1 Hyphomonadaceae bacterium
AGCTGCTCATCAACGAGCGCGCCCGCCAGATCGCCGGTCTCCCCTTCATCTACACCGAGCGCCTGAAGCTGGTCCGACTCCACCGCGCCAAGCCGCCGCGGAAGATCCTCGCCCGCCTCAACCGCGCTGCAGCCCTGTTCGACAATCTCGAACGCCTGGCGCATCGCCGCGCCAAACGCATGCAGCGCGAGCTGGCCAACAACCCCCTCCGTCTTGCGCCTTCGGCGCAATCCACCTCCCCCAGTCTCCGACTGGCGGAGGCAAACCACCGCGCTCTTGCCTCCCTCAGTGCGCAGCACTGGGGGAGGTGGATTGCGCGCCCTTGCGCGCAAGACGGAGGGGGCCTCTTCGCGCAACCGCGCGGGCCTCCGTCACACCCAGAATCCGATTTCAGAAATCCCCGCCTCGGAAGCCCAGCTTCCGAGGTCGCACCCACATCAGAATGGCCACGCCGCAAGGCCATGCACCGCATGGCGCACATCCATCGTCAGGTTCAGCGACGCCACCACCTGCCCCGCCTCGATATCGTGAACCGAAACCGTCGCTGGCGAAGACCCCGCCGCAACCAGCCTCTGCGACAACACACACAGACCGCGCCCGAACGCCTGCCGCGCGCCATCGCTCACATCGGCGTTGGCATTCACCAGCGCTTCGCGCGGATATCGCGGCACGGCGCTCGCCACCCATTGATCCGGCGCCGCCCACACCACGGCGTCGCCATCGCCATCATTGTAAAGCACCCCGCCCTCGAACGGCTGGGCATTATGCGTCCCGCGCGGCACGGCCGCCGCAACCTCGATCGCGGCATCCGTCATCTTCACCACCGCCGGCATCTTGCGCCCAGCAACGAACAGGCCGTCCTCGCCGGCATGCACGCTGTTCAGGTGATAGATATTGCCCGGCTCAACCTCCCCCGGCCTCGTTGGGTCAAAAGTCTTGAGACTGATCACGCCACCCGCATTGGCGATCTTCATTCCAGACTCGAACCGACGCGACTTCACATCCATCCGCAACACCGCATCAAACGCGGTCAAGGCCAGATACAGCTTGCCCTTGTGCTCCGAAATCTCGTGGCAATGCTTCAGGTACGGATTCCTCCAAGACCCGATCACCTGGAACCAAGGATCGAACGCGAACAATTCATCGCTCGCCGCAACGAATATTTCCTTCCCCGCCACCGCAATCCCGCGCAATCCGCGATCGCCGCCATGTCCGGAAAAATCAATGGCTTCGCTGCGCCAGTCCGCCACCTGCTCGGCCTCACGGGCGGCAATATCCACGAGATAAAGCCCGCCATGGCTCTCCCCGCGCTGCGCGCCGCGAACCACCGTGCTGACAAGAAGCTTGGGAATTTTCACCCCCTGCCCTTACCCCCCGCTTGCGCAAAAGTCATGCAGGCAGACTGCCCTCTACTGCTTTACAACAACGCGACTTGTGATTGTCTGCCGCCCTGCGGACGTAAGGGAGACGTGGCCGTGACCAAGCTGCTCGCCGGCATCGCATTGATGGCCGCAACCTTGCTCGGCTCAGCCTGCGGCCGCACGTCCGATGCGGGCGAAGTTATCGCCCCGGCCGCCGCCGCAGCGCCCGCCCCGTCCCTCGCCCCCGATGTCGAAGCCGACTCGATCCCCACCGCCAACGGCATCCCCCTTGTGCCGCTCACCGCTCCCGTGAATTTCCTGGATGCGTTGGAGCCCCTGCCGATCTACCGGATGCCGGCGGAATACAACACGAACCACACCGCGGTTCAGATCATCAAGGAAGAAGAGACGCTCCAGCTCGACGCCTACGAACTCGGCGGTCTCTGGCTCATCGGTTACGGCCACCTGATGCTCGAAGGCGAGAAAGACACCATCACCGAAACAGAAGCCGACGCCTTCCTCGTGGAAGACCTGCACTGGTGCGAAGGCTCGATCGAGCGCTACGTGACGATCCCCGTCACACTCAACGAGTTCAGCGCCATGGTCGCCTTCTGCTACAATGTCGGCAGCGGCAAGACGCGCGGCTCATCCATCGTGAAGCGTATCAACGATGAAGATCGCCCCGGCGCCGCGAACGCCTTCCTGCTCTGGAACCGCATGAACGGCGTCGTGATGCAGGCGCTCGCAAACCGCCGCGCACGCGAACGCACGCTGTTCCTCACGCCTTGATTGATCAGCCCGCCGCGGTCGCCGAGCCGTCAACAATCTGCCGGATCGCCTGCTCGAACACATGCGGCGGCTGTCCGCCCTGGATCATCCAGCGCTCATTGAAAACGACAGATGGCACCGCATTGATCCCGCGATTGCGCCACAGCATCTCATCGCGCCGGACCTGGTCGCTAAACTCGCCCGACGTCAGAACTTCGCGCGCCCGCGCTTCATCGAGCCCTGCCGCTTTCGCAGCGCCAACCAGAACGTCATGATCGCTCGTCGGCAGCTGGTCCGTGAAGTTGGATTTGAACAGAGCTTCCTTCAGCTCAAGCTGCCTGCCCTCCAGCCCGGCCCAATGCAGCAACCTGTGCGCATCGAATGTATTCCAGATGCGGCTCTGCGGCCCGTAATTGAACGTGAACCCCAGCGCATCGCCGCTTTCTTTCATCGCATTGCGCGACGCAGCCGAACGCTCCCGGTTCGAACCGTATTTCCGGGTCACGTGCTCGGTCGTGTTCTCGCCCTCGGGCGCCATGTCGGGGTTCAGCTCGAACGGCTGGAAATGGATCGCGACGTCGACCTTGTCGCCCACCGCATCCAGCGCCTTCATCAGCGATCTCAGCCCGATCACGCACCAGGGACAGGCGACGTCGGAAACAAAATCGATACGCAGCGGCGTGGCCATGGAAGGTCTCCTTCGACTCCCTATTTAGGGTGTAAATCCGCTCTTCGCCAACGCCGCTGGTCTTCACGCTCCGGGGTTGCAATAATCCGCACTCAGGAGACTGCTCATGACCCGCGCCTTCGATACCCCGCTCGAAACCCTCGGACAGGTCCTCGCTGGCCCGTGGCGCAAGCCCGTGAACATGTTGCTGGAGCAATCCTACGACAATCACCTCTCCATCCATGACGACGCCATGGCCGAAAAGCTCGGCTTCAAGGCCGGCCCGGTCGAAGGCTCCACGCATTTCAGCCAGTTCGCTCCCCTTGGCGAAGCCATCTGGGGCGAACGCTTCCTCGCCGAAGGCTGTCTCTCCGCGCATTACCGCAACATGGTCACCGAGGGCGAGGAAGTCCGCGCTTTCATCGAGCGTGAGCCGGGCGAAGATCATGCCCGCATCTGGGCCACCAAGCGCGACGGAACCGAAGTGCTCAAAGGCACCGCATCGGTTGGCGCCCATGCGCCGCCCACCGCGCTCGACATTCGCCTCAACGAGCTGGGGCCGCTCGAACAACCCGTCATCTTGCGCGATGTGAAAGTTGGCCACCGCACCGGCCGCATCGCCATCCGCATGGATGCGAACCAGCACATGGGCGCGCTTTACCCGTTTTCGCTCAACGACAAGCTCAGGAAAATCACCGAGCCCTCGCCCTGGTACAACTCGGCCAACACGCCGTGGCAGCGCGCCATCGTGCCAGTCGAGATGATCAGCGTCCTGCTCATGCACGTTGCACGGCAGGACGGCCTCAAGATCCGCGGTCCTGCCGTCGGCCTCTTCGCCGATCAGGAAATCCGCCTCATCAAGGGCCCACTGCTCGTCGGCGAGGACTACGAGATCGAGCGCGAAATCGTCGCCCTCTCCGGCAGCCGCCGCACCGAAAGCTACTGGACCCGCACCTACGTCTATAAGCCGGGCGGCAGCGAAGTGATCGCAACCATGCTGCTCAATCAGGCCACTCTGAAAGACAGCTACGCGCCCTACGCAGCCGAGCACGCGAGCCTCTATCCAGCAGCGGGCTGAACCTTCCCGAGCGGCATCAAAGGCCCTCAAAAACGGCCCTGATGCAAAAATGCTGCACTATCAGGCAGTTTAACGAAACAGCCTGCCAGCACCCCCGGTATTCATTGACGCTCTCACCGGCGTAGCAAAATCTGCCCCGGCCACTCTCTTGTCTGAGACGTGGGGTCAGAGCCTTCAACATGGTCGTCACAGCGAAAGGAGAGGCAATCATCAGAATGGAGTGAAACGTGAACCGACCCCAACTGAAGCCATTGCTTCTCAGCTCAACGCTGCTGAGCCTCGCAGGCATGTCCCTCGTCACCGTGGCCCCGGCCATGGCGCAGGAATCCCCACAAGCCGCCGCAGATAACGACGTCGTCGTTGTGACCGGCACGCGCATCGCGCGCGAAGGCTATGTCTCCTCAAGCCCCATCACCACGATCGACGCCGACGAACTGTCGCTCAAACAGCCGGTCGACGTCGAGGAAGTGCTGCGCGCCATGCCGCAATTCCTTCCCGGCAACGGCGGTCAGGTGAACAATGGATCGTCGGGCACATCGACGCTCGACCTGCGTGGCCTTTCCACGCCACGCACGCTGCCGCTTATCGACGGCAAGCGCATGGTCGCCTTCGACCCGAACGGCCTCTTCGACGTTACAGCGATCCCGCTCGCTCTGCTTGAGCGCGTCGACGTCGTTACCGGCGGCGCCTCCGCCGTCTATGGTTCGGATGCCGTCGCCGGCGTCGTGAACTTCATCCTCAATGATGACTTCCAGGGCGCGCAACTGGATGCGAGTTACTCCATCACCGATCACGGCGATGGCGAGACTGAAAACATCCAGGGCACGATCGGCGCGGGCTTCGAGGATGGCCGCGGCAATGTGGTGCTGAGCTTTGGCTACGCCAACAAGGAGTCCGTGTATCAGACGCGCGGCCCCGGCGCCGCAACGCCCGGCAACAGCTTCACCACAAACCCAACGGCAACCGACGCACCCGGTCCGCTGGGCGATGCGCAGTTCGCCGACAACGGCGACCTGGTACCCTTCTATCAGGGCTTCGACTTCAACCCGCAGAACCTCTACCAGTCGCCGCAGAAACGCTGGAACGCCACGGCGCTGGCCAAGTATGCGTTCAATGACGACATCGAAGCCTATTCGCGCTT
>DAIRES010000039.1:0-23545 GCA_036795465.1 Hyphomonadaceae bacterium
GGAACGACCGATACGGGGCGCGTTGCGACGCGCAGCGCCTGTCGCAAGGCAGGCACAGGACTACCCACGGCGCTTCACACCGCGCCCCGCTCCCTCGATGGGGAGACGAGCTACAGCATCCCGCAGGGCCGCGCCCGTGCGAATGAGAGATCGCGCCCACCGATCAGCCCGGCCCGGTCTCCACTGCAGCATACTGCTGCGACCCATAACCGAGCATCCGCTTGCGCTGCTCGCCGCGCGGATCGTTTTCGACACGTGGACCAGCAGGGCTCTCGTCCCACACCATCGTCGGTCGCGTCGCGGAATTGTACTTCGGCCAGCTCGGTGTCTTGCCGCCATTCGGATCGCCGCTGGCTGCAAAATTCGCCCACGCACCGCTCATGCGGTCGGCAAGGTTCTGCGCATTGGCTGTCGGCTCACCGCCAATGCTGGTCGCTTTCGACAGCGTGTCAAACACAAACGGAATCTCCGACGCGTGCGGCACGTGATAGCGGCCGCCTTCGAGCGGGGTTTCGCGATAGAACTGGTAAGCCCACACGGGCGCCGCGTTCTGGTCCGCCTTGCGGCCCGCAAGAATGGTCGAGTCGAGGAAGTAACCGCGATCGGTAGAGGTCATGTAGAGAATCTCGTCGCGCTTCGCCTGCGGATAGATGCGGCGGTACATGGCGATGGTTTCGTTCGCCTCGCCCGACGGCACGAGCGCGCCGACGCGCTTCACCAGGTCATCCTCGGTGAGGTTCACAATCGCCGGATCGCCACCCATGAAGACGGACGCTTCGGTGCGGTTCGAGCCGACAATCATCGGCACCTTCGCCGAAATGGCAGGCGCGCCCGGATCGAACGGATGCGACGGGAAGGACGGCGTGCTGATAACGGGCCGGAACTGGCCGGTGTCTCTGACAGCGCCGGGGACGTTGGCGAGCATCTGATCGATGCTGAGCGATTGCAATTTCTCGATCTCGTTCTTCCCGACATTGACCGACTTGAGGAACAGCTCCGTGCGCTTCATCGCTGTCTCGGGCGTATCGAGACGAAGCTGCGAGCCCGATTGCACGACGCAGCGATGGAACAGGCCCTGCGCAGGCGGCATCGCCATCATCGACGACGTCTTCCGCGCCCCGCCGCTCTCCCCATAGATCAGCACGCGCGAAGCATCGCCGCCGAAGCCCGCAATATTGTCCTTCACCCATTTGAGGGCGAGCACGCAATCAAGCATGCCGACGCTGGATGCATCCTTCCATTCGCCGCCGCCAAGATCGCCGAGGTAAAGATAGCCGAACACGTTGAGACGGTGGTTGATCGTGACGATCACCACATCCTGCTTCTGCGCCATGCGCACGCCGTCATACCAGGCAGACGAACCCGAGCCCGACGAGAAACCGCCGCCATGCAGCCAGACAAGGACGGGGCGCTTCCCGTTGTCGGTGGCGGGCGTCCACACATTGAGGACGAGGCAGTCTTCGGATTGCGCTCCCGTGGGATTGTTGTTGATCAGCGGCGGCGGCAGCTTCGGATCGCGCGGCGGCAGCGCAGGCGCGGTCGAAGGCCGGCCCTGCGGCGTTGGCGGACCATAAGCGACGGTCTCCTTCACGCCAGCCCACGGAATCGCCGGCAGCGGCGCCCGGAAACGGCCCGCGCCCGCAGTGGAAGCGCCATAGGGAATGCCTTTGAAAACCTTGACGCCGTTTTCGCTGAGGCCCTGCACTTTTCCTGCGTACGTGGTGACGATGGGCTGTCCGCCCGGCCCGGTTGCGGCCAGCGGCGTGGCGCATGCGGCAACGCCGCCTGCCAGACCCGCAGCCATGAGTGTACGGCGATTGATGGTTGTCATGTGTTTCACCCCGGAATGTTTTTTTTGCAGGTTGGCGCGCGGAAGACGCGGCGTCAAACGAAGGATTATCCCGGATTCACAAGGCAAAAGGGTCGCACGGGCCGCGCTGCGTGTTTGAGGTTTCGGGCGGCGGCGGAAGCGGCTAAGCCTTGGCCGGCGCCGGGCCTTCGCAGCCCGGCATGTCGGGATAGCACGTGCAGAAACGTGACCCGCTTGGGATGGCGAAATGTTGGTACGTATCATTCAGTTCCTGATTGGCGCCGTCATGGCCGGTGGCGGCGGCTATCTCGCCTGGACCCATCGTTCCGATGGCATGAACATCTTTCCGCCTGCGGACGGTATGCCGTGGCTCGTGATTGCCGGTGTGCTGGGCCTGTCGGCAGGCATCGTCTTCCTCGTCAGTGCAGTTCATCCGCGTCCGCAGCGCCGGGCGCGACTGGCCACCGAAGCTGCGGAGCGCGACGCAACGCTGGGCGCGGCGGAGGACTACTATTCGGAGCGCGGACGTGCGGCGGATCGCGACTGGCGGGCGGGCGACATTCCCGAACCAGCTGCACTTGCCCCTCCACCACCAGTTGCAGCAGCGCCCGTGGTCGAGCCGGTTCGCGCAACGCCACGTCCAGCGCCGCCAGCTCCCACAAAGCCTGTAGCGACCTCAGCGCCCCCCGCCGCGGAGCCCTTCCCGGCGACAGCAACACTCGCTCCCATCCCGCCTGCTGCCGCCACCCCGCCGACGCCACAACCGGCGCCGCCGCTACCCGCTCCGATCGTCGCCGAACCCATTCCAATTCCCCCCGTTCCTGCGGCGGCCGAGCCTGTTGCGGTTGCGCCACCCGTTGTTGTGGCGCCTGTTGTTGCACCGCCTGCTCCTGCTCCGGCTGTGGCGGCGCCAGCGCCTGCTGCTCCTGCGGACCCGATAACGGCGATACGTGCGGCCCTGGCCGCAGGGAAGCTGGACGAGGTCGACAAGCTGCTGAACGCCCGTCGGGAAACTGCGCAGGGGCTTGAGCTGGCCGAGTTGACCGGGTTGGCCGGGGATCATGCGGCGGCGCTGGGCCGGGTGAGCAACGCCAAATGGTTGTGGCGGCTATCGCTGAAGCGCTTCGGCGAACTGAGCGCGGTAGATACCCCCGCAGCGAGGGCCGTGGCCGAGAGCCTTCGCGTTTCCGACTGACCGACAAAAAAAGGCCGGACTGTTTCCAGTCCGGCCCATGGTCCGATCACGCAGCGCGTGAGCGTTATTTCGAGATGCGCAGGCGCGAGATCGAGATCGCGATATCCTTGAACGCGTTTTCCAGTTCGGCCGTGTTGTTGGCGAGGAAGGCGTGCTGCGGGCTGGTGGCGCATGCGAGCAGGAAGTCGTCGCTATACTGCGCCGTGTTGATCTCCAGGCCGACGGTGTAGATGATGATGTCTTGGTCTTTCATGGCTTCGCAAATCTTCCGAGCCTGCCGGAAGGAGGCGCTGGGTCCCGGCACGTCGGTGGGCATGTCGGGGGTGCAGTCGCCCGCACTGAATACGCCATTACAGGTTTGCGTGTTGAATTCACCGTCGGTCATCAGGATGGCGACCTTGGCGAGTTCCGGCGTCTCGTAGTCGAGAGGAACGTTTTCCGTCTCACTGTCCCAGATGCCGGCGAAATTCGGCGAAAGCATGTACCAGGCCCAGGCGATGCCGAGCTGACCAGCCGTGTTGCCGCCGACCTGAAGACCATCGATCTGATCGGTCAGACGCTGCTTGTTCGAGGTGAGCGGCGTGACGTAGTTGGTGCGCGTACATGTGCCGCCGGACGTATAGTTGATCGTCAGCGGCGAGGTTGCCGGCGAAGCGTCGGTGTAAGCGTTCGCGCCGTAGCGTTCGACCAGGCAAGGGCTCGGGAGCCAGACGCGATAATCCGTGGGATCTGTCGTGTCGCCGCCGGAGACGAGGTAGCCGAGTTTTGCGCAACCATAGGCGAGGCACTGCGATGTGCCGCCAGAGGTATAGGCGTTGGCCATGCTCGACATTGCCGGGCTGGTGTCAGCCAAGGTGAGCACGTTGCCACTGATTTCGCTGACCTTCCAGAGAACGCGCGAGGGGTAGGATACCGGAGAGCTGACGGCTGTGGTGGGGTTGTTGAGGCCTGTGAGGCCGCCAACGCTCTTGAGTTCGAGCGAGTCGCCGACTGCGAGACCGTGGCTTGATACAGTGATCCGCGTATTGCAGGTGGACAGCGCGCATTTTGCTGCGGAACCACCCGAGACCCAGTCGCGGTAATTCTTGCCGTTGCCCGGAAGATAGAAGACGGACAGCAGCGGGCTGTCGACATTCCATGTCGTGTTCAGCGCGCTGTTGGCCGATGTGCCCGAGCCGGATTCCGTGATCCCCCAGATCGCCACATTGTCCACGCTTAGGAACGCGTGAAGCGCAGATGTGGTGACACGGTAACGGCAATCCGACACAAGACATTCGGAAACCGTGCCGCTGCCTGCCGACATCGTGCCGAAGGCGGGGCCGTTCCAGTTGGCGAGCGTGAAAGTGTTCGAGGCAGTCAACACGGACGACACCACGAAGGTGGTGGTGGCCGAGTTGTTGATTGAAGTGGGCGTCTGGCTGGACGGGAAGCCGGAAACCCCGGTGATGTTCACAAAGTCGCCCGCCGCGAGGCCCGTGAAGGCCGCCGTCGTGGTGACGCCGACATTGCAGGCGTTGTCGAAGCAGCGCTGCGAGGATGCGGTGGAAGAGGTGCTGCCGATGGGAGGCAGAATGTAGAGCAGGCCCGCGGCATCCTTCAGGTTGAACGTCGTATTGGTCTTGTCTGCAACCATGTAGATGTTGTTGTTCAGCGCCGTGTAGCTGCCGCCAGCGCCGGTGATGCGCACGAACTGACCATCGGTATAGCCGTGGTTGCTGCTGGTCGTTACGCGGATACGTGTGTTGGTCGAAACTTTCGCAAAACTGGCGATGGTCACAGCATTACCCCAGCGCCAATTGACGCCATTGCTGCCGCTTGATGCGATCGTCCGGGCGCCAGCCGTCGTGCGCCAGCCAGCCTCGGTGATCGTCTTGGTACTCGTGCCCGAAGCGCGCCACGAAGCGGCGGAAACTGGACGCGTGCCGACAGTCGTACCGCGGAGTTCGGTGAGAGCCGTGTTTGGCACGTGGCTAATGGTCGAGGGGCTGACAACGTCGAGGTTGACGGCCTGCGACCACGGAACAATGGCGACCTTGGAGAAGAACGGCTCCTGGACCGGGTTGACGACCTCGTTGATCAGGATGTTGGCCGCGCTTTTCAGGCCCGCCAGGCGCGTTGCGTTCATCGAGCCCGTGATGTCCAACGCGAGCGCAACTTCAACGTCCGAGCCGCCACGCCTGACCTGGCTTTCGGCCGACACGGTGACGTAAGGCTGGCCGACGATCGGCATGAAATAGGTGTTGATCGTGACTGAACCCCTGAGGATCAGCGTTTCTTCGTCGCCATCCACTTCCACGAGTTCCAGCTCGATCGGCTCGTCGTGTTCTGTCCGGAAGTTGCGCTCGACAAATTTGGCGGCGATCGCATCGAGGTCGGCGCCTTCCTGAAGGGTGGAGCCGACAGCCAGGGCGGCGGCGTCAAGCGCCGAGGCAAGCTCGAAGCGCGCAAGGAAGGCACGACCACCGTCGATGGCGAGGCCTGTGCAGACCGTAAGCGGGATCGCCATGAGCGCAAACTGCAAGGCGAAGGCGCCGCGCTTGTTGGCAAGGAAGCTGGTGATGGACCGGAACATGGTCGTTCTCGCTTTTCATGGGCCCGGCGTGAACCGCGCCCAACCCCTCAAAATAATCAGTTGTTGCCGAAATACTGGATTTCACCGCCGTCGTCGGTTGAGCCATCGAGCGACACGAGACGCTCGACGCGCGGGCGGGCATAGGCGGATCGTTCGATCGCCATGAAGCCGCCGCCGAAAAGGTCGGTGAGAACGGATCGATAATTGTAGCGCACGCCGACGCGAATGACGGCTTCGTTCTCGAGACCCATGCCTTCGGCCTCTTCGATGTTGAACGTGACGGGAGTGCCGGCGACGCGGCGCCAGAGGTAAGCGGGGTCCGCGTCCGAGCCTTCGAAACCGATCGACGAGACGTCAATATCGAGGTTCTCGGTCGTATCGAGCGGGTTCATCATGAAGACGGCCGCGTTGCGGATTTCTTCGAGCTGGGCCGTGGTGAGACCCGTCTCGCGGGAGATCAGATCGGCCACCTGGTGCACGTAGCGTGTCGCCTCTTCCGACGCGCGGAAGCGGAACGACATCTCGAAGACCCCCATGATCAGGAAGATAAGCGCGGGCGCGATCAGCGCGAATTCGGCGGCGGCGACGCCGCGAATGTCAGTGAAGACGCGCGGGATGAATGAACGGATGCGCATGATCAGGTCCACGGCTCGTTCTTGACGATGCAGAAGCTGTTCACGATCGCGGGCTGGTCAGGTCCCATGCGGAACAGCCTGTCCATGAAAGGCGTGACGAACTGGTGGCGGATCGAAGCGCGCACCACGGAATACTGGTTGGCCGTTCCCGGATCGAAGGTGAAGTTCGTCGGCAGGCCGTTCGCGTCAAACGTGACCGGCGGAAAATCGATCTGGTTGAGGCGGTCGTACTTGCGCACGTCCCACTGAATGTCGTCGCAATCCATCAGGAGGCCGGCGGACTCCTCGCACAGCTCCTCGAACTTCTGCCGTTGGGCGACGATGCCGGTGACGGCCTGGACTTCGCCTGTCTGGAGGTTTCGTGTTGCTTCATAGACAATGTGGTTCAGCGCGTAGCTCTTGTACTGGAAGAGCACGAACTCGACCAAGCCCATGATCAACATAAAGAAGACCGGCGCGAGCATCGCGAACTCGATCATCACGTTGCCGCCCTCCTCTCTGGAGAGGCGCTTTTGGGTGCGCATGGGTGTCCCGCCTTTTATCGCAGGATGAGTTATGCGCCCTCAGGTTTAATTATCCGCTGAGTGGAACCCGCGGTTTTTGAAAAGAATCGCGGGCAGCCTGTTTACTCCTGCTTCACGGGTTGGCGCTGGACCTCGTGATGAAGCGGACGTAAACGCGGGAAATGGCCAGAACAGTAACCGCTGCAGTGATCCTTATCGGAGATGAGCTTCTCTCCGGCCGGACGCAGGATACCAACCTTAAGACGATCGCGGAGTTTCTTAACCCGCTGGGGGTCGAGGTGCGGGAAGCGCGGGTGATCCCCGATGTCCACGAGACGATTGTGTCGACCGTGCAGGTGATGAGCCAGCGGCACGACTATGTTTTCACCACCGGCGGCATCGGGCCGACGCACGACGACATTACCGCCGATGCCGTTGCGGCAGCGTTCGGGCGGACGATCGACGTGCGAGCAGATGCGATGGCGATCCTGAAACCCTGGTACGAAGCGCGCGGCCAGGAAATGAACGAGGGCCGCCTGCGGATGGCGCGCATTCCCGCGGGGGCGGATCTGATCCACAACCCGGTGTCGGCGGCGCCGGGCTTCATGCTGGGCAATGTGTTCGTGATGGCGGGCATCCCCTCGGTAACGCGCGGCATGCTGCAGGATGTTGGGCATCGCATTCAGGGCGGCGCGGTGGTGCACGCGCATACGGTGCGCGGCATGGGATTGCGAGAAGGCGACATCGCAGCCCCGCTGGGCGAGCTGGCCAAGGCGCGGCCGGAGGTGAGCTTTGGCTCGTATCCATTCATGCGGCTAAACGGGAAGAACACCGAGTTTGGTGTGAACCTGGTGGCGCGCAGCCGCGACCCGGACCTGATTGCCACCAGCCTCGATGCGCTGGTCGAGATCGTGAAAGCGCGGGGCGTGAAGCCCGAGATTGATCCGAAGAAGGACTAGGCGATGAGCGAGATCGTGGAGGAACAGCTTCTGGTCGAGCGCGATGGCGCGGTGGCCGTGCTTACATTGAACCGGGCGAAACAGCTGAATGCGCTGTCTGTGGCGTTGCGAACGCAGATCGTGAAGACGGTGCGGGAGATTTCCGGCGCTGACAGTGTGCGGGCGATCGTTCTGACGGGAGCGGGGCGTGCGTTCTCGGCCGGTGTCGATCTCAAGGAAGCCGGACAGAGAGGGTTCTCACTGGGCGTTGGTTCGCAAGCCAGCCAGGACATGGATCTGGCAGCGGCGTTCGCGGCGTGCCCCTGGCCGGTGATCGGCGCGATCAATGGATTCGCGATCACGGGCGGGTTCGAGCTGGCGTTGATGTGCGATGTCTTGCTGGCGTCGAGCGAGGCCAAGTTTGCCGACACGCATTCGCGCGTTGGCCTGATGCCGGTTTGGGGCCTCTCGCAGAAGCTGCCACGCATCATCGGGGCGAGCCGCGCGAAAGAGCTGTCGCTGACGGGGAACTATCTCGATGCAGAGACAGCCGAGCGCTGGGGTCTGGTGAACCGGGTTTATGCGCCAGACCAGTTGCTGCCGGCGGCGAAGAAGCTGGCCGCCGAGATGGCTGGCGTTGAAGGCGGACTGCTGAAGCGGATGAAGGCAGTGATCGACGATGGCCTTTCCCTGCCCTTGCCCGAAGCGCTTAGGATGGAAATTGAGCGTGGCTCCAAGAACAACTCAGCCGTGACGCCGGCGGCGGCGGAAGAATCGCGCAAGACGGCAATGGCGCGTGGCCGGGAGCAAGCCGGTTGAGCTGGTCGCGTGTATATGATGGCGAGGAGCCGCAGCGCATCAACAAATGGCTGGCGCAAGCTGGCGTCTGTTCGCGGCGCGAGGCGGAAGCCCTGATCGCGGCAGGCGCTGTGTTCATCGACGGTACGCGTGTGGAAGATGTCGGCCGGAAGATTTCGGCGGGGCAGACGCTTGTGCTGAACGATCGCGCGGAGCTGGGGCTTGGGGCGCAGATTTCGGTGGTGATCCACAAGCCGGTAGGGATTGTGTCGGCGCAGCCTGATCCCGGGCAGATCCCGGCGGCGCGGCTGCTGACGGCGGAAAACCAGGTTGGGCCGGGAATTGCGCCGAGTTCGCGGGCGACGTTTGCGCCACTGGGGCGGCTCGACATGGATTCGCGCGGCCTGCTGCTGCTGTCGGAAGACGGCGTGCTGGCCAAAGCCATCATCGGTCCGGAATCGCAGATCGACAAGGAATACGTCGTGACCGTGACCGGCAAGTTGGATCGCGCGAAGATACAGAAGCTGCGTCACGGGCTGGAGCTGGATGGGCGGAAGCTCAAGCCCGCAAAGGTGACGCTGGACGATGTGCAGGTGCTGCGCTTTGTGCTGACCGAGGGCCGCAACCGGCAGATCAGGCGGATGTGCGAACTTGTGGAGCTGGACGTCACGGACCTGATCCGCGTGCGCGTGGGCACGTTGAAGCTGGGCGATCTGGCGGAGGGCAAGTGGCGGCATTTGCTGCCGGCGGAGCGCGATGCGCTGGTGGCGGCGAGCGCCTAGTCGGCCAGCGTGGCCCTGTAGAGGGCGAGCGCATCGGCGCTGAAGCAGCAGAAAACCACATCGGGAGCGGATGACTCCGCGGCGATGAAATGGCGCACGCTGCGGACCGCGATCTCTGTGGCCGCGGGAAGCGGATAGCCATAGGCGCCGGTGGAGATCAACGGAAAGGCGATCGAGCGGCAACCATGCCGGACGGCGAGCAGCAGGGAGTTTTGATAACAGCTTGCCAGATGTTCAGCTTCGTGGACGCCGCCGCCATACCAGACCGGGCCGACCGTGTGGATGATATGGCGGTGAGGAAGATTGTAGGCGCCGGTGATCCTTGCTTCGCCGGTGGGGCATCCGCCGAGCGCGCGGCATTCGGCGAGCAGGCCCGGACCCGCCGCACGATGGATCGCGCCATCGACGCCTCCGCCGCCCAGCAGGGACGAATTCGCGGCGTTGACGATGACGTCCACAGCCACGCGCGTGATGTCGCCCTGCTCTGCGGATACGCGCGGCACGTCCAGGCCCCTCAGACCAGAATGAAGACGCACATTGCCAACACCACCCCCGTCACAAGCGCAAGGCCGATGATGTCGGAGAGCGTGAGTTCGACGCCAACGCCTATGCCGCCAGCACGCGCCAGCCGGATTTCGCGCGCGATCAGGAAAAGCGGAAAGGTGACGCTTATGGCGACAGCGAAGCTGAGGATCACATAGACCCACACAAAACGGACGCCGAGCTTACGCGCCTCGATCAGCATCAGGGCGACGCCAGCCAGAAGGAACAGCCCGATATCGACCGTGAAGGAGCGGGCTGCCCCGTTCACTTTCAGGTCCTGCACATACTGGCCGAAGCCAGCGGAATCCGGTCCGGTGAAGTAGAGAAGGTTCTGGCTCCAGGTCGCAACCAGCGCGATGAGTGCGATCAGGCCGTAAAAGACGCATAGAAGCTGGCGTGTCCGGGACATGCGCACCCCTCCCCATGATCAAATTATCGCCGGGAAACAGCGCCCCCCAGCTTGTTTATGCGGCCACATTGCAGAATCGGCGGGGCCGGGTAAATGACGCGGCATGAGCGCGCAACCCGATATCTCCTCCCTCCTCGTTCCGCAGACGGCGGCTGATGCCGCTTCGCAGGGCATCAAGGCCGACGAGTTCGCCATCCTCCTCGACCGGCTGGGGCGGGCGCCGAACAAGGTGGAGCTCGGCATCTTCTCGGTGATGTGGTCGGAGCACTGCTCCTACAAATCCACGCGCCGCCATCTGGGCAAGTTCCCGACCAAGGGACCGAAGGTCATTCAGGGGCCGGGCGAGAATGCTGGCGTTGTCGACATCGGCGACGGTCAGGCGTGCATCTTCAAGATGGAGAGCCACAACCACCCGTCCTACATCGAGCCGCGTCAGGGCGCGGGCACGGGCGTGGGCGGCATCCTGCGCGATGTGTTCACGATGGGCGCCCGCCCGATCGCGCTGGTGAACGCGCTGCGCTTTGGCGACCCAAGCCATCCGAAGACGCGCTCGCTGGTGGCGGGCGTCGTGAGCGGCATTGGCGGCTATGGCAATTGCGTGGGCGTGCCGACGGTAGCGGGCGAGACGCAATTCCACAAAGGCTACAACGGCAATATCCTCGTCAACGCGATGGCGGTGGGGCTCGCGCAGACGGACAACATCTTCTACTCGCGCGGCGCCGAGCCGGGCAACGCGATCTTCTACGTCGGCTCCAAGACGGGTCGCGATGGCATCCATGGCGCGACCATGGCTTCGGCCGAATTCTCCGAGGGCGATGAAGAGAAGCGCCCGACCGTGCAGGTTGGCGATCCCTTCACCGAGAAGCTTCTCATCGAAGCGTGCCTTGAGCTGATGGCGACGGACTGGATTCAGTCCATTCAGGACATGGGCGCGGCTGGCCTCACCTCCTCCTCCGTGGAGATCGCGGACAAGGGCGGTGTCGGCGTCGAGATGGACATGGACAAGGTGCCCCAGCGCGAGACGGGCATGACGGCTTACGAGATCATGCTGTCGGAGTCTCAGGAGCGGATGCTCATGGTGCTGAAGCCCGGTCGCGAGGCGGATGCGAAGAAGATCTTCGACAAGTGGGACCTCGACGCCGAAGTGATCGGCTACACAACCAACACAGGCCGCCTCGTGCTGAAGCAGCAGGGACAAGTGGTGTGCGATATTCCGGTGCCGCCGCTGTCGCAGGATGCGCCGAACTATGACCGGCCATGGAACCCGCCCAAGCCGGCGCCGGCGCTGGACATCTCGAAATATCCCGAGCCTGCCGATTACGGCGAGGTTCTGCTGAAGCTTATGTCGTCGCCGGACATGGCGTCGAAGCGCTGGATCTGGGAGCAGTACGACCGCCACGTGATGGGCGACACGATCGATTCATCGCAGTCGGGCGGCGATGCGGCCATCGTGCGCATCCACGGCACCAACAAGGGCCTCGCGATCTGCTCCGATTGCAACCCGCACTATGTGGCGGCTGATCCCTATGAAGGCGGCAAGCAGGCGGTGGCGGAAGCCTACCGCAATCTCAGTGCCGTTGGCGCGACGCCGATCGCGATCACCGACAACCTCAACTTCGGCAACCCCGAAAAGCCGGACACGATGGGCGTGATCGTGAAAGCGATCGAAGGCATGGCGGAAGCCTGCCGCGTGCTCGAGTTCCCGGTCGTGAGCGGAAACGTGTCGCTTTACAACGAGACAGACGGCGTGGGGATTCCGCCGACGCCGGTTGTGGGCGGCATCGGGCTGATCGAGAACCTTGATCACATCGCTACATTGAAGGGGGCGCAGGCGGGAGATGAACTCCTGCTGATCGGGGAAGCGCCAATGCACCTCGGTGCGTCGGCGTATGCTCGCGTGATCCTTGGCCTTGATGGCGTTCCTGCAGGATCACCGCCTCGGGTCGACCTTTCGGCTGAGCGGCGCAATGCGGACCTTATTCGGACACTTATCGCTCAAGGCCTGGCGAACGCCGTACATGATGTTTCTGAAGGTGGAATTGTTTGTGCTGCCGCTGAAATGGCCCTTGCCGCCAACCTGCCAATCAACATCGCGCCGGATATCAACGCTCAGGATGCCGATAGAAAACACACACCCATGAATCGGATGGGTCTGCTTTTCGGAGAGGACCAGGCAAACTATCTAATCGCGGCGAATGCCCAGCAAAGGGAAGCAATCTTGGCGCTGGCGAAGAAACAGAAGCTTGAGTGGCTGGTTTACAGCATCGGGATGTTCGAAGGCGAAGGAATTCAGTTTTTCGCTGACACCGAAACACGAACAGCTGTCCCCCTAGCCACCCTTCGCGCCGCGCATGAAGGCTGGCTGCCGACGTACATGGCCGGTGCTTCGTAGCGATTGTCTGCGAGCGCGCCCTCGTCCTTCGAGGGGCGGCCCTTCGGGCCTGCTCAGGATGAGGGCGAACTGCTGGCGGTTCTGTAGCCCTCATCCTGAGCAGCACGCGTAGCGTGCGTCCGTCGAAGGACGAGGGCGTTCGGATAGTGCCTGCGCGTGAAACTTCGGACATGCGGGAACCTGACTCATTCGACATGGTGGAACCCGGAACGCGACTTCTGGCGCGGGCGTTTCTCGTGTGATGGGCGGGGATCCGCTCACTTGGAGGAACCTAAGTCTCGTATCATTCTCTTCACCGCCGCCAGCGTTGCTGCGCTGTCGCTAGCCGCATGCGGCGACAACATGAATTCCGATTCCGCGCTGATGACGCCGGCGACCGAAACGGCGCTGGCTGATCCGGCATCGGCGGATAACGTCGCGCGTGAAGCGCAGGATTTCGTCAACGCCGCGGGTCAGGCTAGCCTGGTCGAGATTCGGACCAGCGAGATGGCGCTCGAGAAATCGACAAGTGCCGATGTGAAAGCATTCGCTCAGATGATGATCGACAACCACAAGGCGGCAATCGACAGGCTGAAGGCGGCGGCATCCTCTGCTTCACTAAGGCCGCCGCTGGACGTGCTGGATGATTTCCACATGCGGCGGATCAACGATCTGGTCGAAACGGATGGTGATGCCGACTTTGATGCGGACTATTCTGCACTTCAGATCGACGCCCACAACGACGCGATCAAGCTGTTCGAGGACTATGCGAAGGACACGGATGCAACAGCTCAGCTGAAAATGTTCGCGGACGAGACCCTGCCGACGCTACAGGCGCACAAGGCGGAAGCTGAAAAGATCCGCGAGATCGCAACGAAGGCCGATAAATCGCCTAATCCCAGCTAGGGATTCCCTTGGCTATGACGAAACAGCGCAGCGTCCCCCAATTGGGGTACGCTGCGTTCTGCTATTGTGCGAAGTTAAAGCCGAACTAGATACAGCATCCGGGACTCGAGGCCGGATCCAACCGCGAGCGTACACCACGCGGCGATCCTGGGAGGGACTATCAATGGCAATGGATCGGGCGACGCTCGAAGGATATCTGCGCGATGCGTTTCCTGACGCAGTGATCGCCTTGAAGGACCTTGCCGGCGACAACGACCACTGGAGCGCGGAGATCGTCTCGGAGCAGTTTCGCGGCAAGTCCCGCGTCGCGCAGCACCAGATGGTGTATGCGGCGCTGAAGGGCCGGATGGGCGGCGTGTTGCATGCCCTCGCCCTGACCACACGGGCGCCGGACTGAGGTAGCCGCGTGGCTGATTCCAACCGCGACAATGCGTCTGGCGTGCGCCGCCTCGGCTTCGGGGTGAGCGGGCCGCATGGCTCGCCGCTTGTGCGGCCGGAAACTACCGTTGCGATGATCATGCACGCGTTCGCGCTGGGCATACGCGTGTTCGACACGGCGCCGGCTTACGGGAATGGCGAGGCAGAGCGCAGGCTGGGCGAAGCGCTGGCGCGGCTGCCGCCTTATGAGCCTATCGTCTCGACCAAGGTGGGGCTGAAAGCGTCTGGCCTGATGAAGCGGGCGCATGAGTTCGAGCCCGAGAGTGTGCGCAAGTCGATCGAGGGGTCGCTGCAACGCCTGCGTCGGACGCGGGTGGACTGGCTGTTCCTGCACGGCCCGCCGCCGGAGGCGCTGACCGATGCGTTGCTGAAGACGCTGGTGGATCTGAAGTTCAAGGGCGATATCGGCGAGATCGGCATCTGCGCGCGCGACCATGCGCTGGATGCGGCGCTGACAACCGGGCAGTTCAGCCTGTTCATGACGCCCGTTCATATCGGGCTGGAGCCGCACGAGCTGACGCGGCTGGAGCGGCTCAGGGCGGCGGGTGAACTGATCGGGATCGAGACACTGGCGCCCGCCAAGCGCCGCTTTCCCGCCCCGGTGAGCGCCGGAGCGACATGGCAGCTGGCGCGCACGCTTCTGGGCCGGGGCGGCCCGATCCCGCCAACGCCCATGACGATCGAAGAAGCCCTGAACTGGGCGCTTAACGAGGGCGGCGCACACCGGGCGATCATGTCGACCACCCGACTGGATCACCTCGAATCCAACGTCTACGCGGTCGCCAATCCCAACTCCGGACGCTTGATTAGCGGCTGATCCGGCCTTAGCTGAGAGCGGTAAGCTGAGTTTTCCGCGGGAATGACGCCATGTCAGACGTAAATGCACGCATCCAGGGCCTGGTGGACGCCAGCCCGGTGTTCCTGTTCATGAAGGGCACGCCGACCTTTCCCCAGTGCGGCTTCTCGGCGACCGTGATCTCGATCCTCGATCATCTAGGCGTTCAGTACGATAGCGCGAACATCCTCGAGGACGCCGAGCTGCGTCAGGGCATCAAGGATTTCTCGAACTGGCCGACCATCCCGCAGCTCTATGTAAAGGGCGAGTTCATCGGCGGATGCGACATCACGAAAGAGATGTTCCAGTCAGGCGAGCTGAAGTCTCTGCTGGTCGACAAAGGCGTGCTTCAGCCGGCCTGATCTAGACCAATCCAGTCAGCGCTTTCGCGTTCGCGCTGTCGTGGAAGACAGACGTGTCGAGATCGTTTTGCGCCCACCCAAGTTGATCGCGCAGCAGGCCCTTGAACACCTGGCGGGCGTCCACGGCCGGCATCAGGTCTCGATTTTCGAATAGCGCTGCAGGCTTGAGACCCGGCCAGTCGCCGATCATGCGGCCACCCTTGATCGCACCGCCCGCGAGAATGGCGAGTCCGCCCGTGCCATGGTCAGTGCCGCCGCCGCCATTGACGCGAACGGTCCGGCCGAATTCCGACACGGCGACGAGCGCTGTCTTCTTCCACGTCTCGCCGAGCGACGCCTTGAGCGCCCTGATGCCATTGTCGAGGGCGGTGAAGCGTTGTTGCAGCATCTGGTTCTGCTGGGTGTGCGTGTCCCAGCCTTCAAGACTGACGACGGCGATCTCTGGCCCATCCGGCTGAGCGAGGAAGTTCCCGGCCGCCTGAAGCTGCGCCACATACTGCGCCGGGCCGCCGCGGCCGCCGCCCATGCTGTCCATCTTGATCGCGCCTGCGACCGAGTCAGCTCCGAGTGCGCTGGAGAGTGCAGGCTTGAGGACAGGGTCGTTCTCATACAGGTCAAGCAGGCGGGCGAGCGTGTCGCCGCTGGCTTCAGGCAGGACAGCGGGCGACCAGGACGATGTGTTGGGCGAGGCGCCGCGCAGGATCAGCGGTTGCGATGGCCCGATGGAGACGGCGGAATATGCTGCAGGCGCCCTTTGCAGCGCGCGGTTGAGCCAGCCATCTGCACTGACTTTTGCGACCTCCCCACATTCCAGCAGGTCCTGCGCCTCGAAATGCGACCGCTCGCGGTAGGGGCCGGCGAGCGCGGGAACGAAGGCGGCTTCCTTCGACGCATACATCGCTGCCAGCGTGGGCATGGCGGAATGCAGCGCGAATCCGTTGGAAAGCGGCGTCGCTTTTACATCGATCAGCGCGGCGCGATGGGCGCGGATATCCGGATCATCGAGTTTGGGCAGAGCGGCGACGCCGTCCATGGCGCCGCGCAGGATGACGACAATCAGCTTCCTGCCCTGCGCTGGGTTCGTGTTGGCGCGCGCACCGGGAGCGATGCTGACCAGCGTGGCGGCGCATCCGGCAAGAAGAAGCGAGCGGCGATTGAGCTGGATCATCGTTACCTCCGCTGAAACTCGGGCGACATCAGTGCGAGGGTGAAACCCTGCTCCGCGCTTTCGGCGCGCGCGACCGCCTGGCGCGTCTTTTCGCTGGCGATCTCGCCGAGAGCACGGTCGAGAAACTGCGTCGGCGTCTCGCCGCGCGCCATGCGACGTGAGACTGAGTTCGCCCATTCCAGACGCTTCTTGATTGCGTCCGACCCGGCCCATGACGCCGTATCATCCGGCCAGCCCGCTGGCGACGGCGCGCCGAAGGGCTGTTGGGCAAGCGACGTATAGACCGCACGCGGCGCGCCGCCGAAAGTTGCCTGCGCGCCAGCAGCGCGCGCGGCAGACACGAGGAGTTCCTCAGGTGTCTTGAACTTGAGCGGCGTCTCGCCCCATGCCTCGTCCAGATCGATGACTGCACGGGCGAGAACAGAAAGGTCGCCGCCGGATTTCATGTAGGCCGCTTCCAGCTTCGCGATAGCGGAAGCTGGCGGCGTATCGCTTACGAAATGGCGCGCGAGCTTGGTAGCAACGTGTTGGGCGGTTGCGCGGTTTGCGGCGAGATCGTCGAGTATTGCGGCCGCCTGATCGGCGCCCGGGCCGCTGTAGGTTTTGGAAAGAACCTTGCGGGGACCGGGTTCGTGCAAGGGCTCAAGAAAGACCGTCTCGCCGGAATCGCGGGTGAGCCTCTCTGCTGCCTGCTGGCGCGCGCGTTGCTGGCCGCCTTTGGTGCGCTGGTTCTGTCCGCGAAGGCCAACAAGGCGCGCGGTCTGCGGACCGGCGACAGTCCAGCCCGTCAACGCCTTGGCAAACTCTACAATGTCGGCCTGCGTGTACCCCGAGCCAACGCCCATCGTGTGCAGTTCAAGGATTTCGCGAGCAAGGTTTTCGTTGAGACCCGCATCGCGGCGTTCCGCAACCTGCGTAGATGGACCGATGGAGCGAGCGGCGTCGAGATAGACAAGCATGCCGGGGTGGAAGGTCGCCGCCCCAAGCAATTTGGAGAAACTGCTGAACACGTTGGGACGGATCGCCTCGCGCTCGAACGGGCCGACCAGGCCAACGACCTGAGCGTTGCGGGCGGCGACAGTAAAATGGTTGGCCCAGAAACGATGCCAGCGTTCGGCGAAGGCGTTCGGCGTTGCCGCCGCGTGACGGCCGCGCGCCTCGATCTCTTCCTGCAGTCCATCGCGGATCTCACGCTGAACCTGCTTCTGGCTGCCTTGCCGCGCTTCAGCGCTGACCCCGTCTTGCCCCTTCGCGGCAGGCGTCATGCCGTAGGCTTCCTGGCGCGCTTCAAGAACTTCCTTGGCGGAGAGCAGATCACCGGCCGGCATCATCGCTGCGTTCGGAGCAATCTGCGCCTTGAGCCAGCCGCGCGGATCAGACGCTGCATCCGCTATCTCGCCGGGACGCGCGCCCATGCCGAAGCGGGTGGCGGCGATGGCGCCTTGTAGCCGGGCCATGGGAACAGCTCCCTCGATTACCGCGCGACCTTAACAGCCCCTTGCCGTCAAACTGTGCCAGCGGGCGGGATTATTGTATCAAGATATCTTGTGGACTTGCACTGAGTTCTACCTTCAAGGGCCTGTGTAGCGGGCGCGTGGGCGGATCAGGCGACCCGTTTCGCGCTGCTCCATTGCGTGGGCCAGCCAGCCTGTCATGCGGGCGAGCGCAAAGATGCAGAACGGGGCTTCGTCGGGCAGGCCAAGGTCACGCGTCATGGCGGCTAGCGCAGCATCGCAATTGGCCCTGTCACCTGTCGCCTGCTCGAGCGCGCGGATGGCTTTCGCGATGGCCGGCTTTGGCTTCAGCGCGGCGAGCAGGTTCGCGGCGCGCACATCGCCCTCAGGATAAAGCGGATGCGACCAGCCAGCTACATCCTCGCCGCGTGCGATCATCGCCCGCGCTTCGGCGACAGTATCCTTCGCAGCGACAAGGCGATCAAGCTGCGCAAGAGCCAGTGTTGGCGCTTCGCCATGAAGCGGGCCTGCCAGAGTCGATAGCCCCGCCAGCGCGCATGCGGCGAGTGGCGCGCCCGTCGAAGCCGCGATGCGGACCGCGAAGGTAGAGGCATTGAGTTCGTGATCCGCCATCAGCACAAGCGCGCGACGGACGATGTTCGCACCCTGCGCGTCCAGCTTCCACGCTCGCGCAAGGCGCTGGTGGATCAGACCAGCATCCTGTCCCGAGAGTGCGACAGAGAATTCCTGCAGGATCGACCATGCATCAGCCCGAAGCGCGGCGGGATTTCGGCCAAGGCTGGGCGCATCGTCGTTGGCGCGTCTCGCCAGCATTGCGAAAGCGCGCGCCTTGGGCGTTGAGCCTGCCGTGCGACGCATAACACCTTGAGGCGGAACTTGATCCGCGTTCCAGAGCAGGCATGCCACGCCCTCTAGTGACGATTTTGTCGCCAGCGCTTCGATCACCTTCCCGCGGACGATGAACTGACCATCGCGCACCGTGGAGATTGCGCTTTCAAGAACCGGCTCGCCCCAGGCGATTGCGCCGGCGGCCACTTCCGAACGGCGACGGGCGCCCCGCCGCCTGCCCTTCAGCCTGCTGATGTCACTGGCGGAATAGAGACTGCGCCGCGGATCGGCATCGTCGGCCTTCGCACGCACGAGTCCACGGCTGACGTAGGAATAGAGCGTCTGCTTGCGGACGCTGAGTTCGGCCAATGCATCTTCGGCAGCGATCCAGTCCATCGGCTGACCTTTAGTTGATTATATTGATCAATCTTGACCAAAGCGACCATGTATCGCCATGTCAGCTGCGTCAATCATGGAGCGATCGATGGATGCGGGCCTGGAAAAAGTTGTCGCGGCGGAGACAGTGCTGTCGGATGTGCAGGGCGCGGAAGGCCGGTTGATCATTCGCGGACAGGATGTGGAAACGCTGGCGCGCGACTTCACGTTCGAGCAGGCCGCAGAGCATCTGTGGGGCGGATTCTTCGATGCCTCGCCGGATATGACGGCTGCGTTGGGCAAGGCGCGGCTCGCGGCCTTCCAGCGACTGGAACCGGATTTTGCGCGGCTTGTGGCGCTGCCCGAAGTGGAGGCCGTGCGCGCGGCGCTGAGCCTTGCGCCGGACGGTCACGATGCGGCGGCCGCGATTGATCTCGTGGCCACCATGGCGGTGGCGACTGGAGCAGTCGCGCAACTGAAAGCCGGTCGAAAGCCGGTGGTGCCTGATGCGAACGCCTCGCATGGTGAAGACCTGCTGCGGATGATCCGCGGCGAGGCGCCTTCTGCTGAAGAGGCGCGAGCGCTGGATGCTTATCTGGTGACGATCTCCGATCACGGGCTCAACGCATCGACCTTTGTGGCCCGGTGCGTGGCGTCGACGCGGGCGGGGCTTGGGTCGGCGGTGATTGCCGGGCTGTCGGCGCTCAAAGGGCCGCTGCATGGCGGCGCGCCGGGTCCGGTTCTGGACATGCTGGACGGCATCGGCGCAGCCGATCATGCGGAGAGCTGGATACGGAGCGCGCTGGATCGCGGCGAGCGGTTGATGGGTTTCGGGCATCGAGTCTATCGCACGCGCGACCCACGCGCCGACGTGCTGAAGCGCGTTGTGAACACGCTGCCGGCGAGCAGCGGACGGCTGGCGCTCGCGCAAGCCATCGAGGGGCGCATCCTGCAAAGACTGGCAGCCGAGAAGCCGGACCGGAAGCTGGATACCAATGTCGAATACTACACAGCGATCCTGCTTGAAGCGCTGGGCGTCCCGCGTGGATTGTTCACCTGCCTGTTCGGCTGCGGCCGCGTGACTGGCTGGATCGCGCACGCGCGCGAACAGCTGGCGACAGGGCGGCTGGTGCGGCCGGCATCGATCTATGTGGGACCGGCGCCGGCGGAGCGCGCTGCCGCTTAGCGCGCGCCCGCCTCAGCCAACGTCGCCGCATCCAACGCTTCCTTGCGGAAGCTGGAGCGGACGCCAGACGGGACGCCGAATTCCATCAGCTGGTCGGTGGCAGGCGTGTAGGCGGGCCAGGCCGGACCGGACGCGCATTTCGGTTCGCCCAACTTCGCGAAGGCGACCCAGCAGGAGTGCATCAGCGCGGCCATTGCCTTGTCTTCTTCGGACGGCGGCGCAACGGTCGCGGTGACTGAAGGAACAACGACCGGACGCGCCTGGCCGCCGAAGACATAGGGAATCTCGGCAGCGTGAGCGGCGCCCATGGAGTCAGGCGTGCGGTGGTCGGTGGCGACGTAGGAGAAGAAATAAAGCCAGCTGGGTTTGCCGTCGGCAGACTTCGAGGCAATGAATCGCGCAGGAGCGCCGGCCTGGCTGTTGGTCCAGTCTGTGGCTGCCTGCCCCTGCAGCTGACGCGCCAGCGAGGCTTCGTAGCTGTTCGAGCCGACGATCAGCGGAATATCCATCGCCCGCTTGTTCGCTACGGCCGAAAGCGACGTCTCCGTCATGTAGCGGCCATCCACGATCGGGAAGCGCGCACCATTGGCGGCGTCGACAAGCTTGTCGGCGGGGATCGCACGCAGGTCAGCGAGCGTTGCGGTTTCAGCGGCGCCGGCGCGCGTCATCAACGCCTTGCCGTCTTTTTCCGCGTCAGACAGCGGGGCGCTGACGCCCCAGGTGATGTTGGATTCCAGAATGGCTTGCTGGAACAGGCCTTTCGACGACTTGAGGCCGAGCAGCGCATAGATATCGATCGCGCCAGCGCTTTCCCCGAACACCGTGACCTTCGACGCATCACCGCCGAAGGCGCCGATATTGGACTGAACCCATTGCAACGCAGCGGTCTGATCCATGAGGCCGTAGTTAGCCAGCGGCTCGGATGGGGCAGCAGTCTTGGTGATCTCCGGGTGCGCGAAGAAGCCAAGCGCACCCATGCGATAATTCAGCGTGACCATAACGACGCCGCTCCTGGCGAAGGCCGCGCCATTATAGATCGAACCTGATCCGTTGAGGTTCGAGCCGCCATGGATCCAGACCATGACCGGCAGGTTCTTCGCATCCTTTGGGGCGAAGACGTTGAGATAGAGGCAGTCCTCCGACGTCTTCGCCTCGGCGCCGAGGCGCGCATTCTGGGAGCAGCTCGCGCCGTATTCTGTCGCGGGACGATCACCGGCCCAGGCGGCCACAGGCTGTGGCGGCTTCCAGCGCAGGGCGCCTACGGGCGGGACGGCGAAAGGAATGCCCTTGAATGTGACGATCCCGTCGGCTGCGTCGCCAACGAGTGTCCCGCTCGAGATTTTCACCTTGGCGGGTTCAGCAAGAGCTGCGGGCGTGAAAGCGAGCGCAAGCGCAAGCGCGGCTGCAATTCTCATGACGAACCTCCCAGGCGACCGACTTGCGCGGCGGCTTCTGGAAGCGGTTATAGCGCAGCGAAAGCGGCGATGTCAGCTCGGTGCTGAAGTCGATGCGGCCTAGTATTCGAGGCGGCGTTCAAGATCCCTGGCGACGAGCGCCATTTCGGCGGCGCCTGAGCGGGCGCTGATCAGTTCGATCGCGGCCAGCGCAAGTTCGACGCCATCGATCGGCTTGGGCAGCGACAGCGCCGCGCCCCGCAATTCCGCAAGCAGAAGAACGTGCTCAAGCGATTTCCCATGCGAGGCCCTGCCCGCCAGCGCGATGACAGGCGGCATGCCCGGGCGGCTGCAGAGATCAGCCACCAGATCGAGGCCGCCGGAGGTATCGACGCCGACAATGATCACATCGCGATCCCCGAAGGCGCCTCGGGAGGCGGAGACCTGGCCGGGGGAAAGTGCGGAAAATGCAATCGCCGGATGGCCAAGCGCGTCAGCCTCGGACATTAGGAGGTCGTCATCATCGACGATGAGGATTTTCAGCTGACCGGCCACTTGGCCCATGTCCCACCCCGTACTTGCCCTAAGAGCCCGTTTCCTCAAGCGTCATAAGGGTTAACCGGAGGGTGCTAATTATTAGTTGCTTCTAAACTTAGGGCTAACCCTGAAAACATCCTAGGCATTTGCCGGGGTCTTTCAAAAGCACGAATAAAAGCAAGGCAAAAGGAACGCCGCATGCTTGACAACCTGTCGCACGTTGAGGAATCGGACCCAAATTCGTTTACCCCTCTGCACCCGGCTTTTGCCGATTCGCCCGATAGCGTGACCTTCCGGAAGCTTCGCAAACGGCTGGTTCGTCAAACGCAGGAGGCGATCCGTGCGTATGGCATGCTTAGCGCCGACGGGACGGGATCGGGCAGGCGGCCACGCTGGCTGGTTTGCCTTTCGGGCGGCAAGGACAGCTACACGCTGCTGTCTGTCCTGCTGGACCTGCAATGGCAGGGCGCGTTGCCGGTCGATCTGCTGGCCTGCAATCTCGACCAGGGGCAGCCGGGTTTTCCCAAGCATATTCTTCCCGAATATCTCGCGCGCATCGGCGTGCCGCACAGGATCATCACGCAGGACACCTATTCGGTCGTGACGGAGAAGGTGCCGGCGTCGAACACGTACTGCTCGCTGTGCTCGCGAATGCGGCGGGGCATTCTCTACCGGGTGGCGCGCGAGGAGGGATGCGAGGCGGTTGTGCTGGGGCATCATCGCGATGATTCGCTCGAGACCTTCATGCTGAACTTCCTGCACGGCGGCAGGCTGGCGGCGATGCCGCCGAAGCTGGTGAACGATGCCGGCGACCTGTTCGTGCTGCGGCCGCTGATCGGATGCGCGGAGGACGACATCCGCAAGTTCGCGGGGCACATGCAGTTCCCGATCATCCCGTGCAATCTCTGTGGATCGCAGGACGGGCTGCAACGCATGCAGATCAAGTCGCTACTCAACGAGTGGGAGCAGCGCAATCCCGGCAAGCGGCAGGTGATGGCGCGTGCGCTGAGCCATGTGCGGCCATCGCATCTGGTGGATGCGGAGCTTTTCGATTTTGCGGGGCTGGAACTGGGCACGCCGGGGACGAAGGATGACGGGCTCTAGGCACAAGGGCGCGGCCTCGTTTGCGGCGAGTTGGGGCGGGCTTTGATTTTGAGCGCGGTCGCTTAGGCGACCGCGTTTTTGTTTGGAGTTGGGCGAAGAGCCCCTGCGTCATGCGCGCAAGGGCGCGCACGCTTGCCCTTCGCTTACGCTTCGGGCGTTCGTCGCTCGAATTGGTCCACTGGACCAATTCGTCCGCTTCGCGGCCGCTCCTTACCCCGCCAGTGCTTCGCACTGATGGAGGCAATTCCCCTTCATTGCTCTGATCTTGCCTCCCCATGCGTAGCAGGGGGAGGTGGATCGCGTACGAAGCGCGCGCGACGGAGGGAGATGGTGCGGTGTGGCTCACGGTGGTGAGCACGCCCTCGTCCTTCGACGGGCGCA
>DAIRES010000223.1:0-2898 GCA_036795465.1 Hyphomonadaceae bacterium
TTGCTTCTGGAGGCCTCCGACGATTGGGCGCGCATCATCCTCCGCGAACAGATGCAGCCAGGTCCGGAGTTCGAGATCCTGTTCTCCAGTAGTATGGGGCGTATGCTGGCCATGCTGGTACGGCTGACCGCAATCGCGCTCGATCGTGATCCAGCGGATACCGAAACGCAGGCGCGCGCTCTGGCTATGCTGGGACAAGTGCTCGTCTTTCGCATGGCGCGCGCCGCTGCCCTACGGGTCCTCGACTGGAACAAGATAGGCCCGGACGAGTTCCACGTTCTCGAACGTGCCATTCGCGCGAACGTCGATGCAATTCTGGCCCAAAAAGACGATGAAAGGTCAGCGCCATGACACGCAAACGCGTGATCGTGCTTGCAGCCTCGGGCACGCTCGGCCTGGCGCTTGCCTTTGCGCTCTGGAGCTTCGCGATTGCGCCCATGCTGCGCGGTCAAGTCGAGCAGTACTTGGTTCTCCAAGGCAATCTCGACATTCGCCAGGTGCAGCTCGGATTTCGTGTCAACGGACGTATAGCAGAAATGTTTGTCGAAGAGGGTGACAGGGTCGAAGCGGGCGCAGCTTTAGCGCATCTCGATCCTGAGCCGCTGGAAAATGAGCGCGCCGTAGCGGCGGCGGAATTGGCGACGCGGCAGGCAGACTTGCACCGATTGGAGGCTGGCATGCGTCCCGCCGAGATTCGCGGCGCCGAGGCACGCGTGATCGAGGCGCGCGCCTCGCAGCGCAGCGCCGAAGAAACCGCGCGCCGGCAGGAGACTTTGTTCGCCAACGGGGCTGTTTCTCAACAATCCGCCACCGAATCGCGGGCACGCGCCGAGGAAACCAGAGCGCGCCTGCATGTTGCTGAAGCCGCGCTGAATCTGGCACGAGAAGGCTTCCGAGCCGAGGATGTCGATGCAGGTCGCGCTGCGCTGGAGGCCGCCGAAGCGCGTCTACGCACTGCGGAAACGAGGCTCGCCGATGCGACATTGAAAGCGCCTTCGGCCGGTGTTGTACTCGCCCGCGTCCGCGAACCGGGTGCAATCGTGCAGCAGGGAGAAACCGCGTTTACGCTGGCGCTAGATCGTCCGCTTTGGGTGCGCGCATATGTGCAGGGCGAGGATTTGGCGCGCGTCGCCCCCGGCGCCGAGGCCGAGGTCTGGACCGATGCCGAGCCAGACCGGCGCTATCGCGGACAAGTGGGCTTCGTTTCGCCGACCGCGGAATTTACGCCGCGAACAGTCCAGACCGAAAACCTGCGCAGCGGCCTCGTCTACCAGGTCCGCATCATCGTCGCCGAGCCCGACGCACTCCTGCGCCAAGGTATGCCGGCGAGCGTAGGCATTCGCGCACTAAACCTGGAGCCCGCGCCGGATGACGATCGGGAACGCCCGTGACAGCACCGTTGGCGATAATCCAAGGCGCCAGCAAGTCGTTTGCCGGAATGGACCGCCCTGCGCTCGACGCCATAACCGCCTCAGTCGCAGCTGGCCGACTCACGGGCATTGTTGGTCCTGACGCTGCCGGCAAGACAACCTTGATCCGCCTGATGACGGGCCTCGTTCTGCCCGACCACGGCGATGTGAGCATTCTAGGCGCCAACACGCGAAGCAACCCGGGGACGGCGCAGGCCAGCATCGGCTACATGCCGCAACGCTTCGGCCTCTATGAGGATCTGAGCGTCCAGGAAAATCTCGATCTCTATGCCGATCTGCAAGGCCTTTCAGCATCGGAACGCAACAGCGCCTTCGATCGCCTGCTTGACTTCACTGACCTCGGTGCGTTCCGCGCGAGGCTGGCGGGCAAACTCTCTGGCGGAATGAAGCAGAAGCTTGGGCTTGCTTGCGCTCTACTGCGCCGTCCGCGCCTCCTGCTGCTCGACGAGCCCTCAGTTGGGGTTGATCCCGCGTCCCGCCGTGAATTGTGGGCGATGGTGCGTGGCCTTGTCGACCCCGAAACGGCTGTGGTCTGGTCGACCTCGTATCTCGACGAAGCAGAGCGCTGCGACGAGGTTCTGCTGCTGAACGAGGGACGCTTGCTCTATGCCGGTTCGCCGCAGGGACTGACGGCGCGTGTGGAGGGGCGCGTCTTCCGCGTACGCCCCGACGCAGGCGCCAAGCGCACAGAACTGCAGCGCCTTGAGAGCGACCCCACAATCGCAGACGCGGTGCTCCAGGGAGATTCCATCCGCGTGATGATGCGCGCACACGATAAGCCCGCCGGCCTCAGCTCGGCTTCAGCGGCTGCGCCTCGCTTTGAAGATGCGTTCGTCGATCTTCTGGGCGGATCGCATCTCCGAGACTCTCCGCTCGCAGCCGCTATGCGCATGATCCCCGCAAGCGACAAGTCCGTTATCGAGGCACGCGGACTGACAAAACAGTTCGGCGCCTTCACTGCCGCCGAAAACATCACCTTCCAGGTACGTCCGGGGGAGATCTTCGGTTTGCTCGGCCCGAACGGTGCGGGCAAGTCCACCACGTTTAAAATGCTGTGCGGCCTGTTGCGGCCTACAAGCGGCGAGGGCCACGTGGCGGGTATCGATCTTCGCCGCGCCGCGCCCAAGGCGCGTGCGCGTCTGGGCTACATGGCGCAAAAATTCTCGCTCTATGGGGAACTTTCGGTGCGCCAGAACCTCGAGTTCTTTGCTGGCGTTTACGGCCTCACCGGTACGCGCCGTAAAGACCGTGTCGCGACTATGATCGAAGTGTTCGAGCTCGGTCCCATGGCTGGGCGGAACGCAGGGGCCCTGCCCTTGGGATTCAAGCAGCGGCTGGCGCTCGCCTGCGCACTGCTGCACGAGCCTGACGCTCTTTTTCTAGACGAGCCAACCTCTGGCGTTGACCCCTTGGCGCGGCGCGAATTCTGGTCGCACATCAATGCGCTCGTCAAAAAGAACGTGGCCGT
>DAIRES010000223.1:2998-5001 GCA_036795465.1 Hyphomonadaceae bacterium
CAGATCCGCCGCGATCCCTCGAGCGCGGTAATCGTGCTGTTCCTGCCGCTCTTTCTCCTCTTTCTCTTCGGTTACGGCATCTCGCTCGACGCCGCCTCGGTGCGGCTTGGTGTGGTCCTCGAGGAGCGTGGTCCAGATGCGCGGAGTCTTGCCGACGCCTATTCCAATGCCCCCGACTTCGAGGTGCTGCTATATCCAAGCCGAGCCGAAGCTGAACGCGCTCTTCGGGCCAACGAGCTGCGGGGCTTTCTTGTCATCCCCCCTGATTTCTCCCAGCGCCTGCATGCGCGCGGTTCGTGGCCCGCGCAGATCCATATCGTTACCGACGGCTCGCAACCCAACACTGCCGAGATCGTCGCCAATTATTCCCAGGGCGTGCTGGCAACCTGGTCGACACAATTCGCTCGTGATCGTGGTGTAGCCTCCACGCCTGCCATTTCGATCGAACCGCGGTTCTGGTTCAACGAGGATCTCCGGACGCGCTACAATCTGGTGCCGGGCTCGATCGCACTGGTCATGACGATCATCGGCACGCTTCTCACCGCATTGGTGGTGGCACGCGAATGGGAACGCGGCACACTCGAGGCCGTGTTTGCGACCCCCGTCAGCGCCCTTGAACTGCTGGCCTCCAAGTTCATCCCCTATTTTCTACTCGCGCTGGCGACCATGGCGGCGTGCGTGGCGGCGGCAATCTTTCTGTTCGGCGTGCCTTTCCGTGGTTCGTCCCTGGCTATCCTTGCACTGACTGCCGCATTTCTGGCGCCGGCGCTCGGACAAGGGCTTCTCATCTCCTCGGCGGCGAAGAACCAGTTCGTCGCCTCGCAGCTTGCGCTCTTCTCCGGCTTCCTGCCAGCGATGCTGCTTTCCGGCTTCATGTTCGAGATCGAGTCGATGCCCGAGCCCATCAGGGCGATCACCGCGATCATCCCGGCACGCTATTTCGTCACCGGGCTGCAGACTGTGTTCTTGGCCGGCGACGTCTGGGAAGTTCTGCTGCCGGTAATACTCAAGATGCTAGGGCTTGGGGCTGTGCTTTTGTTCTTCGCGTGGCGCGTGACGCCGAAGAGGATCGCCTGACGATGTGGGCGCGCATTCTCTCGCTGATCGTCAAAGAGCTACTGGCGCTCACGCGAGATCCGCGGGGGCGCTTGGTGCTGGTCGCGCCCCCACTCATTCAGCTCTTCATCTTCACCTTCGCGGCCACACTCGAAGTGCGCAACGTCGATATAGCCATCGTCAACTTGGACCACGGCCGGTGGGGACGCGAAATCATCGCGCGTATCGAGGCGAGTTCCACGTTCGACGAGGTGATTGTGCTTTCAAGCGTCGGTGAGATCACAGACACCATCGACAGCGGCCGGGCTCTCGCCGCTATCCATATCCCGCAGGACTTCTCCCGCGACATCGAAGCGGGTCGCACCGCTCACGCCCAAATCGTACTCGATGGTCGGCGCGCAAACGCCGCCCAGATTCTGTTCGGGTATATCAACCGGATCGTAGCAGGTGTCGGAGCGACGGCACGCCCCCTGCCCGTCTTGACCGACGGGGTGGTACGCCACTGGTTCAATCCGAACCTCGTTTATCGCTGGTTCATGGTTCCAGCGCTGCTCGCGATGATCACCATGCTCACTGCCATCGTTGTGACCACGCTCTCGATCGCCCGCGAACGTGAACTTGGGACCTTCGACCAGTTGCTGGTGTCGCCGCTGAATCAGACTGAGATCATGCTTGGCAAGGTTGCGCCAGGTTTTCTCATCAGCGCGGTGCAGGGCACGATTTTCATAGCCTTGGCCGTCTTCGCATTCGGCGTGCCCCTCTTGGGATCGCTGCCGCTGCTCTATCTCGCGATGGTGTTCTTCCTGGCGGCCGTTCTCGGAGTGGGTCTTTTCATATCTGCGATTTCTGCAACGCAGCAGCAAGCTATCATCGGGGCGTTCGCCTTCATCGCTCCGGCCATCATGTTGTCCGGCTTTGGCGCGCCGGTCGAAAATATGCCCGAGTGG
>DAIRES010000224.1:0-1688 GCA_036795465.1 Hyphomonadaceae bacterium
GAGCGGATGGACGAGATCGCAACGCTCACCTCCGGCTTCACGCTCGGCCAGATGGCTGGTCCCGCCGCCGCCGCCGCGCTCATCACGGGCGGCGCCATGCTGTCGCCTGCCGTGGGACTTCTCGCTCCCGTCGTCATCATCACGATCATCGCCACGGTGATCGGCTTCCTCGTGCTCACCAGGCTGCCCGAACACCGCTCGCCGCGCGCCGACGCAGGCATCACGCGCTCGGGCGCCAAGGGCCTGTGGCGCCAGCCCGCCATCTTCCCCTACCTGCTTTACGCTGTCGGCCTCTCGCTCGCGATCGGCGTCCTCAGCCAGACCTTTCCCTACGCCATCATGGACCGCATGCATGTCGAGGGCGCGGCCTCCGCCCAGTACACTGGCCCCGCCATGACGATGGGCGCGATGGCGACGCTGATCTCGCAGCTCGTCCTGATCCCGCGCCTGAAACTGCCGATCCGCTCGCTGATGGTCTATGGCGCGATCATGATGGCGATGTCGTCGCTCTTCATGGTCTGGGCGCAGGACTTCGCCCTGTTTGCCTTCGCGCAAATCATGTTCGGCTTCGGCCAGGGCTTCGGTCGCCCCGGCTTCTCCGCCGGCGCATCGCTCGCCGCGACGCACGAACAGCAGGGCGACGTCGCCGGCCTCATCACGGCCGCCAACGGCATGGGCTTCGTCGTCTCGCCCTTCTTCGGCCTGTGGATGTACGAGAACGTGTCCAGCTCCGCGCCCTTCATCTTCTGCGCGTTCCTGGTTGTTGCGCTCGCCATCTACGCGTTCATCGCCGCAAAGCGCGGCGAAGCCGGCAAGACAGCGGTCGCTGACGCTGTCGCGAAGGACAACACGCCGGAATAGCTACGCGCGTCTCCGCATGCGTTGGACGCTCCCCGCGACGCACAGTAACCATCACGAAACCGTGCGTTCGCCTGCTTCAAGCCCTGATTGCGCCTGAATGCGAGCCGAACGTGTTCACGCAAATCCAGTGGGGGATCGCGCATGACCAACCGCCTGTCCGCGAGACTGCTTCTCGCCGTCGCTACGACTGCGCTCATGTTCCAGAGCTGCGCCACGCCGCCAGAGGAACAGGCGATGCTGGCGAAATACCAGACCAGGGAAAAGGAGCGCGCCGGCCCCACGCTCATCGCCTACGCAGACGGCGTCCACAGCGAGGCAAATAAGCGCGACCTCGGCATATCCTCCCTCGAAGTCGACGTGAATGTCCGCGGCGACATCGCCGAAACCACCGTCACGGTCGCCTTCGAGAATCCGACGAGCAACATCCTGGAAGGCCAGTTCGCCCTCAACATGGCGCGCGGCGCCGTCGTCACAGGCTACGCCCTCGACATCAACGGCACGTTGATCGATGGCGTGCTCGAGACGAAATACAAAGCCGCCGAAGCCTACCAGCGCCGCGTCAACGTCCGCATCGATCCGGGCCTCGCCGAAGTCGATTACAGCGACCGTTTTGAAACGCGCATCTATCCCATCCCCGCCAACGGCTCGCGCATCATCCGCCTGCGCATGGTCAGCCTGTTCGATCCCGCCGACGGCTATTCACTGCCGCTTTCTGTCGATGGCAAGATCAAGCGCTTCAAGCTCAACATCGAAGGCGAAGCAAAAATCCTCGCCATGCCCGAAGGCCTTCCTTCCACGGGCAAGAAGATCGAAGCCGAAGCCGTCTC
>DAIRES010000224.1:1788-4964 GCA_036795465.1 Hyphomonadaceae bacterium
CGTGTCGCCGTCACCCTGTTCGACAGCGGCAAGGCCGAAACCATCGAGGTCGCGACCGATCAGCTCGCCGCCAGGCTCGGCGCCGTCCGCTATCGCGGCGGCACCAGCTACATGACTTTGAACGGCGTCTCTGTCGCGAAAGGCGCCGACTGCCTGATGTTCTCCGACGGCCGCGTCTCGATCGACGATCGCGCCAGTTTCCGTCTGCCATGCACTGTCACGGCGGTCACAAGCGGCCCTGAAAGCGACTCTGCCTGGCTCTCCGACATAACGGGCCGCTCCGGGGGCGCCTTCGCCACGCTGACCAAATCGAACGGCGCTGAAATTCTCACCCGCATCACGCGCCCCGACGCCGCCATCACGTCCGTCACAGACAGCGCAGGCAAGGCGATCGAAGCCGTGCGTCTCGCCGCCGATCCGCGCAACTTCCACATCGTAGGCCCGCTGCCCGCCGATGGCGTCGTGATGGTCAGCATGGCAGGCGAATCCTCGCCCCGCCGCTTCACCTCAACCGCCAGCCGCACGCCCAACTTCGCCGGCCCAGGCGCTCTCTGGGCGCGCCAGCGCCTCGGCGTCGAAGCGTCCGAGAAAAAGCCGGATGATCTCGCGGCCATGGCGCGCCGCTACAACGTCGCGACACCGCAGGCCTCCTTCGTCGTCCTCGAATCGCCGAACGACTACGTCCAGTCCGACATTGCGCCGCCCAGCAATTATCCCAAGCAGCTTCAGGTCCAGTACGCCGAACTGCGCGCCAGCGCTGATCGTGCCGAACGCGCGACACAGGAAGGCCGCCTCATGCAGGTCGTCTCGCTTTGGGAAGCGCAGAAGACGTGGTGGAATAAGAAATTCGACGGAACTGTTCCCGAGTCTGAGAAGAAGGCGCTGGCCAGTCGCGATCGCAATAGCGAAGCAATGGCGCGTCCCAGCCCAACCGCGCCGCCTCCGCCCGTAATGGCGCCGGCCCCGGCGCCGGCTCAGGAGGCCGTTATCGCGACCGGCAGTCGGGCCGCTGGCGCCGCCGGCGCCGCGCAGGACGCCATCGTCGTCGGTTCCGGAGAAGACGCTGAGGCCGCCACCGATCCCGGCCGCGCTGGCACGATCGAAGTCGCCGACTGGAACGCCGACCGCCCCTATCTGGATCGCTTCGACAAGGCCGGCGCCAACTACGAAGCCGCCATCGACAAGGAGATGAAAGAGCAGGGGCTCATCCCGCTCTTCTGGTTCGACGTCGCCGAATGGCACTGGCGCGCCGGCCGCAAGGAAGAGGCCCGCCGCTCCGTCGAAGCCGCCCTCGACGTTCCCACGCGCGACAACCAGACGCTCGCCATCGTCGCGGCCCGCCTGCTGCGCTACGGCAGCCACGACCGCGCCATCTGGCTGCTCGAACGCCTGATGGAGCGCGAGACGGATCGCCCGCAGCCGATGCGCACGCTGGCAATCGCCCTGATCGAACGCGCCAAGTTCGCGTCCACCACCGATGCCGCCAAGGCCGATCTTGGCCGCGCCATCGATCTTCTCGCGAAAGCGGCCACCACCGTCACGGACGTTTCGGCGCGCGGCATCGAAACCGTCGCCCTGATGGAAGCGAACGCCGCGCTCGCCAAGCTGAAGGCGATGGGCGGATCATCCACGGCGCTCGATCCGCGCCTGATCGCGCTGCTCGACACCGACGTGCGCGTGGTCATGGAATGGAACACGCCGCGCACCGACCTGGACCTCTGGGTCACGGAGCCGAAAGGCGCGAAAGTCGGCTATTCCTACCCGCTCTCGCCGTGGGGCGGTAAACTCTCCGGCGATGTCACGAACGGCTATGGCCCGGAAGAATACATCATCCGCCGCGCCAACTCCGGCAAATACGAAGTGCGCGCCAAGACGTTCGCGTCGGATCGCGCCAATCCCAACGGCCCTTCCACGCTCACCGTCCGCCTGATCCGGAATTTCGGCCGTCCCTCGCAGACCGAGGAACTGATCGATCTCGAAATGCCGGCGGAAGATCGCGGCGAAATGGAAGTCGGCGTCTTCACGCTGGAATAGGTCACGCCAACAAGAAGCCGCGCCGGACGTTCAATCCGGCGCGGCTCCCGTCACTCAGTCAGAAGTTCAGATCAGCCCGGCGTGACCGGCGCGGGCGCCGGGGCAGGGGCCGGAGCGGGGGCAGGCTGCGGAACGTTGCGCGCCGCGTCACGCGCGCTGTCTCCGATGTCATCCGCAGCATCGCTCACACTGTCTGCCACGCGCTCAATCGCGGTTTCAGACGAGGAGCGATTGCTCTCTCCATTGTAGAACATCCATGCCAGCACACCGACGCCGACGATCAGCGCGCCTACGGCAAAATACAGAAACCCGTTTCCGCCGCTCGTGCGGCGCTCTTCGACAGCCATGTTGATCTCCCATCAATTGCGGGAGTCCAACGCCTGCATGTTAGGCCGGTTCCAGTGGAACTCAGGCGCCGTTCGCGGCAAGCACGACCGCATCCAGCATCGCAACGGTCGGGAAGCCATCGGCAACCAGGCCCTTGGCTTTCTGGAACTTCTGCAACGCCCCACGCGTGCCGCGTCCGATGATGCCATCCACTGCGCCCGCCGAATGGCCCAGCTTGTTCAACGCTTCCTGCAGGTCTTTCGCCTGTTGTTGCGTCAGCATCACCATATCCGCCGGCCATGGCCGCGACAGGTCAGGCCGTCCTGCAAGACGATCCGCCAGAAGCCCCACCGCCAGCGCATAGCTGTCCGCGTTGTTGTACTTCTTGATCGCACTGAAATTGTCGAACAGCAGGAAGGCGGGCCCATACGATCCAGCCGGCAGGAAAAGCTCTGCCTGCAGCGCTTCCGAATTGGCAAACTCGGGCGCCGTCGCCGGCAGAAGCCCCAGAGCCTTCCACGCCGTCACGGTCAGCTTGCGTCCATCGCCCAGCGAATAATCGAACACTTCGGGGATGCGCGCCTCAACCGCCCAGGGCTGCCCTTTCTTCCAACCTGAATTGGTCAGGTAGTTGGCCGCCGAAGCCAGCGCATCGCCGGCATTCGTCCAGAGGTCCTTGTGTCCGTCCTTGTCGAAGTCGCGTCCGTGCTGAAGCAGCGTCGATGGCATGAACTGCGTCTGGCCCACCGCACCTGCATACGATGCCTTGCGGAACTGGTCGCGCGTCGCCGATCCGTTCTCGATCAGCTGCATGA
>DAIRES010000225.1:0-4939 GCA_036795465.1 Hyphomonadaceae bacterium
TTCAAGAAGGTGGTGGACGTGCACCTGTTCGGCACGGCGAACTGCACCAAGGCGGTGTGGGAAACGATGCGCGAGCAGAACTATGGCCGCATCATGCTGACCTCGTCGGCTTCGGGCATCTACGGAAACTTCGGCCAGTCGAACTATGGCGCGGCGAAAGCGGCGATGGTCGGCTTCATGAACGTGCTTCACCATGAGGGCGCGAAGAACAACATCCGCGTCAACACGCTGGCGCCGACCGCAGCGACGCGCATGCTGGAAGGCCTGATCCCGCCGCAGGTGGCCGACCTGATGGCGCCGGAACTGGTGACGCCGGGCGTGCTGTATCTGGTATCCGATGATGCGCCGTCGAAGACGATCCTCGGCGCGGGCGCGGGATGTTTCTCTGTCGTGCACATCTATGAAACGCCGGCTGTGTTCGTCGGCGGCGCGAGCGCGACGGTTGACGATGTGGCCGCCAACTGGGCCAAGATCTCCAACCCGGCCAACGAGCAGCCGATCGATGCAGCCTTTGCGCAGACGAACAAGTTTGTTGCGGCTGCGGCCGAGGCGCTTGGCGTCAAACTCGGCGGCTGAGCATGGGCAGCGTGACGCGGCTCAATCCGGTATGGATCAATGTCGCGTTCGCGCTGCTGTATCCCCTGCTCGTGGTCGTGATGATCGGGACGGATCATGCGGGCGAGGTGTGCGCCCGCATGATGGACAGCGGGGATGAAACTGCCCGGTTCTGGTACGAAATCCCGTGCAGCCCCGACATGCGCGACCGCAGCGGCCCTGGCGGCTATGCCTGGGCCTATGTCGGCATGTTCGTGATCACGGGAATGTATTCGGCCATCCTGTTCCCAGCCGTGACGGGTCTGACCGGCGTTGTGCTGGAAAGGCTTGCCCCGCGCTGGGTCAAAAAGGTGGACTGGGTTGTAACCGCGGTTCTGGCGCTCATTCCGGTCGTGGCGTTGTTCGTCGCTTTCGGTTAATGCTGAAATCGTCGAAAACGACATGGAAAACGTGCGTGGAACGCGTGTTGCTGCGTCACAGTTGACCGTAATTCACTGTGCCGCCAAAACGCGGAATACAGCTCTCAGGGGAAACTAAACCATGGCCCGCATCACGTTGCGTCAGTTGCTCGACCACGCTGCCGAGTACAGCTACGGGCTGCCCGCTTTCAACATCAACAACATGGAACAGGCGCTGGCCATCATGGAGGCGGCCGAGAAGGTCGATGCTCCGGTGATCATGCAGGCCTCGCGCGGCGCGCGCTCCTACGCCAACGACATCGTGCTGAAGCACATCATCGACGCCTGCGCCGAGATGTACCCCAACATCCCGATCTGCATGCACCAGGACCATGGCAACGGCCCGGCCACCTGCGCGACCGCAATCCAGTTCGGCTTTACGTCAGTGATGATGGATGGCTCGCTGAAGGAAGACGCGAAGACGCCGGCTGACTATGCCTACAACGTGGACGTTACCCGCCGCGTGACCGAGATGGCGCATGCCTGCGGCGTGTCCGTTGAGGGCGAGCTGGGCGTGCTGGGCTCGCTGGAGACCGGCATGGGCGAAGCCGAAGATGGCCACGGCGCCGAAGGCGTGCTCGACCATTCGCAGCTGCTGACGGACCCGGACCAGGCGGTCGACTTCGTGCGCGAGACGCAGGTTGATGCGCTGGCGATCGCCATGGGCACCAGCCACGGCGCCTACAAGTTCACGCGCAAGCCCGACGGCGACGTTCTGGCCATGAACGTGATCGAGGAAATTCACCGCCGCCTGCCGAACACCCACCTTGTCATGCACGGCTCGTCGTCGGTTCCGCAGGACCTGCAGGACGAGATCAACAAGTATGGCGGCAAGATGCCACAAACCTGGGGCGTGCCGGTTGAAGAGATCCAGCGCGGCATCAAGCATGGCGTGCGCAAGATCAACATCGATACCGACAACCGTATGGCCATCACCGGCGCGATCCGCAAGATCCTGACCGAGAAGCCGGGCGAGTTCGACCCGCGCAGCTATCTGAAGCCCGCCAAGGAAGCGATGCGCAAGGTCTGCGTCCAGCGCTATCAGGAGTTCGGCTGCGAGGGCATGGCGTCCAAGATCAAGCCGGTGTCGCTGGCTGTGATGGCGAAGAAATACTCCGCCGGCGAACTCAGCCCGCGCATCGCCGTGACGGCGAAAGCAGCCGAGTAGGCCCACGGGACGGTAAGACATTCACAGGCCTGTGGGCGGTACCGCTCACAGGCCTTTGTGTTTACGGTCTTCGAGGCATGATGGGGCCGGAGCCTGTGGACAGGCCTGTGATCAAAGCTGGCGGGGCATGGCCCTTGCTGGCCTGAACTGCGCCTTGGAAAGACCAGCGGAATGGCCTTCGGACAAAGCATAGAGACGCCAGCGACATCCTATGACGCCGTGATCGTCGGCTCGGGGCTGGGCGGGGCTACCATGGCTCTGCGGCTGGCGCAGGCTGGGCGGCGCGTGCTCGTGGTGGAGCGCGGCAACTGGTATCGCTCCAAGCCGGGGACGGACGAGAACGACTATCTCTATGACGTGCTGGGACCGGCGGACGATATTTCCTATGCCGGCGGACGCACGAAATTCTACGGCGCGGCGCTTTACCGGAACCGCGAGAGCGACTTCCGCGAAGTGCAGTTCGAGACCGGCGTCTCGCCGGCCTGGCCGTTCAGCTATGACGAGCTTGAACCTTATTACGCCGAGGCCGAGAAGCTGTATCGCGTGCATGGTTCGCCCGCTGGCGACCCCAGCGAACCGCGCCGGGCTGCGCCCTACCCTTATCCGCCGCTGCCGCACGATCCGGCCGTCGCGAAGGTGATTGCGAAGCTGGAGGCCAAGGGCATTCCTGCGGCGCCCATTCCGCGTGGGTTGGATCAGGGACCGGGCGGCGCGTGCGTGATGTGCGCGGCGTGCGATGTCCATGTCTGCCGGCGCGATGCAAAGATGGATGCGGATACGGCGGCGCTGCGCCCTGCTCTCGCGACGGGCCTTGTTGATCTGATGACGCTGACGGAGTGCGAGCGGGTGTCTCTGACGCCGGATGGCAAGCGCGCGGAAGGCGTGCTGCTGACGCGCAACGGGCAACAGCATCGCGTTCTGGCGGAGACCGTGATCGTGGCGGCGGGCACGCCGCATACAGCGGCGCTGCTGCGCCGGTCACGCACGGACCAGCATCGCGAAGGCATCGGCAATAACACCGGCCAATTGGGCAAACGCGTTGGCGCGCATTCGACCGGCACGATCTTTCCGATGATCAGCCTCGCCCGGCTTGGCGCTCGTCACACCAAAACCTTCGGCCTCAACCTCTGGTATGATGGCGAAAAGGACTGGCCCTATCCGCTTGGCGTTGCGCAGATCGCTGGACAGGTTCCGCTGTGGCGGATGACGGGCAAGCTGAAACAGCCGATCGTGAAGGAGATTGCCGAGCACAGCCTGACCGTCATCCACATGACGGAAGCATTGCCGGATGAAGGCACAGGCTGGGCGTTCGATGGCGACAGGATCGGCGCGTTCACGCCGCCGCGCCATCAGGCCAAGACATACGCGAAGATGCGTGACCTCACCGCGAAGGCATTCGAGAAGGCCGGCTATCCGGTGATCCGTGCGCCGCGTCCGGTGGCGTTCTGGCATGAGACGGGCAGCGCCGTGATGGGAGCGGATGCGAAAGCCTCAGTCGTCGATCCGCAAGGCGCGGTGCATGGCGTGGCTGGCCTCTATGTGGCCGACGCTTCCGTGCTGCCTTCTGCAGGCGCGCTGAACACGGGGCTGACCATCATCGCCGTCGCGATGCGCACGGGCGATGCGATCCTTGGCAAGCTCGGCCAGCGGCAAACGGTGTCCGCTCAAGCCAGCGCCTGACCCTTTTCGAGGGCTCTTTGTCTGGCCGTCGGGTTGCGGCAAGAGCGGCGGCGGCTAGGCTGACGCCATGCTTGAGATGCGCCCGAACTGCGAATGCTGCGACAAGGATCTCGATCCGTCGGGGACGGAGGCGCGGATCTGTTCGTTCGAATGCACGTTCTGCGCGGCGTGCGCTGATGGAACGCTGAAGGGCAAATGCCCGAACTGCGGCGGCGGCCTTGTTGCCCGCCCTGCGCGCGCGGCGGACAAGCTGGGCAGATTTCCGGCGTCGACGAAGCGCGTGGTCAAAGCTGCCGGCTGCGCGCCAGCCGGATAGCCGGCGCGCGCGTCAGGTTCAGCTGCAGAGCGCCATCATGATCTGCGCGTAGCCCTTGATCATCCGGCCGAGATTGTCGACCGACAGGCGCTCGTTCGTGCCGTGGAAGCCGTTGAGATCGGCATCGTCATAGATCGCAGGCGCGAAGCGGTAGATCGCATCCTTGCTGATGGCCGAAGCATAACGTGCATCGGTGGCGCCGATGACGAGCGCGGGCGCAACCGGAACTTCGCCGCCGCCGGTCGACTTCGCGACAGCTTCAAGCACGCGGTATGCCTCGCTGGAGGTGGAGGACACGGGTGACGGCTCGGAGCCGATGCCGTTTTCGTATTCGGCGATTGTCAGCCCCTCGATATGCGAGGTCACGTCCTTCACGTGCTGCGTCACCGAGGCGACGCTGTCATTGGGGTGGATGCGGAAGTTCACAACGGCGCTGGCGCGTTGCGGCAGGACGTTGTCCTTGATCGAGCCGGTCATCATCGTGGGCGCGGTTGTCGTGCGCACGATAGCGTTGGCCGAAGCGTCGCTGCCGACCTGCCCCGTGATGACGGAGCCAAGCAACCACTGGTTGGCGAATGCCAGGCGTGTGGCGAAAGGCAGGTCTGCCGACACGGCTTCGATCATCTGGTTGAAGGGCGGCGCGGAAAGATCAGCCGGCATCTGCTTTTCTTCCAGCGCGACCAGCGCCCGCGCGATGCGCACGGCGCCGCTTTCACGCGGCGGACGCGACGAGTGGCCGCCTTCCGTGGTCGCGGTGATCTG
>DAIRES010000226.1:0-4924 GCA_036795465.1 Hyphomonadaceae bacterium
GAGTGCGACACCGGATCGCCGACAACCGCGAAGAGCTTCCTGCTCATGCCGGGATCGTCCCGCGATCGCGCAGCCATTGCAGCAATGGAAGCAGCGGCATGCCGAGGATGGAGAAGTAGTCGCCCTCGATCCGGTCGAACAGCAACGCGCCCCTGCCCTCGACCTGATAACAGCCGACGCTTTCAAAGGCGGCATCGCCGATGGCGTCGAGATAATCTTCGAGGAAGGCGTCGGAGAAATTGCGGACGCGCAGGCGCGGTTGCGAGAGATGACGCCAAACCGGCGCGCCATCGACACAGGCGACAATTGCGGACTGAAGGATGTGGGTCTTGCCGCGCAGACGGCGAAGGATTTCGGCGGCTTCATCGCGGGTCGAGACCTTGTCGAGGCCGACGCCATCGAGATCGAGCATCTGGTCGCAGCCGAGAACGACGCCGCCATGCGAGATCGAAACCTTCAAGGCCTTGGTTTCAGCCAGCAAATCCGCCTGTTTTGCGACTGTTGCGCCTTCGGCCCGGAGCGCGTCTTTCAGCGCATCTTCGTCGACGCCCGAGCCGATCTGCTCGAATTGCAGGCCGACGGCTTTCAGCACGCTTGCGCGCGATTTGCTTTTCGAGGCGAGGATCAGGCGATGGGTAGGATCGTCAGGATGCAGGGCCATGTTCAACGCCCGTGTTCCTGGATGATGTTGAGGATGGCCGCAGCAGTTTCCTCGACCGAGCGGCGGCTGACATCGATCGTCGGCCATTTCATCCGCATGTAGAGCCGGTTCGCTTCCGTCACTTCCTGACGGACTGTCTCTTCATCTGCATAGGACGTGTCGGGCGTCTCGTTGAGCGACAGCAAGCGATGACGCCGGATCTGCACCAGCCGGTCAGGCGAAATCTTCAACCCGACGACGAGCGGCGCATCGGGGCCTGTGAGAATCTCCGGAACTTCAACGCCGGGCACGAGCGGAACGTTTGCAGCCTTCACGCCGCGATTGCCGAGATAGACGCATGTCGGCGTCTTCGATGTGCGTGAAACACCGACGAGAACAACGTCTGCTTCGCGCAGCTCATCCGTCTGTTGGCCGTCGTCATGCTGGAGCGCAAAGTTGATCGTCTCGATCCGCGCGAAATATTCTGCGTCCAGGTGATACTGGCCTGCGACCTTGTGCGCCGACTTGAGGCCGAGATACCGCGACAGCATGTTCACGGCGCCGTCGATCACCGGCAGGGTCGGCGAGCCAAGCTCGCGGCAACGCTCTTCCAGCTTCGCGCGCAGGTTCTCGTCGGAGACCGTGTAGAGCACGACGCCCGGCGCATTCTCGATTTCCTTGAGAACACGCTCGAGCTGCTTGGGACTGCGCACCAGGTAGTAGTTGTGTTCGAGCGGCGCGATGTTGTCGAACTGTGCACAGGCCGCGCGCATCACGGCATTGAGCGTTTCGCCCGTGGAATCCGATACAAGATGCACATTGAAGTAGGTCTCGAGGGTCATGTCGTGGCGATACGCGATCCCGGCCGGAGGTTTTGCACGTTGTTATCCATTACCCATGGGAGTGGATTGTGGACAAGCTTGAGGCGAACAAGCCCACACCACTCACTCACACGACGAGTCACAGGTGGAGAGCCTGAAGAAGACTCATGATTTTGGCGCCCATGAGTCACGGCTTTGGGACTCGACTCTCTTTAAGACATTGTTAACCAAGGTCTTAACGAGAGGTTAACCTGCGCTGCCCTGTCGGAACGTAGCAGGATTCTCGGTGAGCGGCTGTGTGGATGAGTTGGGGACAGCGCGTTGCACGCACTTATGAACCGACTAAACACCACCAAAGAATCTAAGATTCAGATTCAATATAAGAGAAGAGTCTTTCTTCTCTCCTCCGCCGGGTGACGCTTGACCGATAGAAGATTGCTTAGAGTGCTAAACGGAGAACGGGTGGATCCCGTTCCCGTATGGATGATGCGTCAGGCCGGACGCCATCTTCCCGAGTATCGTGAGGTGAGAGCGAAGGCGCGGGACTTCCTCGATTTCTGCTATTCCCCTTCCCTTGCCGCCGAAGCAACGCTGCAACCTGTCAGGCGCTATGGAATGGATGGCGCAATCCTGTTTGCGGACATCCTGCTCATCCTCGATGCCATGGGGCGAAATGTTCGCTTCATCGAAGGTGAAGGCCCGCGCGTTGATCCTGCGACGAAAGCATCCGAACTTTCCCAGGTTCCAATCGAGAAAATCCTCGCGCGTCTCGCGCCTGTGGGTGAAACGGTCGAGCGTGTTCGCGCGAGCCTCGACAATTCCACCACGCTGATCGGTTTTGCCGGATCGCCCTGGACGGTTGGCGTTTATGCGATCGAGGGACGTGGCGGCACTGACAAGGCGGATTCACGCAAGTTCGGTTATCGCCACCCCGAAGAACTCGACGGCATGCTGGAGCAGCTGGTCGAGGCAAGCGCGCACTATTTGCTGATGCAGGCAAATGCCGGCGCTGATGCGCTGATGCTGTTTGAAAGCTGGGCCGAGGGTCTGCCCGAAGATGCGTTCGAGCGTTGGGTGATCTCGCCGACCGCGAAGCTCGTAAGACGGGTGCGCGAGCTTGGTGTGAAACAGCCGATCATTGGCTTTCCCCGCGGCGCCGGTGGATTGGTGATCGATTATGCGGAGCGGACCGGCGTGAACGCGGTGGGACTGGATACGGCCATTCCGTTGAAGCGCATTGCTGCCGCCTTGCCCAAGGGCATGGCTGTGCAGGGAAACCTCGATCCCATGCGGCTTGTGGCCGGCGGGGCCGACATGGAAGCGCGGGTGCGCGAGATCATCACGGCGCTGAAAGGCCGGCCGCATATCTTCAATCTCGGCCATGGCGTCACGCCGGAAACGCCGATTCCGCATGTGGAATCAGTGCTTCGGACCATCCGGAGCATGACGTGACATCTGAAAAAATCGCCGTCGTGCTTTTCAACCTCGGCGGGCCTGATGGGCCTGACGACGTGCAGCCTTTCCTGAAAAATCTTTTCAGTGATCCGGCGATCATCCGCTCTCCTCTGCCTGTGCGGTTCTTCGTGTCGCGCCTGATCTCGAAGACTCGCGCTCCGTCGGCGCGCGAAAATTACGCGCGGATGGGAGGCGGGTCTCCCCTGCTTCCTGAAACGAAAAAACAGGCGGCGGCGCTGGATGCTGAACTGACAAAACGTGGCCGCGTCGCGAAGAGCTTTATCGCGATGCGCTACTGGAAGCCTTATGCCGCCAACGCAGTGAGCGAAGTTCTCGCGTGGGGCGCGACGAAGGTTGTTCTGCTCCCGCTCTATCCGCAGTTCTCGACCACGACGACGGCCTCGTCGTTCAAATCGTGGAAGGAAGCAGGTGGTCCCGCCGGCGTCGCGGTGTGCTGCTATCCCGACGTTCCGAAATTCGTCGAGGCCCACGCGCGGAAACTGATCGGAGCATGGGAAGCCGCAGGCAAGCCTGCGAACGTGCGCTGCCTTCTGTCTGCGCACGGCCTTCCCGAGACGGTTGTGAAGTCAGGCGATCCGTACCAGTGGCAGGTCGAGTACACGGTCGCGGCGTTGAAGCCGCTGCTGCCGGCGGAATGGGAAATCGAAATCTGCTATCAGTCGCGCGTAGGTCCGCTGAAATGGATCGGCCCGGCTACGGACCTGTCGATCGAGCAGGCGGCGAAGGATGGCAAGGCCATCCTGCTGTCACCGATCGCGTTCGTGTCCGAGCATATCGAGACGCTGGTCGAACTCGACATCGAGTACAAACATCTCGCCGACAAGCACGGGGCCAAGGTCTATCTGCGCGCGCCCGCACTTGGCGTCGACGAAGGCTTTATCGGCACATTGGCGGATCTGGTCGAGGAAACACTCGTCGATGCTGGCGGGCCGATCCGATCATCCTGTGGCGGCCGCATCTGTCCGGCGAGCTGGAAGGACTGTCCCAACCATCGCTCCGCCGCTACCAAGGCGGCCTGAGGGAGCTTCGTCATGTACGAGTGGTTTCGGGCCATCCACATCATCGCAGTCATCGCCTGGATGGCAGGCCTGCTGATTTATCCGCGCCTTCTGGTTTACCGGCTGGAGGCGCAGGGCGACGAACGTTTCGAAGCCGCAATGGACAAGGCTGGCGCCTCGACCCGGAAGATCATCCTCAACCCGACGATGATCCTCGTCTGGCTCATGGGTCTCGCGCTGATCGGTAGTAACTGGCAATTTTATATCACCCAGCCATGGTTCTGGGGAAAAATCGTGCTGGTTATTGGATTGTCGGGCTTCCATGGCTATCTGATGGGCCTCGGCCGGAAGATCTCCGCCGGAGAGCGTCCGATCGAGCCCAAGAAGCTCCGCATGCTCAACGAAATCCCGATGGTTATTGCGATTTTCGCTGTTATTCTGGTGGTCGTCCAACCGTTCGGCTGATCCCGTTACAGGCCTTTTTGCTTGACCTGTCAGGGTTCCGGGCCCTAAACCCGAGCGTCGGCCGTCCGGTCGGCGTCCCACTTCCCTTCTCATTTTTCCCGAAGACCTGTGCGCCTCGCGCCATCTCCAGGGCAAAACCACAACCGAAATGTACCTAAGCCAATGACTGAAGACGTCACTGAAGGGCATGAGCACGAGCACGAGCGCGTGCTTCTCAATGACCTGAAAAAGAAAACTCCGGCCGAACTGCTGGCCATGGCGGAAGAGCTCGAGGTCGAAGGCGCCTCGCTCCTGTCCAAGCAGGAACTGATGTTCGCGGTTCTCAAGGAACTGGCTGAACGTGATGTCGAGATTATCGGCGTAGGCGTGATTGAAGTACTGCCCGACGGGTTCGGCTTCATGCGCTCGCCGCAGTCGAACTACCTGGCCGGCCCAGACGATATCTACGTCCAGCCGCAGATGATCCGGAAAATGGGCCTGCGCACGGGCGATACCGTCGAAGGCACGATCCGCGGCCCCCGCGA
>DAIRES010000227.1:0-1316 GCA_036795465.1 Hyphomonadaceae bacterium
TGAATGGCGAGCACTATGACGAGCAGCGCAACCTGAAGGCGCGCTTCTGGCGCGATGTGGAGCTGGTCGGGTAGCATGACGATGGCGGGGACGGCATGAAGCACGCTCAGCGCCTCGGCCTCGCCGCCGCTCTTGCCTGCATTGCCGCTGCCGCCACCGCCCTTCCCGGCGCAGAGGCGCAGTTGAAGAAAGCGCCCGTTCCTGTCGGTGCGTGGGATTTCAAGACCGAGTCCATGGGCGCCGGCTGCACGCTCACCGGCAACATGACGGTCACGCAGACATCGAACAAGAGCTACAAGTGCGAGTTCCGCGCCGTGTGGGCGTGCAAGCTGCGGCTGCCCAAGGCGGTGCATACCGAGCAGACCTGCATCGCCACGCAGAGCGGAAGCAACGTCATCATCACCAGCAAGCTGAACAAGATCGCTAAGGTCGATCCTGAAGGGATGCTGCCGTCGATGCGCCAGAACTACGCCGCCGACCATTTCAACGTGACGATCAACGGGCGTGGCGACGAGATGGATGGAATGTTCAACTCGTATGGCCAGGCTCCCGTGAAATTCCGCAAGCGTCTGGACCTGATCGGATGATGACCCCGTGACGACGACGCGCGATATCCTGATCGTTGGCGGCGGGCTGGCCGGCCTTTTCCTTGCGCTGAAGCTTGCGCCGAGGCGATGCACCGTGATCGCGCTGGCGCCATTGGGCCAGGCTGCCGCGTCCGCATGGGCGCAGGGCGGGCTCGCCGCCGCGCTGTCGCCCGAGGATGAGCCTTCGCTGCATGCATCCGACACGGTTGCGGCGGGCGCAGGGATTGTCGATCCGGTCGTTGCGCGGTTGATCGCACAGGAAGGCCCCAATCGCGTGCGCGACCTTCTGGAGCTTGGCGTTCCGTTCGACCGCACCTCGGATGGCGAGCTTGCCCTGTCGCTCGAGGCTGCGCATTCGCGGGCGCGCGTTGCGCGTGTTTCTGGCGACCTTGCCGGCAAGGCGATCATGGAAGCGCTGACCTATGCCGTCGCAGCATCCTCGCACATCGAAGTGGTCGAGGGCGTGAAGGCGCTGGCGCTGCTGCAGGATGGTAATGGGCGCGTTGCGGGCGTGCTCGCGCAGGAAAAATCCGGCGATGTGTTTCAGCTGCGGGCCGCAGAGACCATCCTGTGCGCGGGCGGATCGGGCGGGCTTTATGCGATCACGACCAATCCAAAATCCTCGCAGGGTGATGCGCTCGCCATGGCCTACACCGCAGGCGCGCTGATCGCGGACCCGGAGTTCGTGCAGTTCCATCCGACCGCGATCGACATCGGCCGCGACCCTGC
>DAIRES010000227.1:1416-4875 GCA_036795465.1 Hyphomonadaceae bacterium
CCGGTTGCGCCGGCGATGCACTATCACATGGGTGGCGTGGTGACGGATCTGTGGGCGCGCACGTCGCTGGAAGGCCTGTCGGCTTGCGGCGAGAGCGCATCGACTGGCGCGCATGGCGCCAACAGGCTGGCGTCTAACTCGCTGCTGGAGGCTGTGGTGTTTGCCGAGCGTGCGGCGCGGCGGCTGAAGGACACGACACTGGCGCAGCCGGGCGAAGCGAGCGCGATTGTGCCGCCGGACATGAACGAGCTTTCGATGGTGGAGCTGCGCAAGCGCATGCATTCGCAGGTGGGCGTGGTGCGCGAAGCCAAGGGGCTTTCCTCGACGATTGACTGGATGGATGCGGCGACGGCGAATGTCGGGCAAGCTAGGGCGCTGGTGGCAGCGCGGCTGATTGCGGCGGGCGCACTGGCGCGCGAAGAGAGCCGTGGCGGCCACTACCGTTCCGATTTCCCGACTGCACTTCCTCCGCATCGCACCTTCATTCGCCGTGGGCCTGATGGCCTCCCCCTGATCCAGCATTCCGCAATCGCGGAAGGAGCCTGACGTTGAGCGATCTCCTGCCCATTCCCACCCTGCCCGACGTCGTCATCGAGCCGCTGGTGCGACTTGCGCTGACCGAAGACTTCGGTCGCGGCGGCGACATCACCACCGATGCCGTGATCCCGAGCGATACCCGCATGCGTGCGGTGGTGGGGGCCCGGGAGGGGGGCGTGGCGGCCGGCTATGACGCGGCCCGTCTCGCGCTGCGCCTGGTCGATCCAGATGCGAAGTGGACGACGCTGGTTCAAGAGGGCGTCGCGTTTGAAAAAGGCGCGCAGCTGATCCGCATCGAAGGCTCGGCGCGTTCAGTGCTGATGGCCGAGCGCGTGATGCTGAACTTCATCGGCCCGCTGTCCGGCGTGGCCACGCTGACGGCGCGGTTTGTCGCCGAGGCGAAGGGGACGCATGCGAAGATCACCTGCACGCGGAAGACGACGCCGGGGTTCCGGGCGCTGGAGAAGCGCGCGGTACGGCTGGGCGGTGGCGTCAATCACCGGCTGGGGCTGGATGACGCCATTCTCATCAAGGACAACCACATCGCGGCGGCGGGTGGCGTTGCGGCGGCGCTGAAGCGCGCGCGGGCGGCGGTGGGGCATCTGCGGGCAATCGAGATCGAGGTAGACGGGCTGGACCAGCTGCGCGAGGCCCTGCCCTTCAGGCCGGATGCGGTGCTGCTGGACAACATGTCGACGGCTTTGCTGACGCAGGCTGTCGAGATCGTCGATGGGCTGGCCAAGACCGAGGCTTCAGGTGGCGTGCGGCTCGAGACCGTCAAGGCGATCGCGCAGACGGGCGTCGATTACATTTCGGCAGGCGCGCTGACGCACTCTGCGGTCAATCTCGATGTCGGCCTGGATTTCGAAAGCTAGCTAGAGCGGGCGGGCGTCGGCAACCTGCGTCGCGGGAAGCGGCGCGGGCGTGATGGCCGCAGCGATGTCTGTCGGCGCGGCCGAAACCGGCGTCAGCGAAACTGTCGGCGGAATGACGCTGTCGGTTTCCATATCGAGAGGCTCTTCGCCGCCCACCATGAGGAAGGCGGGATCAGGCACGGTCTGGTCGTCGACCTTCTGCGCCTGAAGCGCAATGCGGGCCGTCGTCCACTCCGCCGTCGTCTTCGGGAAGCGGTAGAAGATGTGCGTGCCGAGAACCTTCGTCTGGACCATGCCGGCCTTCCAGTACGGGTTCACATAGTCGGTGTGATAGTGCGTCGCCTTGTTCGTGACCGGCTTGGAGAGGCCGAGCATGACGTTCATCGCCACGGCCTTGGCGCGATCCCATGCTTCGCCGCGCGGCTTGTTGTGCAGCGAGCCGTCGCAGGTGAAGGTGAACTGGCAGCCCGTCTCGCGGTAGTGGCCCTGATAGACCACGGCGCAGACGGTTTTCGGGAAGCGCGGATCGCGGACGCGGTTCATCACCACTTCTGCGACGGCGCGCTGGCCGATCGCATCTTCAGAGCGTGCTTCGTAATAGACAGCTTCAGCGAGGCAGTCGGCCTCTTCCTGCTCGTTGCTGCGGCCATTGCCGAGATTTTCGAGCGTGAAACCGACGAGGCCGCGGATGGCGAAGCTGTCGCGCGAGCGGACGGAAATATCGAGGTCCTCGACCAGGTCGGCCGGCGCACTGGCGGCCTGGCTGATGAGGGCTGCGGGATCGATCTTGTTGGTGAAGGAGACAAGGCGCGCAGGCTCTCGGCCTTGCGAGGCGGTGTCGGCGGCGATTGATTGAGCGAGGACGATGGCGTCGGCGCGATAGGCCTCCTGGGCCTTCTGGTCGCCGAAACGCTGCGCAATGAGGGGGCCGCCCAGCGCGAACACGCAGGCGCAGGCGACGATCGTCAGCAAGCGCTGACGGGTCTGCCGTTTGTCGGCGTCCGACATCCTGACCCACCACGTGACGACTGCTGTAGCCGCAGCCTTTAGGTGATCCAGGATAAGGCCGTAAGCTTTCGGGAGGTTTAACACCCCAGGCTTCTCCTTAATCTTCGTAAACCAAAAAACGGTTTGGACGCCCGCGCGCGTCCGGAAGTGACACTCCAACCAACACCCGTCGCTTTTCTTTTTTCGAGCTGCGCGACGTGCAGCCGCCCTACCGGGCCCTTTGATACCGGGCAACCCCGGTTATTTTCACACAGCAGTCACGCAAATCCCGCACCAGGGAGAGCAGCCGCGTTTCGGGATCCCCCGGCAGGCGAGCTGTTAACCTTTCGCGTTTACGAATAGCCCCTCTTTTCAAGCCGGTCTGACCGGCCCGGAGAGTCCAGATAGGACGTGGCGGCCTTTGGGCAACACCGGGGCCGATTCACCGTAACGGTGATTTGAGCACGCGTTTTGACCGAAAACGCAGGGGAAACCTCGTTCTGTGGATAAGTTCAGGGCGTCCGACGTTGGGACGTAGGCGGACGATTCCGGCGCGAATGGTCTTTGGCCGCGCGGTTTTTGCCGCCGCGACCTTTGATCGGACGGTCCTGGCCCGGAGCAGGCTTCGGCAGGCGGTCCAGCCCTGCCCGCTCAAGCCGCAGTTGGTTGAGATGCCAGTTCGGCTCTCCGCCGGGCGAGAAGCCCTTGGGGTCGAGCATCACCGGCATGGTCGGCGGCAGCGGCGCTGACTTGGGCGGCTTGCGACGTGGGATCGGGCGATGGCCGACGAGATCGCCGGGCCCGCGCACGCGACTGAGTATGCCGTACACGATCTTCATCCATCGCGTGGCTTTCGCGGTATCGCCGCGAAGAAAGGCGCGCACGGCGTGGCGCTGAGCGCGATAGATGTTGCGAGTGGGTTTGGGCATTGGCGTTCCTTGTTGGTGGTCGATCGCCGTGCAGCGGCGAGACGGAGGGGGATGGTGAAGCGGGCGCGCGCTCTCTGTCGGACCAGCGCGCGCTGTCCGTGATGCTGTAGCTCGTCTCCCCATCGAGGGAG
>DAIRES010000228.1:0-4873 GCA_036795465.1 Hyphomonadaceae bacterium
GCGGCTAGAGCGTTGAGAGTGCGTGGGAAGAATTTTGGCTATCCCGCAGTTTCGATATCGCGCCATCCCCCATTCTCGACATCACCACAGCTTGTCATCCCGGCCGTAGCGGAGCGGAGAGCCGGGATCCATTGAGAGGCTGTCGTGCTGGTGCAATGGGTCCCGGATAGCGCTTCGCGCTTCCGGGATGACAAGCGGTGGGCGATGGGGGGGCCAAGCACCGGCGCTCATCAACCTCTCGCTAACCTCTCCAACAATCCATTCATCTGACACTCATGGAATCGTGCTCATTCTCCCTACCCATGACACGCGGCGGACGGATTTCAGCGACAAGGGCGGCCGTCTTCGGACTGGTCGCCATCCTCGCGTCCGCGTGCGCCAGCAATGCGCGGCCTGCACCGATCAGCTATGGGGCGGCGCGCCCGCCGCTCGCCGCGGCGGCTACAGCGGCGCCTGCGCCGCTCAAGGCTCCGGCGCTTGATCTCACGACGCGGCCGTTCGACGATTATTCGACCCCGCTTGTGCTGACGGACCAGCCGCCTTCGGAATGCGTGCCTTACGCGCGCAATCTTTCCGGCGTGCAGATCTGGGGCGATGCCGTGACGTGGTGGCGGCAGGCCGAGAACAAGTATGTCCGCTCAGGGCGCCCGGCCGAAGGCTCGGTGCTGGTGCTGCGCGGGTGGAAGGATGACACGCGCGGGCATGTCGCGGTCGTGAAGGTGATCCTGTCCGAGCGCATGATCCGCGTCGATCATGCCAACTGGCTGCGCGGCGGAGAAGTGAGCATCAACGTGCCCGTGGTCGATGTATCGGCGGCGAATGACTGGTCGCAGGTGCGCGTCTGGCATGTGCCCGGCGGCTATTGGGGCGGGCGCACGTATGAAGCGCAGGGCTTCATCCATCCCTACCGTCTCAATGGCGCGGCCGGTCTCAGCGGCTGAGGCGTCAGCGCGCGAGCAATGACGCCCAGATATCGTCGCGCCGCGCCCGCCACTCGTCGCGCGTCTGGCCCCACAGGTCGACCGGATCGTTCTCGTAGGGCGGCGGCATTTTTCCCGGCCCGCGATTGATTGAGCCCAGGCGCTTCGCCAGCTTCTGCGAGGCGACATTGTTCGGATGGATCGAGTGGATGATGTCGTCCCAGCGGAGCACGTCGACCGCGAAGTCCATGGACGCCAGCGCCGCCTCGAAAGCGTAGCCCTTGCCCCACACTTGGCGGATCACGCCCCAGCCGACCTCATTGCCTGGCCACTGATGCGGGCGCCAGGGGCCTACGCGTCCAACCCAGCGGCCGGTGCTTTTCTCGAACACCGAGAACATCGCGAACCCCTGCAGCTGCCATGAGCCGGCCATCGAGCAGATGTTGCGCCAGACCACCGATGCGGGCTGCGCCTTTCCGATGTATTGCGCGGCTTCTTCGTCGGCCATGAAAGCGCACCAGGGCTCGAACTCCTTGAGGCTCGGCACTTTCAGGATCAGGCGCGGCGTTTCGATCACCGTCTCGAGGCGCGATGTCATGATGCAGTCCTCCTCAGCACGCCGGCGACCGAGCGTTGCAGCGCGTCGTTGAACGGCGTCCAGTCCAATCCCAGACGTCTGGTTGCTTTCGCATTCGAGAGGCGCGCGTTCAATGGCCGTTTTGCCGGGGCGTTGAACGACGCAGTCGTCACCGGCTCAATGCGCGCGAAGGGGCCGCCCTGGCGTTGTGATTCCGACACGATGGCTTGCGCCATGTCGGATCGGCTCATCGCATCGGGCGAGGCGAGGTGAAGCGGGCCGCGTATGTCGTGGACGCCTTCGACTTTGGTACGCGCGAGGCGGAGCAGAGCGATTGCGATATCCGGTGCGTAGGTGGGCGGGCCGATCTGGTCGGACACGATCTGCAGCACGGGCCGGGCGCGGGCCCATTCGATGACTTTGGAGACGAAATTGTCGGCGTATTCGGAGAATACCCAGCAGACGCGGGCGGTTGACGCTTCGGGATATTCTTCCGCCACGGCGAGTTCGCCCGCCAGCTTGGAGCGTCCGTAGGCGGACAGGGGGCGTGGCTGGTTGTCTTCGGTGTGGGGTTCGCGGCCTGCGCCATCGAAGACGCAGTCGGTGGACATGTGGATCAGCTGGAGGCCGTGGCGTCTGCAGAGGCGCGCGAGCGTGCGCGGGCCATCGGCATTCACGGCGAAGGCTGTCGCTTCATCGCTCTCGGCCTTGTCGACGAAATTGTAGGCGCCGGCGTTGATGACCACGTGTGCGCGGGACTGATGGAGGAAGGCTTCGAGCGCGGTTGGGTCTGTGAGGTCCGCGCCGTCGCGGCCGGCCTGGAGCAGTTCGATCGAGGGATAGCCGGCGACGGCGGCCGCGATTGCCTGCGCGGTCTGTCCATGCCGTCCGATACAGGCCACGCGCAGCGGGATCATGCGGCCCGGTTTCGCATGGTGCGTTTGCGCGGCCAAGTGTCATCGACGCGGGTGGAAAACGCCTTTATGGCTGCCGGCGCAGAACAGGAAACCGCAATGCTGAGACCCGTGCTTGTCGCCGCCGCCCTGATGTCGCTGTCGGGGTGCGTGGTCTGGGATGGCGTGGTCGGCTGGTTCGCGCCCGAGCCTGAGCCTGTGGCCGATGCAGTCGATACGTCGGCGTGGGCGCGTTATGTGCCGTGGAACAGCGCGGCGAAGAATGTGGTGAAGACCGGCACGGGGATGGAATACATCGTGCTGGCCCGTGGCCCGGCGGATGGCCCGCTTCCCGGTCCGAAGGCCAAGGCGGAAATCCATTATGAGGGGCGGCTCAACGGACGCGGCGTGAAGGCGTTCGATTCATCCTTCGCGCGCAACGAGACCGCGGAGTTTCCGATCTCGTTGGTGATCCCCGGATTTGCCGAGGCGCTGAACAAGATGCGGCCGGGCGATTCCTGGCTGGTGTTCATTCCCGCGAAGCTGGGTTATGGCGAAGAGGCGCAGGGCGAGGACATTCCGCCCAACTCCGATCTTGTCTTCGAAATCGAGATGAAAAAAACCATGACGCCTCCCCAATCGAACGCCGCCGCCTGGTCGAAGCATGCACCGTGGAACAGCAGCAGCCCCGACGTGAAGAAGACCGGGTCGGGCGTCGAGTATGTGGTGATCGCCGAGGGCCCGGCGGGCGGCGTTCCCCCGACGAAGAGCCAGGACGCGGAAGTGTTCTACGAAGGCCGGCTCAATTCTGGCGGCGATGCGTTCGATAGCGCGTTCGAGCGGGGCGACACCGAGACCTTCCCGGTTGCGGCTGTGGTGCCCGGCTTCTCCGAAGCGCTGACGCTGATGAAGCCCGGCGATCATTGGCTGGTCTTCATTCCCTCGAAGCTCGGTTACGGCGCACGCGGCGCTCCGGGCGCGATCCCGCCGAATGCGGATCTTCTGTTCGAGATCCTGATGGTCGGCGTCGAGTAGGATCAGTCATGCGATTGTTTCTTGCAGCCGGACTGGCTGCTGTTCTCGCCGCCTGTGGCCCAGCAGGAACGACGCCGACCTCCGCTGCTGGCGCCAAAGCTGCCGACGCAGCCGCGTGGGCGAAATATGTTCCGTGGAACAGCGATCTTCCTGAGGTCGTGAAGACGGGGTCGGGGCTCGAATACATCGTGCTGGCATCGGGCCCGGCTGATGGCGTTTCGCCGAAAGCAAGCGAGCAGGCGGAAGTCTTCTACGAAGGGCGGCTCGACGCTGGCGGTTCCGCCTTCGACAGCGCTTTCGAGCGCAATGAGAGCGCGACCTTTCCGGTCAATGCTGTCGTCGATGGCTTTTCCGAAATGCTGCGGCTGATGAAGCCGGGCGACCGCTGGATCGGCTATCTGCCGTATCAGCTCGCCTATGGTGCCAGCGGGAAGCCGCCGATCCCGCGCGCCGCCGATCTGGTGTTCGAGGTCGAACTGGTCAGCGTGAAGCCGTAACCCCAAAACAAAAACGCCTCCCGTGAGGGAGGCGTTTCGCTATTCGGGTTGTGGGCCGACTTAGCCCAGCGAAGGCTCGAGCTTCTTGCAGGCGTCGAGGAGGCCGCGGACTGCGCCGACGGATTTCTCGAACATGGCTTTCTCGTCGCCGTTGAGTTCGAACTCGACGATCTTCTCGACGCCGTTGGCGCCGATGACGCAGGGCACGCCGACATAGAGGTCGGAGACGCCGTACTGGCCGGTGAGTTGGGCGGCGACCGGCAGGACGCGCTTCTTGTCTTTCAGGTAGGACTTGGCCATCGCGACAGCCGATTCAGCCGGCGCGTAGAAGGCCGAGCCGGTTTCGAGCAGGGCGACGATCTCGCCGCCGCCGCCGCGCGTACGTTTCACCATCGCGTCGAGTTCTTCCTGCGTGAAGAAGCCCTGCTTGATGCACTCGGGCAGCGGGACGCCGCCGATCGAGGAGTGGCGCACCATCGGCACCATGTCGTCGCCGTGGCCGCCGAGCGTCCAGGCTTTCACGTCTTCGACGGAGATGCCGGTTTTCTCGGAGAGGAAGTAGGCGAAGCGGGCGCTATCGAGCACGCCGGCCATGCCGACAACGTGCGAAGCCGGGAGGCCAGAGAATTTCTGCAGCGCCCACACCATCGCATCGAGCGGGTTGGTGATGCAGATCACGAAGGCTTTCGGGCAATGCTGGGCGATCGCGGCGCCGACCGATTTCATGACGCCGAGGTTGATGCCGATGAGATCGTCGCGGCTCATGCCCGGCTTGCGCGGCACGCCGGCGGTGACGATCACCACGTCCGATCCGGCGATGACGGAGTATTCGTCGAGCGAGCCGCCCGAGAGCTTGCCGTCCTTGCCGTACACGGCGGCGGCTTCGGCGATGTCGAGCGCCTTGCCCTTGGCAATGCCGCCTTTCATGTCGACGAGGACGACGTCGCCCAG
>DAIRES010000229.1:0-4863 GCA_036795465.1 Hyphomonadaceae bacterium
GTCTTGCCTGCGCCCAGCGTCGCGAGCGCGCGGTCCTTGGCGAGCCAGACGAGGAGGCCGTTCTCGTCGGGAATGTTCAGCTTCGGATTGTCTTTCGCCTTCGCGCCGGTGTGCATCACCAGCTGGATCACGTCTTTCGAGCGCAGGTTCACGGTGGCGAACCAGTCAGTGTGGCGGAAGCTGAGTGAGTTCCATTTGACGCCGTCGGCAATGGCGGGGTCGGCGCCGAGAATGAGTTTCCTCACCGCCTCGATATCCGACTTCAGTGGATGATCGAGGGCGGCGAGGAAGGCGGAGGCGTCGTCGGGGAGAGGCCGAGAGGGCGTCTTTGGCCGGGCCGTTTTCGGCTTCCTGGCGACGCTCTTCTTCCCGGCAGTCTTGGTTGGTTTCGTGGGCATGGATCAGAGGCTCGCGAGAATTTCGTCGAGGCGTGCGTAGCCGGCGTCCATGCCGTCGGTCATGCCGCTGGCGGCGGCGCCGTCGCGGGCCTGTTTCGAGGCGTAGAGAACGGTGAGAACTGACTTCGTCTTGCCGCCGGTTTCGGTGAACACCTGCGTGTTCACTGTCTCGCCGCCGGTCCAGTCGTCGTCAAACATCTCACGGGAGTCGAGGTTCTCAGGTTTCTTCACGGCGGTGAATGTACCACCCATGCCCATCGTCTTGCCGCGACCCTTGTCGAGCCACTCGTAGCGGTATTTGCCGCCGACGCGCAGGTCGATCTCGCACACCGGCATCTCCCAGCCCGGCGGGCCGAGCAGCCAGCGGCGCACCAGCGCGGGATTGGTGTGGGCGTCCCACACCAGATCGCGCGGGGCGTCGAAGGAGCGCGTGATGAGGATCTCGCGGTCGCTGGGCAGCGTGATCTCAAGCTTGTTGGCCACGTCAGCCTCCCTGCTGTTCCGCGAACATCTGGTCGAGACGCTGATAGCCGATCTCCATGCCATCGGTCATGCCGGTGGAGACGGCCGCGTCACGGATGTCTTTGTTGGCAAACCTCATCACCATCTCGAGCGAGGTGACGCCGTTCTTCTCGCTGAACGCGGTGTGGATGATCGCAGGCTGGCTGATGTCCATGGCGCCGCCAATATCGCCGGGATCGTAGTATTCGGCATGGAGCATTTTCGCGGGCGCATCGACTTCGCGGAAATCGCCGTGGAAGCCGAACTCGGCGCGGTTCTGGTCAGACCGCCAGCGCCAGCGATATTTGCCGCCGGGGCGCACATCCATCTCGCACACCGGCATCGACCAGCCGGGCGGGCCGAGCATCCAGCGCTTCACCAGTTTCGGATCGGTATGGGCCTGCCACACCAGATCGCGCGGGGCGGCGAAGTCGCGCGTGACGCGCACCTCTGTGTCACTCGGCAGCGAGACTTGCGCCTTTTCCATCGTTCTCACCATGTCAGCCTCCCTGTTGTTCTGCGACGAGCGTATCGAGCCGCGCATAACTCGTTTCCATGCCATCGGTCATGCCGGTGGAGATGGCTGCGTCGCGCGCTTCCTTCGAAACATATTTCAACAGCGTGACCACCGTCGTGATGCCGTCCTTCTCGCTGAAAGACGTTTGGTTGATGGTCGGGCTGCTCGCATCCATCGCTCCGCCCATCGTGCCGGGATCGTAGTATTCGGCGGCGATCATACGGGCTGGCGCCTCGACTTCGCTGTACTCGCCGAAGAAGCCGAACTCCTGGCTGCCGTCATCCGTGCGCCACATCCAGCGATACTTGCCGCCGGTGCGGACATCCATTTCGCATACCGGCATCGACCAGCCGGGATAGCCGCCTATCCAGCGTTGAAAGAGTTTCGGGTCGACATGCGTCTGCCAGACCAGCGTGCGAGGAGCCTTGAAGTCGCGCGTGACACGCACCTGCGTGTCGCTCGGCAGGGAGACCTGGGCTGTGGCGTTGATGGTGGTCACGGACGTTTCCTTTGTCGGTTTGAGTTTCGGGGGCTCAGCCGTTAAATGCCTTCTCGAGGTCGGCGACGATGATCTTCTTCATCTTCAGCATGGCCTGCAGGGCGCGGTTGGCTTTCTCGCGATCGGGATCGCCGAGGTAGCGGCCAAGCGCATCGGGGATGATCTGCCAGGAGACGCCCCACTTGTCCTGCAGCCAGCCGCAATTGTCTTCGCGGCCGCCGCCTTCGAGGAACTTGTTCCAGTAGAGGTCGACGTCCGCCTGGTCCTTGCACTTTACGAACAGGGAGATGCCGGGCGTGAACTTGAAGTGCGGGCCGCCGTTGAACATCAGGATCTCGGTCCCGTTCGCCACGATGGTTGCCGACATCGGATTGGCCGACTTGATCTCGGAATTCGGGAAGGTGGAGACGTAAAACTTCGCGGCTTCCTCGACCGGGCCGTCGAACATGAGGAAGGGGGAAATCTTCTGAACGGTCGCCATGCTGGATTCTCCTAATGGCGCTTGCGTGGGGATTTAGGCGGCTTGGCCTGAAGCTGGCCGAGCAGTTCGTCGAGGGCGCTGTAACGGCGCTCCCAGAACTGGCGGTATTCCTCGAGCCAGGCGGTCGCTTCGCCAAGTCGGACGCCTTCGAGTTTGCGCGGGCGGCGCTGGGCATTCTGTGCCGTCGAGATCAGGCCGGCGTTTTCAAGAACCTTGAGGTGTTTCGAAATGGCCGGCTGGCTCATGTCGAACGGCTCGGCCAGTTCAGCGACCGATGCCTCACCCTGCGACAGGCGGGCGAGGATGGCGCGACGCGTTGGATCAGCGAGAGCGGCGAAGGTGGCGTCGAGGCGTTGTGAGGGCGTCATCGCGAAATATCCATAACCATACAGTTATCATAACCGACAAGTTATGGACGTCAAGCGGCCATGGCGCGCTTTTTTTAGAAGGGCAGATCAGGGGCGACGCGGGCGCTGTTTTGCGGAAATGGATTTCACGATCAGCTCGCCTTTCGCGCGAGTATCGAGCTTCCATCCGCGCTGCAGGACGGCTGTCGCAATTAACGCATCAACCTCGTCTGACTTCAGCGGCTTGAGACCATCGACCAGCCGCAGGGAGCGGATCTTCGGGCCTTTGCCGCTGAGCAGCTTGCCGGGGTCTGGAAGTGTGGATCCCTGCATGAAAAACAAGGTCGCCCAGCGCGGAAAGAGTGCGATCGACAGCGGCAGGGTCGAGACTTTTGCGTCGGGTCCGAAGCCGACGGCGAGTGAATTGTAATTGTCGTAAACCATGACAACCGCGCCGGGCAGGCGTTTGCGGAGATGCCTGATTGCATCGCGGCCGAGCTTTTCCATCTCGGGCGCATACTTTTGCAGGAAAGCACGAGTTGCTGCTGGGCAGTTGCCATAGCGGCAGAGTAACGTGGCGCACGGCTTGCGTCAGCTTCGCGCTGGGGAACCTTTCGACCGTCTGGGCATTCAGGACCGGATGACTGGAGGGATTTCCCAATGACGACTGCACGCAAGACGGAAACAAATGGATCGGCCAGCGCACTGGCCGGAAGGGTGGCGGAAGAGATGTCTGATTTTTCGGAAAAGGCGCGCCGGGTTTTCGGCGAAAGCGCATCGCACGCTCGGGAGCTGGCTGAAGACGTGGCCGACCAGGCGGTTCGTGGCGGCAAGAAAGCTGCGAAATTCGTGACGCGTGAAGTGAAGGAGCATCCGCTCCGTACACTGGCGATCGGTGCGGCTGTTGGCGCAGTGGTGGCTGCGGTCATCATGCTGCGTAACCGCGAAGACTGAGACCAGATCTAGGCTGCGATGCGGGCCGTGGCGGATAGCGCCACGGCTTCCGCTATCTTTATGCCATCGACCGCAGCCGAGAGGATGCCGCCGGCATACCCGGCGCCTTCTCCGGCGGGAAACAGCCCCTTCACATTCAGCGACTGGAAGTCCTGGCCGCGCGTCATGCGGATCGGACTTGAGGTGCGCGTTTCGACGCCGGTCATCACCGCATCTTCCATCGCGTAGCCGTCGATCTGGCGGCCGAAGACGGCGAGAGCCTCGCGCATCGCCGTGGTCGCGTATTCCGGCAAGCAGAGATTGAGATCTGTCGGTGTGACGCCCGGCTTGTAGGACGGAACGACGGCGCCGAGCGCGGTAGAGGGACGATTGGCGAGGAAGTCGCCGACGAGTTGGGCCGGGGCTAGCCAGTTGGAGCCGCCGGCGATGAAGGCCTGCTCTTCCCAGTGGCGCTGGAAGGCGATGCCGGCGAGCGGGTTGGTGCGGAAGTCTCCGGGGAAGTCTTCCGGCGTGACGCCGACGACAATGCCGGCATTGGCATTGCGCTCTTTCCGCGAGTACTGGCTCATGCCGTTGGTGACGAGGCGGCCTTCTTCTGATGCGGCGGCGACGACCGTGCCGCCAGGGCACATGCAGAAGCTATAGACGCTGCGACCGTTGGCTGCGTGATGGGCCAGCTTGTAATCGGCGGCGCCGAGGATGGGGTGGCCGGCGTTCTTGGCGCCGAAGCGGGCGCAGTCGATGATCGATTGCGGGTGTTCGATGCGGACGCCGATCGAGAAAGGCTTGGGCTCGAAGAAGACGCCGCGGCCATGCAGCATCTCGAATGTGTCGCGTGCGGAGTGGCCGAGCGCCATGACGACATGGTCGGTTTCGATCGCATCGCCATTGGCGAGAACGACGCCTGCGATCTGCTTTTCGCCGTTGCGGTCGTGCAGCAGAATGTCGGTGACCTGCTGTTTGAAGCGGATCTCGCCGCCGAGGCGTTCGATCTTTTCGCGCATGTGCTCGATCATCGAGACGAGGCGGAAGGTGCCGATGTGGGGTTTGGAGACGAAGAGGATTTCGTCCGGCGCGCCGGCTTCGACGAATTCGGTGAGGACCTTGCGGCCGAGATGGCGGGGGTCCTTGATCTGCGAATAGAGTTTGCCGTCGGAGAATGTGCC
>DAIRES010000230.1:0-4858 GCA_036795465.1 Hyphomonadaceae bacterium
CCGTCAGGTCTATATCGAAATGCCGGAGAAGATGCAGACGCTGGAAGCGCCGCCCTTGTTCGTGATCGGGGAGTCAGGCCCAGAGCTGACCAACTATCGCATCGCCGGCCGCTACTATGTCGTCGACCGGCTCTTCAATCAGGCCGAGCTGCGACTTGGAACGGGATGGGGCGCCAAGAGGGTCCAGATCCATCGCCAGACGCCGATCGCGGGAGGCGCGCGTGGCTGATGGAATTCCACCGCCCGTCGATGCAATGGGCGAGCCCCCTCTTCAATCGCAGCCAGAGCCGCCGCGGCTCGACTCCATTCGCGTCAGAGGCCAGGGCGCGAAGGGCATAAACAAGCCAGCCATCCTCGGCGCTGCGGGTGGCGGCGTCGCGATCATCCTGCTGATGGCGTCAGGCGCTTTCCCCGGCGACCCCACGCGGAAGCCTGCCGAGACGAAGCCGATGATGTCTGACCCCGCGCGGCCCGAGATGGCGAAGGGCGCCATCCGTGACCTGCCGGCGGACTACACGCAGGTTGCGACTGCGCAGCCAGCGCCCGAACCTGTCCTGCCCCAACAGCTCGGCCCGCCCCTGCCCGGCGACATCGCCGCATTCGCCCAGCCTGACTCAGCCCTTGGCTCCTACAGCCGTGCCGGGGCCGAAGACTGGGGTTCGTCCGACACCTATTCGCCTCCCGCCGCCGTCGACCCTCTCGTAGCAGAAATGAAAGAGGCTGAACGCTCCGGACTGTTCTTCGCCATTCGTGACCAGGCGACGCCCGGCGGCGCGCTGCTGCAACAACAGCATCCTGTAATGCGGCCGCCCTCGTCCGGGATGACTGCATTCGCTCCGCAGACGCCCGACGAACCGGAGACCGATGGCGGGAACGATCGAACACTTTTCCCCGGCGCGGTCATTCCGGCAAGCCTCGTCACGGAAGTGAACTCGGAATCACCGGGACCCGTCATCGCACAGGTGACGCAGTCCATCTATGACAGCGCGACGGGTCGGGCGCTGCTCATACCTCAAGGCGCACGATTGATCGGCGACTATCGCTCATCGACGCGTTACGGACAGAGTCGCGTGGCAATCATCTGGTCACGCCTGATCATGCTGGACGGCCGCGAGATCGCATTGGCCGAAGCCGCGCTCGACCCGGCAGGCGCCGCAGGGGTGAGCGGCGAAGTCGACAATCACTGGGCGGACGTGTTCGGCGCGGCTGCACTCGGCACGCTTATCAATGTTGGCGTCGCGACAACCGAAGACCCGGTCGCCTATGGCGGAAGCGGCATCGTCGTGCGCGATCCTGTCGATGACGCCGTCTCTGACGGGGTCCAGCGCATGGCCAGCAATGTCACCAACCGGGTCGTCGATCGCGGCCTCGCAATACCGCCGACAATTCGCGTTCCGGCAGGCGCAAAGCTCGCCGTGATCGTAACGCGAAGGAGCGCTTTCTAGCCGCCAACACAACTTCTATTGGATCGTGCGAGCGCCTTCGCGGGCGGGTCTCGACTGTCACGACGCTCCGGTCCTGACGAACTCCCTGTCCGCGTTGGCCCAATCGAGCGCACCCATGTAGGCATCGACGTAGGCGGCAGCTTTGGCGCCAAAATCCATGTGGTAGGCGTGCTCATACATGTCGAGAGCGATGAGGCCGCGACCATCGGCAATCGCCATGGTGTGATCCGCCGCCCACTGGTTGACGAGCTTGCCAGCGCGTGGCGACCACATAAGCAGGACCCAGCCTGAGCCGCCGCCAAGCGCCTTGCCCATAGCGACGAATTGGTCTCGCCATTTTTGCTGGCTGCCAAAATCCTTCTCGATCTGGGCGGCAAGTTGTGCGCCCGGCTTGCTGCCGCCTCTGCCTAGCGAAGCGAAGTAAAGCTCGTGGAGGATCATCGAATTCATCGCGAGCAGTTCCTCGCGCTTGAGACCGTTGAACATAAAGCCCGGAGCCGCCGGATCCAGCTGCGCGACCTGCGCCTCGATTGCGCCAAGACGCGTGACCGCGCCCACATAGTTGTTGTCGTGATGACTTACGAGAATTCTCTCGGACAGTCCGGGGATTGTTTTCGGGTCGAATGGCAGCGGTTTGGCCTGATAACCTTTGAGCGAAACAGCGGCTGCGGACTGCTGCGCAGTGGCGCATCCTTGAGCGGCGAGCATGACACCGGCGGTTAGCGTGGCAGCCAGCGCCGTGCGGCGATCAATCCCTGTCGGCATCGCTGTGTCATCCTCTGTTTACGTGGGGGGAACGATCCGATGGCTTGCGCTCAACCAAGCCACAACTCAATACCTCGCTCGACAGCGCTGTCCATCAAGGCGCAAACTGACTCCCGTCAGTGACCCGAACGTCTTTTGGCTTTTGTGACACCGCAACGGGTAGCTCAACCCGGCTGCGTTCGAGGACCTAGCGCCTTTGACCTGGTCGTGCGCTATGGTCCCGGCATCAGCTCACTGGCCTTTCCGCGTCCCACGCCCCAGCGGCACGAAGCGGATATCGTTCGCCTCGGCGTACTGCCGGCGTAGCTCGGTCTCGAGATAGTCGAGCGCATCGGAGTCTGTGATGTCGAGGTCGGTCAATAGATCGGTGACCACGACCAACACGTGCGAGACTTCGAGATAATCTCGCGAAGAGGGTCGGCGCACGACGCGCTCAAACCAAAGATCGTAAACGTGCTGCATGCGAGGCTCCAGTCAAAGGCAGAGCACCAGACAGTTGACTCGATCTCGCCGAAAGTCGGTACGCGAACAGTTACTCAGCCCCGAGGCGAGCTGCCTCAGGATTTGCGCGCCACGCAACGTCAATGAGCATCCTATTGGTCACGTAGGGCGTGCGGCTCCCGGTATTCCTTTCGAGAGCCAGCAGGTCGCGATTGGTCCGCCGATACTGATCGCGGGCAGCGGCAACGTATTTCTTGTTGGCGGCGCCCAGGCTCAACGGCATCGATCCGCAAGGCTGGTTTTGTTGGAGTTCCGGGTAGCGCACGACCGCTGGTGAGACACCACTCGACCAGCGCGTTCGAATGATGGCGCCAAGCGCTCTCCGCTTTCGGTCTTTGGGACTTCTAGCCCTTTGTCGCCAGCGAGTTCGAGTTCGGACATTCGTGATAAAAATCGACCTGCATTCGCACCGGGCCTTGCGGTTCGACCAGATGCGGCTGGTCCGGCAGTATGAGACCGGGCGCGCCGGGCGAGAGCATCTGGGTGTCGCCTGTTTCCGTGAAGGTCAGCTTCAGCTCTCCGTCCAAAACACGAATGACACCCCACACACCCAGCTTGGTGCGGTGCTCGCGGCGAAGGGCGGCCGGTAAGGTGGCTTCGTCGAACACGGGCGTTGAGCGATATGGTGACGGCGTCGGAGTATCATTCATCTCGTCACCCTTGTCGTTTCACGGGCAAGCCAGGAAAGCCGAACATCGCGAGCTGCAGGCTTTCAGCGATCCGATTGGCGCGCTCCATGAAATAGTCCACCGCTTCGGGGGTGGGAGCGGTGTCTTGCAGGGTCTGGCGAAACAGCGCCAACCAGGTCTGGAAATGGGATTGCTGGACCTGGTTCAACTTCTTGTGGGCCGGAACTGGCTGACCAGAATATGTGCCCGCATTGAGTGCGACCGAAGCCCAGAAGCTCTTCATTCGCGGAAGATGATACTCCCATCGGTCTCCGATCGCTTCCTCGAAAATGGGTCCAAGCGTCTCGTCGGCGCGGATGCGCCTGTAGAATTCTTCTACCAACAACGATATATAGGCCTCGTCGATACCGATGGTATTGGCGCGGCGCTGGATCTCGGCGCGACGCGCATGAGCTGTAACTACAGGATCGCCCATCAGGCGGCCTCGCTGTTCAACAATGCACGAAGTTTTGGATTCGCGACCAAATCCGCCAGCGTGTACCGGTCGAGTACGTTGAGAAACGCATTCAGCGCTTCATGCATCACCCCTTTGAGCTTGCACGCGCCCGAAATCACGCATCCGCCAGGCTCTGCCGCGAAACACTCGACGATGTGGATGTCGCCCTCCATCCGTCGGACGACGTCGCCGACCCGAATCTTCTCTGCTCTCCCCGCCAGCCGCAGTCCACCGGAGCGTCCGCGTACCGTCGTGATCAGCCCTTCCTTTCCCAGCAGGTAGGCGACCTTCATCAGGTGGTTGTGAGAAATCCGGAACCGGTCGGCGACCTCACCGATCGTGACCAGGCGGTCAGGACTGGACGCAAGGTGCATCAGCATCCTGAGCGCGTAGTCCGACTGGAGGTTGAGGCGCATGGTCGCTCCTAAAGAAGTATTCAATATATTGCTTTTATTCTGCAGAAGTGCAAGGTTTGGGACGGCGACAAGTTGCGCCGTCTGGCGATAAGCGAGGAACTGGCGATGCTTCGGCTGCTGATGCGACCTTCGAATGCGGTTTGCGATGCAATGGGAATCAAGAACGAGAACGAACGCGGCATGGTCCGCATGCTCGTCAACATGATGCTCCTGACTCTGTTGTTCGTGTTTCTCTTTGTCGCGGCCGTCGGGAGCTTCTAGGCCCACCAACAACTGCGCGGCATATTCACTCCCGGCCCCAAGGCGTAAGTGATGTTGTGAAAGCCGGACGTTGCAATGATCGCGCACACGCGCTCCGCGACGAGTCAAACTTTGCCTGTACGACGCTGCTGCTCACATAGAAGCATTGTAGATGCGCGCCCGGAAGACTCGCCTGCCCGCCTATCGCTTATTCTGCCTTTGGTTCTTGAGCCGCCAACCCACGCATGATGGCTTGACAGAACCCGACGCATTACATAGGTGTCCTATGTATGAAGATCGATCAGCTATCCGAAGGATTGGCCCGTCTCGCGGCCGTGTCGCGGCAGGATGACTGGCGCACGGGCG
>DAIRES010000231.1:0-2157 GCA_036795465.1 Hyphomonadaceae bacterium
CCGTGATCACGGTGCGACCCTCCGCGACCATGTAAACCACCTGCGTCCCGCGCACGACGCCTTCATTGCCACGCGACAGGATGACGTCGCCGGTAATGGTGATCGTGTCGGTGGGATAGTCATAGCGCGCACGATCGCCACGGATCTTCACGTCGGGCGCCGTGTAATAGACGCGGCCTTCGGCAACCAGCTGCTCCATCGCCTCGCAGACGGCTTCCTCGCCGGCGGCAGGCTTGGTCTTCGAGCAGATCACGGTGAGCTTGTCTGTGGTGATGCGGCTTTCGCCCTGCGTGGCGACCACGTCGCCGGTATAAACGCCGCGTCCCTCGTTCTGCAGGTATTCGCCCTTCTTGGAGGTGATCTCCACCGGCGCATCGCCACGGCCGATCTGCGCAGCAGCAGGACCAGCGAGAAGGATGGCGCCGGCGGCGCCGGCGATAAGAAGCGGGATATGCCTGAATGTCATGGTCATCGTCCTAGTTGCCCCCGCCCCTGGCCGTCTGGCCGCGCTTCCTTTTGGGCGTGAATCTTGTCCAAACATTGCCCTCGAGGATGATCCGGTTGCCATCGTCCAGAACCTCATACTCATCGGCCCTGATCTCGCCAATGGGCCCAACCCCGTTCAGAGGCGTCTGCCCCTCGACGCGGTTGTTCTTCACATACATGCGGGTGCGCTGCGACGTGAACGTGTACCCGCCCGCATCCGTCATCACGACATCGCCCACAAGGTCCAGAACCTCCGTGTCGGCGTTCCACACGCCTTCGCGGGCCTGCACGACCGACGAGGCGGCGTCTTCCAGCCGTGGGTTCACCAGATCGATGAGCGACACATCCTCGCGGCGGCGGCGAGCCGTCTCGGCCGTCAGGCTGTAAGGCCGGTCGTTGGAATCGAAGCCCTCGAAGCGCGGCCCAAGAACCGTGACGCTGAGCCCGGACGTCGGGCCGGAAACCGGCGCGGGCGCGAGGCTGGAATTGATGATGGTGCCCACTAGCGTTCCGGCAGACAGAACCGCCCCGATGGTGAAAAGCAGCCGCAGGATATGCACCAGCGCCGTCCGCCGCCGCGCTTCCTTCAGCGAGGTGGCGCGCCGTGGACCCCAGAGGTCCATTGAATGGTGCGAACTGACGGCGGTGACCATGACCCAGCCTAAAACGGGAACCCGGCGCAGGGAAACCTTTTGACCTCAGTCACAAGGCCCAAAAGAGGCGGAAAACCCTAGCTGTGTGCAAAAATGTCCTGCTCGGCCCAGCCGGACAGGTCGAGGGCGGCCCGCACGGGCAGGAAATCGAAGCAGGCCTGCGCCAGCTCGGTTCGGCCTTCACGCGCCAGCATGACGTCCAGCTTCGCCTTCAGCTCGTGCAGATGCGTCACATCCGAAGCGGCGTAGGCGAGTTGCGCGTCCGACAGCTTGTCGGCGCCCCAGTCCGAGCTCTGCTGCGCCTTCGACATGTCGAGGTTCAGCAGTTCACGCGACAGGTCCTTGAGGCCATGGCGATCCGTGTAGGTGCGCGCCAGCCGCGAGGCGATCTTGGTGCAATAGACCGGGAAGCACGGCGCGCCGAGCCATTGCTGGATCATGCCCAGATCGAAGCGCGCGAAATGGAAGATCTTCAGCACGCGCGGGTTCGACACCAGCGCCTTGAGATTCGGGCAATCATAGTCCGGCCGCTTCAGGCGAACGACATGCGCATCGCCCTTCCCGTCCGACAGTTGCACCACGCAGAGAGCGTCACGGAACGGGTTGAGACCCATCGTCTCCGTGTCGATGGCGACGGAACCCGTGAAGGTCACGTCCGCCGGAAGATCGCCCTCGTGGTGATGAATAGCCATGGAAGCCTCGCTTTCGGGAGGACCAATGGCGGGAAACGGCCCGAAATACAACCCGGCAGCCGGCAGGCCTAAACGCGTTCCAGATATGCCGCCGTCGCCATCCCGCCCGCCGTGCAGACGCCCACCACAGCCTTGTTTTTCCCGCGCCGCCCCAGCTCCATCAGCGTCGAGCCAAGATAGCGGATGCCCGACATGCCATAGGGGTGGCCCAGCGCGATTGCCCCGCCATTGACGTTGGTAGTTTCCCACGGCGTCTCAAGCTGCGTCTGGTTGTACAGCGTGGTGACCGCGTAGGCTTCGTGCAGCTCCCACAGATCAACATCGCC
>DAIRES010000231.1:2257-4848 GCA_036795465.1 Hyphomonadaceae bacterium
GCCGTGAGCCCCGAGCCGCAATAGCGGTTCACCGTCACGCCGGGCACATCGAACCCCGCCTCCAGCGCCGCCGTGCGCCCGATATTATGACCGGTCGCGCCCTGAGGCAGGCCGCAGCCAAGAACCGCGTCCTCAACCTCCCCGCTCTCAACCCCTGCCCGCGCCACGGCTTCCTTCAGCACGTGGGCTGCGAGCGGAATGCCATGCGTCTGGTTCAACGCTCCCCGGAACGCCCTCGCGATCCCGGTCCGGCAATAGCCGACGACAGCAACATCCTTCATGGCAACATCCCTCGCACCGGGCCGCGGTCAGGCCGCGCTGTTACTATACCCGGTTTTGCGAAGGATGCCTGGCGCCCTGAAGCCTATATGTCCTTACCGATTTGCCTGCGCGGTCTGCATGGGCCGAGGAGCTGGGTTCGCGCGCTCATTCGCCAGAATCGGCTGGACTACCGCCAGAACCGGCTTGAACTCGCTCTTGTCGATGCCGCCATCCTTGTTGACGTCGAACTCGGCGAACTTCGGCGCTACGGCGGCGCGAATGCGGGGATTCATTTCGGCAAGCTGAACTTTCTCATCCAGGTTGGTGTCGAGTGCACAGAACATGCGACAGGACAGCATCTCTTTCGTGGCGTCGGCTTCAGCGCCCACGCGTTCGTCTGTCCATTGGTAGAACAGCGACGTGTAGAGCATTTCTTCCCAGGACTGATCGCCCCAGACCACGGTTTGTTTCGGATCAGGGTTGGATCCGCTGCGTACCGAATTGTCATACCAGTTGTTTGAAACGATCTTGGCGCCCGCCGGCACGCGGACCGGCTCGTCGAAGTGATAGACGGTCTGCCAATTGAAATCGAAACGCGGCAAGTTGAGCAGCGTGGTGCGCTTGCCGTCTTTTTCGACCATCTCCAGACGGGCGGCCTGGCCGCGCACATGGGTGTGGAACATCGCCGAGAAGAGGATCGCCTCTTTCGGGAACTGGAGATACGAGACCTCCTTGTGCATGTCCTTGCCCGGCTCGACCTCCATGAAGGGGTCTGTGATCACCGCGTTCCGCATGATGTAGGTGGGAGTTTCGCCCTCGGGATAGAAATACAGGCCCATCTTCGAGTTATCGACGCTCGCCTTGCCATAGGGCGTGTAGTGCATCTGGAAGCCCATGGAACCGCCTGCCGGCAGCTCGACGCCCCACCCTGCGGGCGCCTCCCAGCCGGCGCCGCCTGTTCCGTACTGGCCATAGCTGTTTTGCCATTGCGACATTGACGCGGGACCTTCCAGAGGTTTGCCCGGAATGTGGCCTGCCAGAATGTGGTGCACGGCGCGACGGTCGCCCGGCAAGAACGCCGATGCCTTCACCCAGCGCGATTTGGTCGTCGGATTCGACGCGATCTTGGTCTGGTAATCGACGACACCAGACGCCGGAAGGTCGTGCGAGGGGATGTTCAGGATCAGGTCCGGCTTACCGTTCGGCCATTCCGGAGCAACCGTTGCAGCCGCCGCCAGCGGATCCGGTCCGCCGGCACGCGGCGCGCCCGCTTCTACCCAGTGGACGATCGTCTTGATCTGCTCATTGCTCAGCGCACCGTCGTGCTTCAGCTTCTTGGCGCTCGTGTCAGGATACCATGGCGGCATGGTGTCCGTGCGGATCGCTTCACGGATCATCGGGGCGAACCCTTTGACGACTGCGTAGTCCTTCATTGCAAAAGGACCGATGCCGCCGTCCTGGTGGCAGCTTACGCATTTGTCCATCAGGATTGGTGCGATGTCTTTCTCATACGAAATCTGCGCATGCTGGGCGCGACGACCACGCTCCGGGAATGCGATCGCCGTTCCTGAGCCTTCCATCTTTGCGACCGACGGCATCTTGCCCGCCGCGATGTCGGCAAGCGCCTTCCCGGCTCCATCGACCTTGCCGTGATAAAGAACCTTGAGCGTTCTTGGCTGCAGCACGAACGCTTCGCCAGCATAGCTCACGCCCAGCTGCTCGCCCGCGAGTTGCTGCTCATCAAGCAAAATCGGAATGGTGAGGCCTTGGGCTTTCGCCTCCGTCGCGTTCTGATCGCGAGTAGCGCCCAATGCAGAGTTCAGCATCATGAACTCGACCTTCGGGTATTGTGTCTTCAGGAGCTCCAGAGCCTTCGCAGCGTTCCGCGAGCCGGCGTCGCCGTTGATGTGGGACAAGAGAACCACAGCATCGACATCGTTCAGGCGCCTGAGGCTGTGGGCAAACCCTTCATGATCAGCCAGCCTGAAATCGTCGACGGCGGCGGGGATCTCAATCTTGTCATCGACCTTGTAGGCCAGAGCCGTTCCTGCTGCGCCTGCGATGGCTAGCGCGGCCACCCCTGCCAAAATCCGGATCCGCATAGATTTCTCCCAAAGTTTCTCCCGTCAGGTTGATGACGGCGCGCGATCCCGCAAGAAGCTCGCTGTTGACTCACGGCCAAGTCATCGGGATCACCTCACGAACTGGCGTCCGTGAGCTCACGCTTTTTGTGTGCGGCGTCTCGGTTTCCGTTACCGCCCGACGAATCCTGCCGGCCTTGGGTGAGCTTCCGGACTTCGTGAGCTTGACGCTGGGGCGGTCCAGGATCC
>DAIRES010000040.1:0-2646 GCA_036795465.1 Hyphomonadaceae bacterium
TGCGCCACGCCGCCCGTCAGCTGGCCGATGATCTCCATCTTCTGCGCCTGCCGAAGCTGGTCCTCCACCTGCTCGCGCTGGCGTATCTCGGCGAGCACCTTGTCGTGCGAGTGCTCCAGCTCGCTCGTGCGTTCCGTAACCCGCCGCTCCAGCGTCTCGTTGGCGTCGCGCAGCGCGTTCTCGGCCTGCTTGCGCGCGGTGATATCCATCGCCACGCCGACCAGTCCCCGCGCCGAACCATCCGGATTCTTCAGCACCCGACCATTGACCTGAACCCAGTGCTGCGTCCCGTCACGCCACGTCGTGCGGTAGTCGATATTGTAGTCCTCGCCCTCACCGACGCTCCGCTGCACAGCAGCCTGCATCGCCGGCGCATCGGCGGGGTGGATCATGGCGAGCAGGTCGTCATACGTGAAACGCTCATCCGCCTTGTAGCCATAGATCTCGCGGCAAAGCGGCGACGTCTCCAACACGCGCGTATCGACATCGATCGACCACGACCCCAGCCTGCCGGCCATCATCGCGGTCGCCAGCCGCTCTTGGCTCTCATTCAGCTCTTCCAGCCGGTCCCGCGCTTCAAACTGCCGCCGTCGCGCCTTCAGCGCCGTGCGCGCGATACTTGCGAACGTCGTCGGGTGAAACGGACGCTCAAGGAAAGTGACGTTGCCGAACGTCTCCGCCAGACGCGCCGCCGCCGGATTGTTGTCCGGCCCGCCGCCGCGATGTGTAAACACGATGAAAGGCAGATCAGACCATGGCGGCTGGGCGTCAATCCAGGCCCGCAGCGTCGACGTATCCGAAAGCCGCATCGCCTCTTCGGACGCCACCACCATCGAGACGGAATCGCCCAGCGCAGACGCAAGAGCGTCGCTCGTGATGCATGCCGCAGCATCTATCCCCGCCTCATGCAGCAGCGTCACCGCAATCGCTGAGTCGCGCCCGTGCGGAGCAAAGACCAGAGCAAGCAAAGAGCGATCGCCTTGTGCGATTTCCGTCACTCCTCGCTTATGCTGTCCGGCAGGATACCCGTCTTGCCGACATAGGTGGGCACGCCACGCAACACGCCCTGGAACTCGTCCAGCGCCCCGCCGAGCAAAAGCCCTCTATTGCCGATACGATACTCGCGGATCGTATCCTCGTGCCAGCCCGTGCGCTTCTTGATGATCGAGACGGCGCGCTTCACGCGGCCAAGCGCCTCGAAGTAGCGGAGCAGGATAACCGTGTCGGCCAGATAGGTCACATCCACCGGCGATTTCATGTCGCCGACCAACCCGTGCTGGGCAACCGTCAGGAACGTCGTCGCGCCCTGCCGGTTCAGATACTGCAACAGCTCGTGCACATGCAGGATTATCGAATTCTCGTCCGGCATCGCCGCGCTATAGCCATTCAGGCTGTCGATCGCCACGGTCTTGGCATTCGCGCCATCGACGCGCTCACGAACTCGATGGGCGAACTCGCCCGGCGAAAGCTCCGCAGCATCCACTTGTTCGGCGATTAGCGTGCCGTCCGCCACCATCTTTTCCAGGTCGAACCCCATGGCCTTCGTGCGATCGAACAGCAGGCTCAACTCTTCGTCGAACACAAACAGCGCAGCTTTCTCGCCGCGCTTCACCGCAGCCTCGATGAACTGGAAGATGAATGTGCTCTTCCCCGTTCCGGCCGGGCCGATCACCAGCACGCTTGACCCACGCTCGATCCCGCCGCCCAGCAGCGCGTCCAGCTCCTTGAGGCCGCTCGCGTTCTGCCCACGGTCGAACTTGATGCGGTGCTCGGATGCGACGAGGCGCGGGAACACCGTCACGCCGCCCGTTTGGATGACAAAGTCATGCCACCCGCCGCGAAACCGCGTACCGCGATATTTCATCACCCGCAGCCGCCGCCGCTCCGCGCCATAATCCGGCGCCAGCTCCTCAAGCCGGATCACGCCATGCACGACGCTGTGCACGGTCTTGTCCATCACTTCCGATGTCAGGTCGTCCAGCAGCAGCACCGTCGCGCCATTGCGCGAGAAATAGTGCTTCAGCGCCAGAATCTGCCGGCGATAGCGCAGCGAGTTCTGCGCCAGCAGCCGGATCTCCGACAGGCTGTCCAGCACGATCCGCTTGGGCTTCACCCGCTCGATAGCCTCGAAGATCAGCTTCGTCGTCTCGCCAAGCTCAAGGTCGGATGAGTACAGAAGGCTCTGCTGCATGTCCGGGTCGAGCCGGCTTTCCGGCGGCACCAGTTCGAAGACCTCGATCTTGTCGTCGATCGTCCAGCCATGCGAGGCGGCGCCAGAGCGCAATTCGTCTTCACTTTCGGAAAGCGTGATGTAGAGGCCGCCCTCGCCCTTTTCCGAACCCGAAAGCAGGAATTTCAGGGCCAGCGTGGTTTTGCCCGTGCCAGGGTTTCCCTCCAGCAGATAGACGTGTCCCGGCGCGAGCCCGCCTGCCAGAATATCGTCCAGTCCCTGGGTGCCCGTTTGCGCCCTGGCCACCGTGCGAGCGTTAGTCAAACCACGCCTCCAAAATCAGAAAAACGAGTGTCATCAAAAGCAACAACGCCATTTCCGGGGAGGGAAATGCGCTCACAAATCAATCCCAATGTCCCTAACCTAGGGCGCAGCGCCCTCGGGAAAAGTCAGCAAATGCTGTGCGTTTTCCCCGC
>DAIRES010000040.1:2746-11798 GCA_036795465.1 Hyphomonadaceae bacterium
TCGACCGTCAGCTTATACCTCGGCAATGGGCACCCCGAATGCGTCCGGGAAGATCAGCCGCCCCGACATGGGCGGCCCATGCCGCAGGCGCAGCGCCATGAAGTGATCGCCCTTCAGCGACGTCTGGAACTCCGCCGCCTGCGCCACGGAGAACCCGAACTTCGGATAGAACCAGTCATGCCCCAGCACGAAGACGATCGGCACACTCACATCGTTGAGCATCTTGAGCCCGTGCAGCACCAGGCTCTTGCCGATGCCTTCCTTCTGCACCCACGGGTCCACCGACATCGGGCCAAGCCCCACCGCGCCCAGCCGGCCATATACGCCCACCCGATAGAACAGGATGTGCCCCACGATCTGCCCGTCGCTCTCGGCAACGATCTGCAGGACCACGTCATTGTCCTTTTCCAGCTGCTCGATGATGCGCGCCTCGTCAGGCTGTCCAAACGCGCGCGTGCTGAGATCAAGCACGGCGGGCTTGTCAGCCTGCGTCATCACGCGGAATGTCCGCTCACTCATGAAAACTCCCTCATGGCAGTCGTTCGCCCCGGTTGATGCGCGCCCCGCGCTGGAACTCTTCCGCAGTCATCTGCCCCTTGCCGGCCCGCTGCAAGCGCGTCAGCCGCACCGCGCCCTCGCCGCAAGCCACCAGCAGGTTATCGTCGATCACCACCCCCGGCTCCCCGCGTCCGGCTTCCGCCTTCGCATGCAGCACCTTCACGCGCTGCCCCTCCACTTCGGACCACGCCCCGGGAAACGGCGACAGCCCGCGAATATGCGCGCTCACCTCCGCGCCAGACTTGCGCCAGTCGATCCGCGCCTCCGCCGGGCTCACCTTCGCCGCCACGGTCACGCCTTCGCCAGCCTGCTCCACCAGCGTCACCGGCCCCGCCTCCAGCAGCGCCAGCCCCTCCACCATCAGCGTCGCGCCCAGCTGAGACAGCCGGTCATGCACGCTCCCGGTCGTGTCATCCTCACTGATCGGCGTCGTCGCGGTCAGCATCACGGGGCCTGTATCCAGCCCCACATCCATCCGCATCACCTGCACGCCCGTGACAGCATCGCCCGCCATCACCGCGCGATGGATCGGCGCCGCCCCGCGCCAGCGCGGCAGGATCGAGCCGTGAATGTTGAAACACCCCAGCCGCGGCGCATCCAGCACAGCCTTCGGCAGCAGCAGCCCATACGCCACCACCACCGCGGTATCGAGCTTCAGCGCCGCGAACGCCTCGCGATCCTCCGCCGCCTTGAAGTTCACTGGCGTCCGCACCTCGATCCCGTGCCGGTCCGCCGCTTCATGCACAGCCGTCTTGGTCAGCTGCTTCCCCCGCCCCGCAGGCCGCGGCGGCTGCGAATAAACGCACGCCACCTCATGCCCGGCGGCGATGATCGCCTCCAGCGTCGGAACGGAAAAATCGGGCGAACCCATGAAGGCAATGCGCAAGGACATGGCGCCTTCTAACCCGAACCCGCCGCACACCGAAACCTCTGGCAATAAGCCCCGGATTGTCTAGCGTCCGGCCAGCTTTCGAGGGGTCTTTCATGCGTCTCCGCCTTGCCGCCGCCCTGCTGGCCTCCATTTCGCTCGCCGCCTGCAACGGCGAAGCCCCCGCCGCCGCCCCGGCCGCTGACAAGCCGAAAGCCAGCTATGGCGGCGCCGGCGGCGCAGACCTCTCCATCGAGGCGATCCAGCCCGCCGACGAAGCCGTCACCGTCGGCAATGCCGGCGCAGACCCGGCCGACATCGCCCGCTACATCCTCGCCATCGGCGCCGGCGGCGTGATCTCGCCGGACGGCAAGCTGATCGCCATCAACTGGCGCATCACCGGCGCGCCCCAGCTCTGGGTCATCCCCACCGAAGGCGGCCAGCCGAAACAGCTCACCTTCGGCAATGGCATCACCTTCTTCCGCTGGGCGCCGGATTCCCAATCCATCCTCTACGGCGCCGACAACAACGGCAACGAACAGGAAAGCTTCAACCTCATCTCCGCCGACGGCGCCATCGAACGCGAACTCCTCGCCGCGAAGGAAGGCTCCTTCCGCCAGTTCGGAGATTTCCTGCCAGATGGCCAGTCGCTGCTATTCTCCTCGCCAGACCGCAACGGCTCCGACTTCGACATCTACCTCGCCACATCCGAAGGCGCGCCGAAACTGCTGGCGCAAGGCCATCTCGACACCGGCGTGCAATCCGTCTCGCCAGATGGCGCAACCGCCATCGTCAGCGAAGGCGTCGGCGAAGAATCCGACAAGCTCATGCTGCTCGATATCAGGTCCGGCAAGCTCACCACGCTCGCCGCCCCGGAATCCCGCGCCAACCACACCGATGGCGACTTCGCCTGGACGCCCGACAGCAAGGGCTTCTACTTCGCCTCCAGCGAAGGCCGCGAATTCGCAGCCCTCGCCTTCCACGACATCGTCGCCAACAAGACCACTATCCTCCACGAAGCCCCCTTCAACATCGAGAACGTCTCGCTCTGTGGCGCCAACGCCAAATGGCTCGCCTGGACCACCAACGAGGACGGCTTCAGCAAGCTCTCCATCCAGGATCTCGCCACGAAGAAAATGCTCCCCACGCCCGCTCTGCCCGAGGGCGTCTATGGCCTCAATTGCGGCCTCGCCAGCGCGAAGATGTCGATCAACGTCAATGGCTGGAAAACGCCCGGCGACATCGTCGTGCTCGACCTCGCCACCGGCAAATCGAACACCGTCTTCAAGGCCAGCCTCGCCGGCCTCAACCCGGATCGCCTCGTGAAGCCCATCTCGCTCCGCATGAAAGCGCAGGACGGCGTCGAACTGCAGGGACTGCTCTACCTGCCCGACGCCTCGTCCACCAAACCCGGCGCCAAACCGCCCGTCCTGTTCGACGTCCACGGCGGCCCCTCCGGCCAGTCGCGCCCCACATTCAGCGTCAACGCGCAATACTATGCCGATCGCGGCATCGCCGTCTTCGCGCCCAACGTACGCGGCTCGCGCGGCTTCGGCCGCACCTACTCCACGCTCGACGACGGCCGCAAACGCCTCGACAGCGTGCGCGACCTTGTCGACATGCTCGCCTTCCTGAAAACAGACGGCCGCGTCGATGCAGACCGCGCCGCCGTCATGGGCGGCTCCTATGGCGGCTACATGGTCAACGCCGTCGTCGGCGCATATCCCGATGCATTCAAGGCCGGCGTCTCCCTCTTCGGCATCGGCAACTGGGTCACCGGCCTCGAAGTCGCCTCACCCGGCCTCAAGGCATCCGACAAGATCGAATACGGCGACATCGCCGATCCCGAGTGGAAGACATTCTACACCGAGATCTCGCCCATCAATAACGCCGACAAGATCAAGATCCCCATGCTCTACGCCCACGGCATGATGGACCCGCGCATCGACATCAGCGAAACCGAAGTGATGGTCAAAGCCCTCCGCAAGAACGGCATCGCCGCCACCTTCATCCGCCTACCCGACGAAGGCCACGGCTGGCGCAAGCTGAAGAACCGCCTCTTCTACTCCCGCCAGGAAGCCACGTTCCTCGAGAAACATCTGGCGGCGAAGTAGGCCGCACAACTTGTCATTCCGCACACTCGCAAAGCGCGTGAGTCGGAACCCAGAGGCTGCTCACGCTGAACCCGACCCCCACCTGTGCTCCCCCTTTTAGGGGAGGGACTTCGTTGCGAGAACTTACCTGCCATCGAAGATAGATCGTGCATCAGGGTCCCTCCCCCTAAAAGGGGGAGGACAGGTGGGGGTCGGCCCGCCATCCGCACCAAACTCCGTCGAATCCTCCACCTCTTTCCCCAACACAATCAACGCCACACCTGGAGGACAAAAACCCCTCCGTCCCCACCCCCTCCACTCGCGCGCATAATGCGCGCCATGAACACGCCGTCACAGGAAACGCACGACCACATCTTCCCCGCCGCCTTGCGCTCGCTCTGGAGCCAGGCGCGTGGATGGATTGCGTTCGTGCTGCGCGGCTGCGATCGCGCGGCGATGCGCGCCACCGGCGTCCAGCGCGAGGAAGGCGCGCGCATCGCCATCTGGCTGCAGGGCGTCGAAAGCGCCGTGCGCCGCCTGATCCTCACAGCCGCCCTCGTTCTCGCGCCGCCCGCACAACGCGCACGCCATCGCGCAAAACGTCCATCGCCGGCATCGCGCGCCCAACGCTCCTTCCGGATCTTCAGCCTGCGCGAACCATCCACATCGCCTTCACGCGGCCGCGCACATAGCGCACCAACGCGAACGCCCAATTGCCACATCCCCTTTCCCGCCGACCCGATACTGTCCCTCGGCGCGCCGCGCGTCCGCGCCCTGCGCATCGGCCACAATGGCGGCCCGCCCATGCCGCGCACCCGCGCGCCAAACCCGCTCGACCGCCACGGACGCCTTTCGCGGCAGGACCCCGACTGGCACCCGCCCGAACACGCCGCCTCGCACCGCATCGCAAGCGATCCCCCGCCACGCGCGGCGCGCCGGCCCCGCCCGCCGCATGATCCCGAAGCCCTGCCGCCCAGCCTGTATGACTGGCGCCGCCATTACGACGAATGGGAAAGGCTCATCCCCGCGCCCGGCCTCGCCGCGCGTCTCGACGCACTCGAGCGTGTCGCCGCAAATCCCGGCGCGATCATCGTCGGCACGGCCCGCCGCCTGATCCATGCGAAAGAGCGCGCACTGGCCCTCGCGCGCGTCGCCGAACCCGCCCTGCGCAAACCGCATCGCGTTCGCCACGTCGAGCCCGAAATGTGGATTCCGCTTTTCGCGCAGGCCTGTCACAGCGCCCTCGCCGCGCACGACACCAGCTAGTCCCGCCAGCCCGCAATCATGCCCAACCCGCCGCCGGCGGGAACGCGCCCCCATGCCCGAACGGCTTCCACTCGAACCGATAAAGTTTTAGACCAACACCATGGAATTCAAACCGCACGAAATCGCCCTGATGATCGCCGCCGTGGCGATCCCGCTGATCTTCCTCGTCCTCGGCTTCACGCCGGGCGGGCTCAGCTTCATCGGCGATTTCCTGATGCAGTCGCCCAACATGCCCTGGCTCTTCTTCGGCGGCGCAGCCCTCGTCTTCTGCGTCCTCGCTTGGCGCATCTATCGCCGCCTCCGCCCCGCCCAGAAAAAGAAGAGCGCCCCCACCCCGCACGTCACGCCCACGCCGAAATTCTCGCTAAAGCGAGATCCGCCCAATGGCGATCCGAAAAGCTAGATCGCGATCAGTGAAGACTTGTCATCCCGGGCGAGCGCAGCGAGACCCGGGAACCATTGCAAGAGTACGACAGCCTCTCAATGGCTCCCGGCTCTCCGCTTCGCTTCGGCCGGGATGACAATCCAGAACCAAAGCCTCATTGAAGGAAAAATCAGAACGGCAGCTTGAACCCGGGCAACATCCCGCCCAGTCCGCCGGTCGCGTTCTTCATCGCCTCGGCCATCGCATCGTCCAGCTTGCGCCGCGCATCGGCATGCGCCGCCTTCACGAGGTCCTCGACCATCTCCTTGTCAGCCGGGACAAGAATCGAAGGGTCGATCTCCAGCGCATGAATCTCGCCCTTGCCCTTCAGCGTGACTTTCACCATCCCGCCGCCCGAAGAGCCTTCAGCCGTCAGCTCTTCCATTTTCGCCTGCGCTTCCTGCAGGCGTTTCTGCATGTCCTGCGCCTGGCGCATGATATCGGAGAGGTCCTTCATTCGTCGTCCTCACGCTCTTCAGGGTCGGGGATGATTTCGTCGAGCCGTTCACGATGGCCGAAATCGACATGGATCACATTGGGCCGCGACGGCTCAGGGATTTCTTCCATCTCGTCGGCCGCATCAGGATCTTCGATCCGCAGAACGCGCGACCCCGGAAAAACCCGCAGCGCCTCGGCAATGCGCGGATGCGCCTCGATTGCCTGCTGCTTCTCGCGGCCACGGCGCTTGCGAAGTTCGCTCGTGCTCTCGGCCGATCCATCGCCCGATTGCAGGACTTCCCACTCCACGCCGCTGACGCTCTCCAGCCAGTCCTTGATCTTCTGCGAAAGATTCGACGGCGTGCCCGGCGCGGCGGTGTAGTTGAAATGCCCGAAGTCGATCTCCGCCGGCCGCACGAAACGCTCGATCTCGTACTTCAGCGAAATCTCCCGCCGCGCCTCAAGCTCGGAAATGATCTCGCGCAGCGAAGACATGCGGACGATGGGGTGATGCCCGTAATCATCATGCGGCGCAGGCGCAGAAGCGACCGGCGCCTCGGCGCGCGGATTTTCGCGCTCAGGCTGGGACTTTGGGGGCGTCACAGCGGCCCCACCCGCAAGAAGCCGCATCGCGTCTTCCGGCGACGGAAGGCTCGCGGCCGCCGCGAGCCTGAGAACAACCATCTGTGCCGCAGCGGGCGGATCAGGCGCCCGTGCGCAATCCTCAAATCCCTGCAACAGCAATCGCCACATCCGCGCCGATTGCGCCGGCGAAAGCTGAGCGGCCATCGCTTTGGTCCGCATCGCCCAGTCAGCCGGGCCAACGAACGCGTATGCATCCTTCAGCGCCTGCGCGCGCGAAATCTCGACGACCGAGTCCATCAGGTCCTTGATAAGCACGGGCGCATCCGCCCCCTGCTCAAGCAGGGCCGAAGCCTCCGTCAGCGCCGCCTGATGATCCGACGCGATGATCTTCTCCATCAGGTCGAGCACGCGCGAACGATCCGCAAGGCCCAGCATATCGCGCACCTGTTCGGCGCTCACTTCCTTGCCGCCGGATTCAGTCGCGCCCTGCACGATCGCCTGGTCGAGAATGGAAAGACCATCGCGCGCCGATCCCTCCGCCGCGCGGGCGATCAGGGCGAGCGCTTCGGGGGCGATCTTCGCGCCCTCCTTCTCGCAGATATTGGCCAGATGCTGGCTCAGCGCCTCGGTCGAGAACCGCTGCAGGTTGAACCGCTGGCATCGCGAGAGAACGGTCACCGGAACTTTCCGGATCTCGGTCGTCGCGAAAATGAACTTCACATGCGGCGGCGGCTCTTCCAGCGTCTTCAGCAGCGCGTTGAACGCCGCCGTGGACAGCATGTGAACCTCGTCGATCACATAAACCTTGAACCGCGCCGAAACGGGCGCATAGCGCGATCCATCCAGAAGATCGCGCATATCGGAAACGCCGGTGTGCGATGCGGCGTCGAGTTCCAGAACGTCAGGATGGTTGCCCGCCATGATCGAGGCGCAGTGAACGCCCGGCGGGTCCAGCTGCATCGAGGGCTGGTGAACGTCCTTCGTTTCGTAATTCAACGCCCGCGCCAGCAAGCGCGCCGTGGTGGTCTTTCCCACCCCGCGAACGCCGGTCAGCATGAAGGCATGCGCTATGCGCCCGGTCTTGAACGCGTTGGCCAGCGTCCGGACCATGGCCTCCTGCCCGACCAGATCCTCGAACCGCGTCGGACGATATTTGCGGGCGAGCACCTGATAGGCCGGCGGGCCCAGCGGCACGTCGTCCCCGAACATCGACGCCGTCATCGTGTCGCGCGGTTCCGCGACATCATCTTCCGGCCCGTCAGACGGGGGTTTCGGGGGCTTCCTAGCGGCCATCCTCCCTATATGGCGCATCGGACGCCATCACGCCAACCCGGACCCGCGGGGGCATCTATTTCAGCTGTGGAAGCAGGGGTTAAAGGCGCAGGCTGGTCACGACCCAAGCTAAACTCGTTACGGCTGCTTCCTTCCGGACCTGACCGGGTTGGCGAACCGCTCGTCCGCAACCAACCTGCACCTAGGTTATAGGAGCCTGCGCGCGCTGCTGCAATGTTTCGTCGTGAGTCGGGCTGATTCAGGGGGCGCATGTGGCCATTCCAGCAGAATCGTGTGCGAAAATGCCGCCGGGGGACGTCAAGCTTTCCGGCGCCTGGAGCGCCCGATCATGACCGAGACTGGGACGCGCTACGATATTTTCGTGAGTTATCGCCGGGCCGATCGCGAGCTCGTGGCCTCCGTCGTGCGCCGTCTGGAGCAGCGCGGCGTCACGGTCTGGTATGACGCCAACATCGAAGGCGGGGCCGACTGGCGCGAAACAATCGTCGAAGCTCTGTCCAGTTCCCGGATGCTGGCGATCTTCTTCTCGGAGGAATGCAATAATTCGCGCCAGCTCAAGAAAGAGCTGGCCGTAGCCGACAGTCTCGCCAAGCCCGTCGTTCCGATCCTGATCGAGAACTCCCAGCCGCGCGGCGCCTATCTCTACGAACTGGCCGATCGCAACTGGATCCAGGCCTTTCCCGATCCGATGGCCCACATGGACGAGTTGGTCGAGCATCTGGCGACGCTCGCCGGGAAATCGGACGGCGGCCCCGCCGGCAAACGTCCGCCAGGCGCCCTGAAAAGCGCCCCCGCCACTCAGGCCGCCAATGACGACACTCTCGAAGAAAAAGAGAGAAAGCTCGACGACGCCATCGGCGAGCTTATCTCCGAAGCGGTCGATCCCGGCCGCGTCGCGCCCAAGACTGCCGAGGACTATGTCGGCCGCGCCGGATCAGTCGGAAAGCCGATCCGCCAGCTGCCGGATATTCCGCCTTTCCGCTATATCGACTGGCTGTTCCTGATCCCCGGCTTCCTCGCAATCGCTGCCTGGCAGCTCATCACCACCGCTGGCCAGTACACGTCCGACACCTCGGATCGCGGCGTGGCGATCATCGCGATGTACTGCCTCGCCTTCGCAGGCCTTTATGGCGCGATCGTTTTCCCGGTGCGTTATTACCTGCGCCGTCGCCCGGTCGGCGCCGCACTTCTGAAATACCTCGGCACATCGCTGATGTTCTTCCTCGCCGGGGCCGGCGTCATGCTCAGCGGCATCGATCGCGGCTATCTGCAGGGTGCGGACTTCATCAGCTTCCTGAAAATTTTTGGCCTCGTCTGGGTCTTCCTCTCGCTGATCGCGTTCGCCATGTATGGCGTACTGGCCGGGCAACGTGCGATACGCAGCTTCCGGTCGAACATCAGGAAGCTCTGATACCTTGGTCCTTTCCGCACCCGCCGCCGATATCCCGCTGGTCCCCGCGGGGCTGGACCGCGCCGCGCATCATCGCCGCGATCCCGCATGGCTGGATGCGGCTTTCAATTCGGAAC